>JBNKCL010000080.1:0-10296 GCA_050287725.1 Sedimenticolaceae bacterium
CCTCGCTGCCGCCGCGGCCCTGGGGACGGTGCTACGGGAGTTGGGGGGGCTGCTGGGGATTCTTCAGGACGATCCGGAAGCTTTCTTGAAAGGTGGTCAGATAGGGTTAAGAGGAGCTGTTGGTGTTACGGATTCTGTTTCCACCACGGTTGTGTATTCAGAGGAACATATTGAAGCTCTGATTGCTGATCGTACCCAGGCCAAGAAAGACAAAAACTGGGCCGAATCGGACCGCATCCGTGACGAGCTACAAGAGGCCGGGATCATCCTGGAGGACGGTCCTCAGGGCACCACCTGGCGTCGGGGTTGAACGCCGGTCGTCCGGCAAGCGCCGATCGGACTCTTTTTTGGGTTTCCGACTTGTGAAATCGGACGCCGGTTGGAAATACTTTGCTTGACTTTTGCCGGTTCGGGGATTACTTTCATTACTCCTTCGTAATGGGAATTCTATCCGTTTTCGAATCTTGCTTCGGCGATTCATTCTGTTTCACCCCCGCATAGCGATTTCAATAGTTATTTTCCATATATCGGCAATCGTTCTTTGGTCATGTAGGGCATGTCAGAGAGTTTTTTCAACAACTGAGGTTTATCAAAATGTCTGAGCAGCAAACCGGTACCGTCAAATGGTTCAATGATTCCAAGGGTTATGGATTCATTGCCAGAGAAAATGGTGCCGATCTCTTCGTCCACTTTCGTTCCATCGTCGGCGACGGCTTCCGCACCCTGAAAGAGGGTCAGCAGGTCCAGTTCACCGAAACTGAAGGGAAGAAGGGCCCGCAGGCCGAGAACGTTGTACCGCTGTAAACGTTTTTGACGGACCGGCGGCCGGAGCGGTTTTCCGGTTCGGCCGCCGGTTATTCATAATCTAGAGGGCCGCGGCGCAGCCCGTTCGTCACCCCGCCTCGGGAACGGGGAGGGTGATGGTGATGGTAGTGCCTTCGCCTGCCGTGCTCGCGATGGCCAGAGTGCCGCCGTGGGCTTCCGCAATCATCCGGCACAGGTAGAGACCGAGGCCGTAGCCCCCCGTTTCCCGCTGACGTGCGGGATCCACCCGATAAAACGGTTCCATCAGATGCGGCAGGTGTTGTTCCTCGATGCCGAAGCCGAAATCGCGTACCAGGATAGTGACCCGGTTCTCTTCCACAGACAGCTTGAGTTCTGGCGGTTGGGCCTGTTCCGGGGTATGGCGCAGGGCGTTTTCCAGCAGGTTCTTCAATAACAGCCGCAGGCGCGGTGCATCCGCCGATATTTCGATCTCCTCGTTCGGCAGTTCAAGCGCGATCTGTTGACCCTGAAACTTGGTTTCGACGAATTCGCGTATCAACGCATTGAGGGAAAGCGGGCGTTTATGCAATACCTGGTGATCGGTACTGAGCCGTTCGGTTTCCAGCAACTCCTCGATCAGTTTCTCCATCTCGTCCAGATCGCGATTCAGTTCCTGTTGTTGCCGTAGATCGGGCAACAGCTCCACCGAGACCTTGGCGCGCGTCAGGGGTGAACGCAGTTCGTGGCTGATGGCGAGCAGCAGTTGCCGTTTGGCGTCCAGCATCCGCTGGATCTCGTCGGCCATGGCATTGATGCTGGTGGCGAGGCTGCCCAGTTCGTCACGGCGGCGGATCTCGATGCGATGGGTGAGATCACCCGCGCCAAAACGTTCCACCCCCGCATGGATGGTTTGGATGGGGGCAAACAGCCGCCGGGTCGCGGCGTACAACGCCACCAGCACCAGCAACAGCATGCCCAGACCCTGGAGGCCGCGCCATTCGGTGCGTTCCCGGAGATACGGGAGCGAAAAGAGCAGGGTGTATTCACCCCTGCGGGTGACCAGATATCTCCGGCCCTCCCGTTCTCCCAGGGTGTATTCGGTTCCGTTTCGGACGAAGCTTCGGTGGGGGCTGATGGTGGCCGGGTCCACGGGTTGTCCGCTGGAGGACCAGGTGCCCTTCGGACCGAGGATGACGATATCCACCGGCAGATGGGCGGCCAGCTGTGCCGCCCGCTCCTGATCCGGCGGAATCCCGATATCCGCCTGCATGTACTCAAGATACTGCAGGATGTGCGGACCGATATTCTCGTCGAAGTGGGTGTGAAACGCCGCCCGAAACCCGATGCCGGCCACTGCCGAAAGCAGCAATGCGATCACCAGGAACTGCAGTACCAGTTTGCCGGAGAGGGAGCGGAAAAAACCGGGGCGCTTCATGTCGGTTTCCCCACAAAACGATATCCGCTGCCGCGCACGGTCTGAATGCAGTCCAGCGGTTGCAGTTTATGGCGCAGGCGGCTGACCAGGATATCCACGGAACGGGTGAACAGATCCGCCTCGATCCCCTTCAACAGGCTCAGGATCTCGTCCCGGCTGAAGGTTTTTCCCGGATGTCTGGCGAATAGTTCGAGTAAGCGATATTCCATGGTGCTCAACTCCAACGCAGTCCCGTTCAGGGTGGCGGCGCGCAGGTCGGCGTCGATGAGCAGTTCTCCAAAGCGGAGTATCGGTTCCGGTTTTTTGTGGCTGCCCGCCCGTTTCAGGATGTTCTGAATTCTCGCTACCAATTCCCGTGGCTCGAACGGCTTTGGCAGGTAGTCGTCGGCGCCCAGTTCCAGTCCAACTACCCGGTCCATTACCTCCCCGCGGGCGGTGAGCATGATAATCGGAATTTCACTCTCTCTGCGAATCGCCCGGCACACCTCGAAACCGTCCATCTCCGGGAGCATTACATCGAGGATAACCAGGTTGAAACCGCCCTGCGCCAGCTTTTTCAACCCGGCGCTGGGGCGCAAGGCGCTCTCCAGTTGCAGCTCGTGGCGCGCGAAATAACGGCTGAGCAGACTGCCCAGCCGTTCATCGTCATCAATCAGCAGAATCTTATGCATCCGGGCTAGATTACCGTAAGGCGGTCGGCGATGCACAGTCGTTTAGAATCTATTTCATGATCCTTCACGACCCGCGTTGTTGCCCGAAATGCGTGGCTGCTAGGCGCACCGTGCAGCACAGTACTTGCTGTACGGGCAAGCGGTGCAACATCGCAGGCGCGCATTTCGGGCACAACCCCTTGGGGACCGGGCGCTTTTCGTCCATGGCTTTGTTGCGTCTCGCTCATATAGCGAAGGCTACACTACGCTTGACGCGTCGCGCCCTGAACGAAAATCGCCACGGTCGCGGCCGTGCAGGATTATAGGATAGGTTCTAATCACAGAAGCCGTATCTGGCTATGAGGCGTGACCGGATCATCTGCCAGCGCCGGCACGAACGGAGAGTTCCGCCGGTGTTCCTGGGAGAGATCCTTCCGGTGCCGCCGGTCCGAAGAGTCCCGATCGTACCGGTCATGCCGTTCCATCCGTTCCTGAATGGTGGTGCGCAGCGTCTGTTGCTGTTCCGGGGTCAGGCTGTCATAGAATGCGGCGATCGCTGCGATCACCCTCGGGGCTTGTGCCTTGATTGCATCACCCCGCTCGTTCACCAGCGCCAGCGCCTTCTGTTGATCCAGTGTGGGTTGGTCCAGCAGCGACAGCAGTTCCGATTTCATATCCGTACGCTCTTTGCGCATCTCCTTGCGTGCGGTCATCAGCGCTTCTTTGACGTCGTTGAGTTTAGCGATCTGCTCTTGGTTCAGATCCAGTTTCTCGCTGACCCGGTCCATGATCCGCTGGGCGAACATTTCTGGGTCGGGGCGGTGGTCGCGCTGGTTGCAGGCTGTCAGGGTGCCGATCAGGGCAAGTCCGCTGATGGCAAGCAGGGTCCGTTGGATTACGATGTTCATTACAAAATCCTCTCTATGGTGTTTGATTTGGATGTCGCAGCCGGACCGGAGATTCAGGGGAAGGTTCGTAACGACCGCACCGACTACGGCATCCATGCGATAGAGAATAGGGTCAAACAGGAAGGAAAGCCTTTCAGCGGTGTAACGGAATGTTTCGGTTTGTAACGGCGTGCCGGAAGCGACGGCAGGTGTGAGTGAAACGTATACTCTATTGGTGCGAAACGAACGGATAGACGAGACTGGCCAGCGATGACCGGAAACGACCAGCAGGGCGGTCACAGAATCCCCCCGGGTATCTGGGTGCTCGGGTTTGTCAGCCTGTTGATGGATACCTCCTCGGAACTCATCCACAGTCTGTTGCCGGCGTTTCTGGTCTCGGTGCTGGGCGCGAGTGCCTTCACGGTTGGATTGATCGAGGGGGTGGCGGAGGCCACCGCGCTGTTCGTCAAGGTGTTCTCCGGCGTCATGAGCGACTATCTGCGACGACGCAAGGTGTTGGCGGTGATCGGCTACGGCCTCGGGGCCCTGAGCAAACCGCTGTTCGCGGTTGCCGCCAGCGCCGGGCCGGTGTTCGTCGCCCGGTTCGTGGACCGGATCGGCAAAGGCATCCGCGGCGCGCCGCGCGACGCCCTGATTGCAGACATCACACCGCAAGGGGTGCGCGGAGCCGCCTACGGTCTGCGTCAGTCGCTCGATACGGTCGGCGCATTTCTGGGGCCGCTGCTGGGCATAGGATTGATGCTGCTGTGGGCCGACGATTTCCGGGCTGTCTTCTGGGTCGCGGCGTTCCCGGGCTTCCTGGCGGTGATATTGTTGGTGTTCGGGGTGCGCGAGCCACGGCAGCATCCGGGCGGGCCACGCGCCCGGCCGATTCACTGGCATGAACTGCGGCGGCTGCAACCGGAGTACTGGTGGGTGGTGGCGATCGGCGCCATCTTCGCCCTGGCCCGATTCAGCGAGGCGTTTCTGGTGCTGCGCGCCCAACAGCTCGGACTCCCGTTGGCCTGGCTGCCGCTGATCCTGGTCGCCATGAATCTGGTCTATGCGGTCGCCGCCTATCCTTTCGGCCGTCTCGCGGACCGCCTGAACCGTGCCCGTTTGTTGGGGTTCGGGCTCGTGGTACTGGCGGCTGCCGATCTGGCGCTGGCGCGTGCCGACTCCTGGAGTCTGGTGTTTTTCGGAGTCGCTCTCTGGGGGTTGCACATGGGCGTTACCCAGGGACTGTTGGTGACCATGGTTGCCGATACGGCCCCGGACGATCTGCGCGGGACCGCGTTCGGGGCTTTCAATCTCTTAAGCGGTGCGGCGATGCTGATGGCCAGTGTCCTGGCCGGTTTGTTGTGGGACCATTTCGGCCCTGCCGCCAGCTTCTACCTCGGCCTGTTTTTTTGCCTGCTCGCGCTTGGGGTGATCCTGTTTCGGTCACCGGCCCCGCGGGGGGCGGGATGAGAGCTACAAGGACGTATCAAGCGTCGATCCTCTTATATTTGATGCGATGCGGTTGGTCGGCATCCGCCCCCAACCTCTTTTTGCGGTCCGCCTCATAATCGGCGTAGTTGCCCTCGAACCAGACCACCTTGGAGTCGCCTTCGAACGCCAGGATGTGGGTGGCGATGCGGTCCAGGAACCAGCGGTCATGAGAGATGATCACGGCGCAGCCGGGGTAGGCGAGGATCGCCTCTTCCAGCGCCCGCAGGGTCTCTACGTCCAGATCGTTGGTGGGTTCGTCCAGCAGCAGCAGGTTGCCGCCCTGTTGCAGCAGCTTCGCCAGATGCAGGCGGTTGCGTTCGCCGCCGGAGAGATCGCCGACCCGTTTCTGCTGGTCGGTGCCTCTGAAATTGAAACGGCTCAGCCAGGCGCGGGAGTTGAACTCGTATTTGCCCACGGTGATGATGTCGGCGCCGCCGGAGATCTCCTCCCAGGCGGTCTTTTTGTTGTCCAGATGGTCGCGCGACTGGTCGACATAGGCGATCTGTACCGTATCGCCGATACGGAGCTCGCCGCTGTCCGGCTGTTCCTGTCCGGTAAGAATGCGAAACAGGGTGGTTTTGCCCGCGCCGTTGGGTCCGATGATGCCGACGATGCCGCCCCGGGGCAGGTTGAAGTTGAGATCGTCGTACAGCACCTGGTCGCCGTACGCCTTACACACTCCCTTGGCCTCCACCACCAGGTCTCCCAGCCGTTCGCCGGGCGGGATATAGATCTCGTTGGTCTCGTTGCGCTTCTGGAACTCCTGGGAGGCGAGTTCCTCGTAGCGTTGCAGGCGCGCCTTGCTCTTTGCATGACGCCCCTTGGGGTTGGACCGGACCCACTCCAGCTCCGCCTTCATGGTCTTGATGTGGGCCGCTTCTTCACGCGCTTCCTGTTCCAGCCGTTGCTCCTTCTGCTCCAGCCAGGAGGAGTAGTTCCCCTCCCACGGGATGCCGTAGCCGCGGTCCAGTTCCAGGATCCAGCCGGCCACGTTGTCCAGGAAGTATCGGTCGTGGGTCACCGCCACCACGGTGCCGGGATATTCGTGGAGGAACCGCTCCAGCCAGGCCACCGATTCGGCATCCAGGTGGTTGGTCGGTTCGTCCAGCAGCAGCATGTCCGGTTTGGAGAGCAGCAGTTTGCAGAGCGCCACCCGGCGCCGCTCGCCGCCGGAGAGTTTGCTGACATCCGCATCCCAGGGCGGCAGCCGCAGGGCGTCGGCGGCCACCTCCAGCTGTCGTTCCAGATTGTGGCCGTCCGCCGCCTGCACGATGTTTTCCAGTTCCGCCTGTTTCTTGGCGAGGGCGTCGAAGTCGGCATCCGGTTCGGCATAGGCGGCATACACCTTGTCCAGTTCCGCCAGCGCCTCGGTTACGTGGCCCAGGGCCTGTTCCACGTTGCCCCGGACGTCTTTTTCAGGGTCGAGCTGCGGCTCCTGTGGCAGGTAGCCCACCTGGATGCCGGATTGGGGGCGGGCTTCGCCCTCGATTTCGGTATCCACACCGGCCATGATGCGCAGCAGGGTGGATTTGCCGGCGCCGTTCAGGCCGAGCACGCCGATCTTGGCGCCCGGGAAGAAGGAGAGGGAGATGTCGCGCAGGATCACCCGTTTGGGGGGGACGATCTTGCCGACGCGGTTCATGGTGTAGATGTACTGGGCCATATTGCTCTTTAAAGATTGTTGAAGTTGATGCGCGTTCGGGGTGCCTATTCTACACGCAGCCGGCGGTCTTTCCGCAATACGGCTGATCCGGTTGTGTCGCTTCTGCGGTTTCTTCGCGGCAACTACTCGTTGTAATTTAAGGTTACACTGGACGCAGCCGCCGGCCGATGCCGGTGCTGTCGCCCAAATCGATACCGACCCGGTTGCCTGAGAGATGCGAGACAAGAGCTACCGTTTTCCCTGGAGAGCGAATAACCGTTTTACCCTACTGGTGGACGGGGAACAGTTCTATCCCGCCATGTTGGAGGCGATCCGTTCGGCCCGCTCGCAGGTGCTGCTGGAGATGTATCTGGTGACATCGGGTCGGGTGCTGGAGCAGTTTGTTGCGGCGCTGTGCGAGGCCGCAACCCGGGCCGAGGTGTATCTGTTGCTGGACGATTTCGGCGCGCGCGGGCTGACGGCCGATACCCGCTTGCGGCTGATGAATCACGGTGTTCACCTGGCGGTTTATAACCCGCTGCGCTATCGGGCGATGCGCCGTAACCTGCTGCGGGATCATCGCAAGTTGTTGGTCGTGGACGGGCGGGTCGCCTTCCTCGGCGGTATGGGGATCACCGATCTGTTCTGGCCGCAGAGAGATACGGCTCAGGGTTGGCACGATGTGGCGATCCGGGTGGAAGGCGGGTGTGTCACGGACTGGCGGGAGGCGTTTGGCGAGATCTGGCGGCGCACTACCCGGGTGGAATTGGATTGTGCTGTTTCCGCTTCCGTCGAGTTCGGTTGCCAGGCCGGGCGCGCCACGCTGGCGCAGGGTCCGCATCAGGCCGAAATGCAGCGCTCTCTGGTGACCCGCATGCGACAAGCGGAAAAGCGGGTGTGGTTGGCAACCGCCTACTTCATGCCTTCAAGGAAGATTCGGCGTTGTCTCCGACGGGCGGCAGCCCGCGGTGTGGATGTGCGGCTGTTGTTGCCGGGACCTCATACCGATCACCCCGCCATCCGGCATGCCGGCAGACGGTTTTATCTCGGTCTGCTGCGGCATGGGGTGCGCATTTTTGAATATCAGCCGCGATTTCTTCACACCAAGATGGTGTTGTGCGACGACTGGGTTTCAGTCGGTTCCTGCAATATCGATCGTTGGAATCTGCGTTGGAACCTGGAGGCCAACCAGGAGGTGGAGGATGTGGAATTTGCCGCGGATGTGGCGGGGTGCTTTGAGGAGGATTTTCTAAAAAGCCTGGAGATCCGGCTCGACCTGTGGCGCCAGCGTTCCTGGCGGCGACGGCTGAAAGAGCGTTTCTGGGGGGCGGTGGACCGCTGGGTGGAGCGCCATAGTCGGCGGTGAACGGCGGCAGGTGTGGCCGGGAGGAATTTGGCCCGGAAAAATGCTATGTTGCGCTGACGGCGGAAGTGGGTGGGTTTGATACATCCGGCGGTCGAAACTCCTCTACCCATTGTCTCAATATGGCTGCGGGGCGAGGTCGGTGCAGGCGAGAGGTGGCAATTCAATGCGGACGGGTATGGTGCGGGACATCTTTTGTGGAATGGCTCTGTTGTTGGCGGCGACGGGTGGTTTTGCGTCCCAGGTGCTGGAGGATCCCAAACTGAAATGTATGCAGGCGGGCCGGGAGGCGCTGCCGGCAGAGGCAATCAATACATGCACCAAGGCCCTGCGGGAAGAACACAGCGCCGAGGAGGGTTCGCTGTTTCTGCTAAATCGCGGAATGGGGTATGCGGGCAGCTTCCAGCCGGAGCTGGCATTAAAGGATTTTAATCGGGCGATCGAGCTGAATCCCGGGTTGGCTGAGGCGTACCTTGAGCGGGGGATGCTGTATCTGCATACCGGGGATTACGAACAGGCGACGGTAGAGTTTCAACAAGCAAAAGAACGTAAGCCCAGCCTTCAGGCGGCGGGGACCATGCTGCAAAGAATCCGAACCGGGGCCGAGCTTCGGGATCGGAATTTTGCCGAGGCGGAACAGGCCGCCCGGCAAGGAAATTATAAAGAGGCGGTTCGGCTCTATACGGAATTGCTGGAGAAGGACGCATTGGCGGGCGCTCGCTATCCGTTGTTCGTCACACTCTATAATCGCGGCAATGCCTATTTCGCCCAACACCAGGTGCAGGAGGCGATTCAGGACTACAGTGCGGGGATCGAACTCAATCCGAAACATGTCTCCAGCTATTACAACCGTGCCGGTGCATACGCCACCTTGGGTCGTTTCGATCTTGGGGTGCGTGACTACAACAAGGTCATTGAGCTTGATCCGAATAATGCCGCCGCCTATTACAATCGTGGAGCGGCCAAGGCGGGACTGCGATACTACCAGGGCGCAATCCGGGACTACCAAAAGGCGTTGGATTTGCAGCCGGGATGGGGGAAGGCGGAGCAGTCACTGCGAGAGGTGCAGGCGATCGCCGGAGTTTATCGGAGATTTCAGGACGGGCTGGATGCGGAGAAACGTAAGGATTACGATCAAGCCATCGCGATCTTCAACGAGGTGTTGGATTCGGGTCGTCTGGATGCCAGAAACTCGGCCACCATCTACTACAGTCGGGCACGTGTTTATGCCCGTCGCAAACAGTATCCGGAAGTGGTGCGGGATTTAAAACGGGCGATTGAGTTGTATCCCGAATGGCCGGCGCTTCACAAAACCCTGGAAGCGGTCGAGGCCGAGCGTAAGAAGTTGGAAGAAGAGCAGGGTGGAGAGGATGCGGTAGCGTCATTGTTCCAAACCTTGCTTGCTTCCGGACAACCGGAGACGACAGAGAGTGCATCCGCTCCTGTCGAGCAGTCGTCCGTACCCGCTGCTGCCGACTCGAAAACGCAAGAAGCGGTGGTTGCACAAGAGCGTGAAGAGGAAAACCGGCCGGTTGCCGCCTCCGCCGCGCCCGAGGAGTCGGCGGATGTCAAGGGATCGGCAACATCAGCGGAAGCGTCTGCAAGTGAAGCGGCGATCGCGCAGGTGATCGCAAGCGAAGCGGCAGCGGCGGAACAGGCGCGCGCTGAGGAACAGCGCGCCAAGGAGAACGCGGCGTTATTGAAGAAGTACCCGCCCGGTTCGTTTTTCAGGGATTGCCCGGACTGTCCCGAACTGGCGGTAATACCTCCCGGTTCCTACCAGATGGGCGATCCGGATCCCGCAGGCAGAGAGGTCGAGCATCCGGCCCACTCGGTTAAGGTCGGGCAACCCTTCGCGGTAAGTCGCTACGAGATCACCTTTGCAGAGTGGGATGCCTGTGAGGCGGCGGGTGGTTGCAGCTATCATCCTGACGATGCCGGCGGCGGACGGGGCAAGCAGCCGGTGTACGGCGTGAACTGGGAAGATGCAAATGCGTATGTCCATTGGCTGAGCGAGAAGACCGGACAGCAGTACCGGTTGCTGAGCGAGGCGGAATGGGAGT
>JBNKCL010000081.1:0-17586 GCA_050287725.1 Sedimenticolaceae bacterium
GGCGGCCTGAGCGCCATCTGGCAAATGGAGATCCAGATCGAACTGGCGGACGGCGGTTCCACCGGCGCCGGGGTTCTGAATAACCAGGATTGGGGCAACATGCGCAACAGCTTCGTCGGTCTGTCCGGCGGCTGGGGTACCTTCCTGATGGGGCGTCATGACACCCCTTACAATATCTCCACCGCGTCTCTCGACCTGTTCTCCGAGACCGTGGCCGATTACAACACCAACGGCGCCGACGCAGAACCATTCACTGCAGGTTCGTTCCCGCTCATCGCGCTCGGTTTTGAAGATATCCGCGCCGACAGCGCGGTGGCCTACATCTCGCCGAACCTGAACGGCCTGACTTTGGCGGCTGCCTTCGTGACCGCCGGCGGGCCGGATCATTTAGGGGGTACGATTGATCTCTCCGATCTGATGGAAGCCTACTCCGTAACGGCCATCTACAGTAACGGTCCGTTCTTTGCCTCCGTCGCCTATGAGGCCGTGGATGATGAGACGGCAGACATTCTGACCTCGCTGGGTACCTATACAGCCGAGAACAAATGGCGCGTGGGTCTGGGCTACACCGCCAACGGCTTGCATGTGGGCCTCGTCTATGAAGATGCCAACGGATACACCGGCACCGATGTGGACGTAGAACGTTGGCAGTTGAGCGGTTCGTACACCTTCGGCAACAACGTCGTCAAGGCGATGTACGGTTCCGCGGACGAGAGCGAATGGTTTCCCACTGGCGGTGACATGAACCAGTGGGCAATCGGTCTGGACCACAACTTCTCCAAACGGACCCAGGCATATCTCGTGTATACGGACTTTGACTCCGACGGCCTCGGGCTTGATTGGGATGCCTACTCCTTCGGTTTGCGGCATAAGTTTTAGGCGTTTCGCTTAGAGTACAGCTGTAACAAAAACGGGGCCTGCGGGTCCCGTTTTTGTGAAATATGCAGAAATCCAACAATTTACATATTTGTGAGAAATCTACTTGAAAAATTGCGGGTATGTAGAGTAGTTTCGAACGTTGAATATCCCATAGATATAACAAGTAGGGGCGTTTTCGTATGAACAAGAAGCTTCTCACGGCGGCGATCGCCGCAACCATGGCGGCTCCGGCGGCCATGGCCGGTGATGTCACCATCTACGGCGAAGCCCACGTGGCCATGTCTTATTACGATCTGGAGTCCGATGGCGGCAGCCATAGCGACAAGGTGTGGGATCTGGCCAGCCACGAGAGTTTTATCGGCTTCAAGGGTTCCGAGGATCTGGGCGGCGGCCTGAGCGCCATCTGGCAGATGGAGATCCAGATCGAGCTGGCGGACGGCGGCGCCACCGGCGCCGGGGTTCTGGATAACCAGGATTGGGGCAACATGCGTAACAGCTTCGTCGGTCTCTCCGGCGGCTGGGGTACCTTCCTCGCGGGTCGTCACGACACCCCCTACAAGATCTCCACCGCATCCCTGGACCTGTTCTCCGAGACCATAGCCGACTACAACAACAACGGTTCCGATGCCGAACCGAGAGGGGGAATGATCGGTCTGCGTTTCCGGGACCTCCGTGCCGACAGCGCAGTGGCCTACATCTCGCCGAATCTGAACGGTCTGACCCTGGCGGCGGCCTTTGTCACCGCCGGCGGTCCGGATCATCTCGTCGGCGGCACGGTGGACGCTTCCGATCTGATGGAGGCCTGGTCGCTGGCGGCCATCTACAATAACGGGCCGTTTTTCGCCTCTCTGGCTTATGAGGTGATCGACGAGGAGACCGCCGAGGTTCTCGGTTTTGCGCACGAGAAATGGCGCGCCGGCCTTGGTTACACCGCCAACGGTTTTCATGCCGGGTTGGTGTATGAACATGCCACTTCTTGTAGCGGCTCTACCTGCCCGATGTATATCTGGCCATTCAGCGATCCCGGGGCCGATCGCTGGCAGTTGAGCGGTTCTTATACCTTCGGTAATAACGTCGTGAAGGCGATGTACGGTTCTGACGAAAGGGATCTCTGGCCCGGCGTTATGGACCAGTGGGCGATCGGTCTGGACCACAACTTCTCCAAGCGGACCCAGGCCTATGTGGTCTATACGGACTTCGATTCCGACGGTTGGGGGTTTGATTGGGACGCCTACTCGGTGGGGCTGCGCCACAAGTTCTAGGTGTTCGACGCAGGCGTGTGCTACTGAAACGGGGCCTGCGGGCCCCGTTTTTGTGGGTAATACAACAACTTGAAAACGTTTGAGTTTTTTACAAATAACCGCTTGATGAACGGCGGCTGTTTGAAGTACAGTTCCCGTAGCAGGTAATAAGTACAAAACAAGAGGATTCTCTCAATGAACAAGAAGCTTCTCACCATTGCGGTCGCTGCAAGCATGGCGGCTCCGGCGGCGATGGCAGGTGACGTCACCATCTACGGTGAAGCCCATGTGGCGATGTCCTACTACGACCTTTCGCGTGACTCCTCCAGCTCTAACCACGGCGACCGGGTCTGGGATCTGGCCAGCCACCAGAGCTTTATCGGCTTCAAGGGTTCCGAGGATCTGGGCGGCGGATTGAGCGCCATCTGGCAGATGGAGCTCCAGATTGAGCTGGCGGACGGCGGCACCACCGGCGCCGGGGTTCTGGATAACCAGGATTGGGGCAACATGCGCAACAGCTTCGTCGGTCTGGCCGGGAGCTGGGGTACCTTCCTGATGGGGCGGCACGACACCCCCTACAAGATCTCCACCGCCTCCCTGGATCTGTTTTCCGAGACCGTCGCCGATTACAACGGGAACGGTTCCGACGCCGGGCCGTGGGGTGGTGTACCGGTTTGGGGTACCAGCACCTTTATGGGCCTGGGCTTCCAGGATATCCGTGCCGACAGTGCGGTGGCCTACGTCTCGCCGAACCTGAACGGCCTGACCCTGGCGGGCGCCTTCGTGACCGCCGGCGGTACGGACCATCTCGCCGGTTCGGTGGATATCTCCGACCTGATCGAGGCCTGGTCGGTAGCGGCCATCTACAGCAACGGTCCGTTCTTTGCTTCCCTTGCTTATGAGAACGTAGATGATGAGACCGCGGATGCATTGAGCATGGTGCTGAGCACGGTCACCGCCCGCGATAAATGGCGCCTGGGTCTGGGCTATACCGCCAACGGTTTCCATGTGGGTCTCGTTTATGAAGACGTAGATGGTGTCCCCACTGTTGGTAATCCGATGACCGATGCGGATCGTTGGCAGCTGAGCGGTTCTTATACCTTCGGGAACAACGTGGTGAAAGGAATGTATGGTTCCGTGAACTGGGGCAACGGCGGCCCGGACACCGACCAGTGGGCGATCGGCCTGGATCATAACTTCTCCAAGCGGACCACCGCCTATCTGGTCTACACCTCATTCGATTCCGACGGGTTTGGCACCCCCATCGGGCCCGGCGGGCCCGGCCCCGATATGGATTGGGACGCCTACTCGCTTGGTCTGCGCCATAAGTTTTAAGCGCTACGCCGGGTTTTCGGCAGAAAAAAACGGGGCCCGCGGGCCCCGTTTTTATTACGCTGGAAAGCGGTTGGGTCGGTTCTACTCTTCGTCCGAACCGAAACCGATCTTGTTCCACATGCGACCGAAGAATCCTTTCTCTTCTTTCTCCTCGGGAGCCGCGTCCGTATCTTCGGAGAACTCGTCTACCGGCGCCCCTTCGGAGGTCTCCGGTGCCGGCTCATACTCTGAAGCGGTATCCGGTGAGGGCGGTTGGTCGGCCGGCGCGGCCTCGGCCGGTTGAGGTTCGGGAGAACCCTCTTCAACAGCCGGATCGCGGAGCGGCGCAGTGGTGGCTCCGGCCGGTTCCGGTTCGGGCGCGGCTGCAGCCGCGGCTGGGGCGGACGCAGCGGCCGCTGCCGCAGCATCCTCATCGTCCCCGAAACCTATCTTGT
The DNA here is from genome assembly GCA_050287725.1 of Sedimenticolaceae bacterium. Taxonomy (GTDB): domain Bacteria; phylum Pseudomonadota; class Gammaproteobacteria; order Chromatiales; family Chromatiaceae; genus CBFDBF01. The sequence continues at coordinate 3,890 of JBNKCL010000081.1, forward strand.
TCCACATGCGGCCGAAAAATCCCGGTTCATCGGATTCATCCTCTTCGGCCGCCGGTTCCGTTGTCTGCTCCGGAGCGGTCGGTTCGGCGTCGTTCTGCGGCTCCGCCTCCGCTGCGGTCTCCGCAGCCGCTGGCTCCTCATCGTCGCCAAAGCCGATCTTGTCCATGGTCCGTCCGAAGAATCCCTGGTTTTGCTCATCGTAGTCGGGGACCGTGTATACCGATTCCTGACCTTTCGCCATCGAGTCACCGTGGGGAGAGGGACGATAGTCTCCCTCGATGCGGGCCAGGCGGTCATCTTCGAAAAAGATGGAGATGCGCTCCTGAGTGCGATCGTTGCCCTCTGCTTCCAGGGTGTAGAGATAGTCCCAGCGATCCTGGTGGAAGGTGTCTACCAGCAGCGGGGTTCCCATGATGTAACGAACCTGAGCCTTGGTCATGTCGGGCCGCAGCTTATCCACCATCTCCTGCGTGACGACGTTTCCCTGCTGGATATCGGGGCGGTAGACCCCCGGGATTTTTCCTGTGTCGCTGCATGCCGCCATGAACAGAGTTGCGGTGCACAGTGTAGAAATGAGAAGCTTTCGCATACTTGTGGAACCTGGATGAAAGTGAATTGCCGGGCTTCGAATCATACCTCATTTCCCGGGGTGAAGGCACGATCTCTCTGGAGGTAAGTAGTTGGAAGACCAAGAGATAAGAAACGCTGGGCTTAAGGTAACGGCGCCGCGCCTGAAGATTCTGGAGATGCTGGAGCTCTGTCATGACCGGCATGTGAGCGCCGAGGAGCTCTACCGGATGCTGTTGGAGCGGGGCGAGGATATCGGTCTCGCCACCATCTACCGGGTTCTGACCCAGTTCGAGGCGGCGGAGCTGGTGAAACGCCACAACTTCGAGGGCGGTTCGTCGGTGTTCGAACTGAACCGGGGCGAGCACCACGATCATATTCTGTGCGTCAGTTGCGGCCGGGTGGTGGAGTTTTTCGATCCGGTCATCGAGCGGCGGCAGCGGGAGATCGCAACCGAGCACGGCTTTCAGATCGAGGACCATACCCTGGTGATCTACGGCCGTTGCGAAAAGTGTAAAAAGTAGGAGCGGCTCTGGAATCGTGGCTCATAGCGCCGCTCCCGCTGGAATAAACCAGACAATCCCACAGCTTTTCCGGGGGAAAGAGTAAGGTTTGACCTATGCGTTGATCACTAAGAGAAGGGCTTCCGGATTCTCGCCAAGGCGCCAAGCTCGCAAAGAGAGCAAAAGCGTTTTTCCACTTGGCGTTCTTTGCGTCTTGGCGAGAGAGATTCGGTTTAAGAATCTGAACCGGGCCTTTGCAGTTCAGTAGCAAGGCTTACCCTTGGGCGTTTCCGACCATCTCCTCGGCGTGTGCCAGGGTCTGATCGGTGATCACCACCCCGCCCAGCATCCGGGCGATCTCCTGCACCCGTTCCTGACCGGTAAGGTTTGAGATCTCGATCCGCAGTTCGCCGTTTTGTCCGTGTTTGGAGACCTGCAGATGACCGCTTCCCTGGGCGGCCACCTGTGGCAGGTGGGTGACGCACAACACCTGCCGGTAATCCCCCAGCCGGCGCAGCAAGCGCCCGACGATCTCGGCCACACCTCCACCGATCCCCACATCCACCTCGTCAAAGATCAGGATCGGCACCCCGGAACACCGGATGGTGGCCACCTGGATCGCCAGGCTGATGCGGGAGAGTTCGCCGCCGGATGCCACCTTGGTCAGTGGCCGGGTCGGTTGACCGGGATTGGCGCTTACCAGGAACTCCACCCGGTTGAGGCCGGTGGCGGTCGCCTTCTCCTCCGGCAGGGTTTCCAGCCGGATTTCGAATACCCCGCCCGGCATACCGAGGGTCTGCATCCCCTCGCTGACCTCGCTTCCCAGCCGGTCGGCCGCCTCCCGGCGTTGCCGGTCCAGTTCCCGGGCCAGGTTCAGATACCCGTCCCACAGGGTTGCGGTCTCCCGTTCCAGGTCGGCCAGGTGGACGTCCGCGTGTTCCAGGACCTCCAGTTCGGTGCGCAGGGTCTCCAGCAGGGCGGGCAGCTCCTCCTCCCGGCAGTGGTGCTTGCGGCTCAGTTCGTGGATCTCCGCCAGCCGCTGCTCCAGTTGCTGCAACCGCTCCGGGTCCAGTTCCACCCGGTCGAGGTAGTTGCGCAGGGAGTGGGCCGCCTCCTGAAGCTGGATGGCGGCGTTCTCCACCAGTTCGCGGGCCTCGGAGAGCGCCGGGTCGGTGCGGGTCAGCTCCTCCAGTTCGCTGCCGGCATGGGCGGTGCGCGACTGTAGTGAATCCTCGTCTTCGTACAGGGCGTTCAGCAGCGTGCTGCAACCCTCCAACAGCCGGCCGGCGTTGCTGAGACGCTTGTGCTCCTCGCCCAGGCGCTGCGGTTCGTCCGGCTCCAGACGCAATGCCTCCAGCTCTTGAGACTGGTAGCGCAGCAACTCCAGCCGTTCGTTGCGATCGCCGGCCTCGTTCCGCAACTGTTCCAGCCGTTGCGCCGCTTCGCGCCAGCGGTGAAACAGGGTTTCCGTGCCGTGCCTCTGCTCCGTGAGGGTGGCATAGGCGTCCAGCAGCCCCAGTTGGTGATTGCGGTGCAACAGGGATTGATGGGCGTGCTGACCGTGGATGTCCACCAACAGGTCCCCCAGTTCCTGCAACGACTTGACCGGCACCGGGCTGCCGTTGATGAAGGCGCGCGAACCCTCGGACTGGATCAATACCCGCCGCAGGATGCACTCGCCGTCGCCGCCCAGGGCGTGTTCCTCCAGCCAGGTGGCGACCGCCGGCAGTTCCGTTACCCGGAAGGATGCCGTGATCTCCGCCCGGTCGCAGCCGGACCGGATCATGGTGTTGTCGGCGCGTTCCCCGAGGGCCAGTCCCAAGGCGTCGATCAGGATCGATTTGCCGGCGCCGGTCTCGCCTGTGAGTACGGTCAGCCCGGCCGCCAACTCCAGCTCCAGCGAGGAGACGATCGCCAGATCCCTGATATGCAGATGGGTCAACATAAGGGATCAGGCCCGGTACTCACTCCAGCCGAGCTTGGCGCGCAGCAGATTGAAGTGATCATGTCCTTTGGGATGGATCAGGCGGATCGGGTGGTCGTGCTTGCGGATGAAGATTCGGCCGTCCGTCGGTGTGAGGCTGCTCAAACCGTCGCAGGTGATCCGTACGTGTTCATGCGGGGTCCGCTCACTCACCACGATCTCGATCTCGCTGTCGCCGTCCACCACGATGGGGCGGTTGCTGAGGGTGTGGGGACAGACCGGCACCAGGATGGTGGCATTCAGGCTGGGCAGGACAATCGGGCCGCCCCCGGAGAGGGCGTAAGCGGTGGAACCGGTGGGAGTGGAGACGATCAGGCCGTCCGAACGCTGGGTGTTCACGAAGTGCCCGTCCACATAGGTCTCCAGCTCGATCATGCGGGCCACGTTCCATTTGTGGATCACCACGTCGTTGAACGCCTTGAGCAGAGTCTCCCCGATGCGCGCCTGCAGCAGCGAACGGCGCTCTTCAACAAACTCACCGGCCAGGATCTGGTCCATGACGGCGATCATCTGATCGGGGGAGATGTCCACCAGGAACCCGAGGCGCCCGAGATTGATGCCCAGTAGCGGTACGTTGTGATCCGTCAGGGAGCGGGCGGTGTGCAGCAGGGTGCCGTCACCCCCCACCACGATGGCCAGGTCGCAACGCTCGCCGATCTCCGTCAGCCCGGCGGTGGCGAGCTGGTGGCCGGGCATGCGCTGGGCGGTCTCCTCCTCCAGCAGCACCTCCCGGTCGCGCTCGGACAAAAACCGGCTTAAGCTCAACAGGGTGTCGCGAATACCGCCGTCACCGTGTTTTCCGATCAGTCCGATGGAGTGAAATTGTTCTGTCATGAGCCCTCTGCCGGCGAAGACCGGGGTGTTCGGAGAGAACTTAGCATGGCGCCGACACCGCGCCAACCGACCCGTGACCCCGGCCGGCAGTTCGTTCTTGACACCATTCTACCTCTCCCGATAATTATTTATCATTAGCACTTGGAGTGGAGGAGTGCTAATGCCCCGAACCGATACTTTCACAGGTGAAAACAGTTGCCGAAAGCGGTAGACAAGAAGCTGCTCAACGATCGTGCCCGCCACTTCCTGCGGTTGCTGATCGAGCGTTATATCCTGGACGGCGAACCGGTGGGGTCGCGCACCCTGGCGCGGGATGCCGGGTTGGATCTGAGCCCCGCCACCGTCCGTAACGTAATGGCCGATCTGGAAGAGTTGGGACTGGTAGTCTCTCCCCATACCTCCGCCGGGCGGGTGCCCACAGTAGAGGGGTACCGTTTCTTTGTCGATTCGCTGCTGCAGATCAAGCCCCTGGGCCGGCGTGAGATCGAACGGCTACAGGTTCAGTTGGACCAGGAACACGGCTCCTCCCGGCTGCTGGAGTCGGCGTCGCGCATCCTTTCCAATGTGACTCAGATGGCCGGTATCGTCACCGTACCCCGGCGCAAGCGGGTGGTATTTCGTCGCATCGAATTTCTGCGGCTCTCCGGGAATCGGGTGTTGGCGATCCTGATCACCGCCGAAGAGGAGGTGGTGAACCGGATCATCACCACCCAGCGCTCCTACTCGGCGTCGGAATTGGAGCAGGCCGCCAGCTATCTGAACCAGACCTTTTCCGGGCGCTCGCTGGAGGAGATGCGCCAGATCATCCTGCGGGAAATGCGACAGGCGCGGGCCGATATGGACCGCATCATGGCGCGGGCGGTGACCATGGCGGAACAGGTGTTCGAGCCGCTGGAGAACCGGGATGACTGCGTCATCGCCGGCCAGACCAACCTGATGTCGTTCGACGAACTGGCGGACATGAACCGGCTGAAACAGTTGTTCGACGGCTTCAACGAGAAACACCAGATTCTGCATCTGCTGGATGGTTGCCTCCAGGCCCAGGGGGTACAGATCTTTATCGGCGAGGAGTCGGGTTACCAGCCGCTGGACCACTGTAGCGTGATTACCTCTCCCTACCAGGTGGACGACGAGGTGGTGGGGGTATTGGGGGTGATCGGACCCAAGCGTATGGCCTACGAGCGGGTGATCTCGATTGTGGACGTCACCGCAAAATTGTTGGGGGCGGCCTTGAAACAGCGATAACCATCCCCAATCTGGGGTTGGGGCCGGATCACATGATCGGTGTCGAGAAGGCGTCCTCAACGCAAATTCCGAATTACTAGAGGTTACAGGATGGAGAAAAAGAAACAGGCGGCCGCCGAGCCGGCCGCCGGGGAAGAGCTTACGACCGAGAGCGAACCGAACGCGGAACAGGCCCCGGGGGCGGGAGAGAAACCGGCGGGCGGCGACGAGTTGCACCTGCAGCTGGAGGACGCCCGCAACAAGGCGGATGAACACTGGAATCAACTGATGCGGGCGCGGGCGGAGATGGAGAATCTTCGCAAGCGGCATGCCCGGGAGGTGGAGAACGCCCACAAGTATGCCCTGGAGCGCTTTCTCTCCGAGTTGCTGGCGGTGCGGGACAGCCTGGAACTGGGGGTGAACGCCGCCCGGGACGAGGGCGCCGACGTGGCCAAGCTGCGGGAGGGGAGCGAGCTGACCCTGAAGCTGCTCTCCGACGTCATGGAGCGGTTCAACGTGGTGCAGATCAACCCGGAGGGCGAAGCCTTCAATCCGGAGTTTCATCAGGCTATGGCGATGGAGGCCCGGGAAGGGGTGCCGCCCAATACGGTGGTGACCGTGGTGCAGCGTGGCTACACCCTGAACGGCCGCCTGTTGCGGCCGGCCCTGGTGGTCGTATCCCAGGACGGAGCTCCACCGAAAGTGGATGAACAGGCTTGAAAAAGAAAAGGTTTTTCCCCATGTGAGGGGTAACCGGAATCAATCCGAAGCAACAGAACGAATTTATTAGCGGAGACACCAAGTTATGGGCAAGATTATTGGAATCGACCTGGGTACCACCAACTCCTGCGTGGCGGTCATGGAGGGGGACAAGACCCGGGTGATCGAGAACGCCGAGGGTGATCGCACCACCCCGTCCATCGTGGCCTACACCAAAGACGGCGAGATCCTGGTGGGTCAGTCGGCCAAGCGTCAGGCGGTCACCAATCCCAGCAACACCCTGTACGCCATCAAGCGTCTGATCGGCCGCCGCTTCGAGGACGACGTAGTGCAGCGGGATATCAAGATGGTTCCCTACAAGATCGCCAAGGCGGACAACGGCGACGCCTGGGTGGAGGTGAACGGCAAGAAGATGGCCGCTCCGGAGATCTCCGCCAAGGTGCTGCAGAAGATGAAGAAGACCACCGAGGACTACCTGGGCGAAGAGGTGACCGAGGCGGTGATCACCGTACCGGCCTATTTCAACGACTCCCAGCGCCAGGCCACCAAGGACGCCGGCCGGATCGCCGGTCTGGACGTCAAGCGCATCATCAACGAGCCCACCGCCGCGGCCCTGGCCTACGGTATGGACAAGAAGCGCGGCGACCAGAAGCTGGCGGTGTTCGACCTGGGCGGCGGCACCTTCGATATCTCCATCATCGAGATCGCGGAGGTGGACGGCGAGCATCAGTTCGAGGTGCTCTCCACCAACGGTGACACCTTCCTGGGCGGCGAGGATTTCGATCTGCGTATCATCGACCACCTGGTGGCGGAGTTTAAAAAGGATCAGGGTTTCGACCTGCGCAACGACCCGCTGGCGCTGCAACGCCTGAAAGAGGCTGCGGAGAAGGCCAAGATCGAGCTCAGCTCCAGTCAGCAGACCGAGATCAACCTGCCTTATGTTACGGCGGACGCCTCGGGACCCAAGCATCTCAACCTGAAGCTGACCCGGGCCAAGCTGGAGTCCCTGGTGGAGGATCTGGTGGAACGTACCATCGAGCCCTGCAAGGTGGCACTCAAGGACTCCGGGCTCTCCCTCAAAGAGATCGACGAGGTGATCCTGGTGGGCGGCATGACCCGCATGCCCAAGGTGCAGGAGACGGTGAAGAAGTTCTTCGAGAAGGAACCGCGTAAGGACGTCAACCCGGACGAGGCGGTGGCCATCGGCGCCGCCATCCAGGGTGGCGTACTGGGCGGCGAGGTGAAGGACGTGTTGCTGCTGGACGTGACTCCGCTGTCGCTGGGGATCGAGACCCTGGGTGGCGTCATGACCAAGCTGATCGAGAAGAACACCACCATCCCGACCAATACCAGCCAGGTGTTCTCCACCGCTGACGACAGCCAGACCGCGGTGACGGTGCATGTACTGCAGGGCGAACGCGAACGGGCCTCGGCCAACAAATCGCTGGGCCGGTTCGACCTGACCGATATTCCGCCGGCGCCGCGCGGGGTGCCGCAGATCGAGGTCGCTTTCGACATCGACGCCGACGGCATCCTGCATGTCTCCGCCAAGGACAAGGCCACCGGCAAACAACAGTCCATCGTCATCAAGGCCTCTTCCGGCCTGAGCGACGATGAGATCGACCGCATGGTGAAGGATGCCGAGGCGCATGCCGACGAAGACAAGAAGTTCCACGATCTGGCGCAGGCCCGCAACCAGGCGGAAAACATGATCCATGCGGTCCGCAAGTCGATCAAGGAGTTGGGCGACGACAAACTGGAGCCGGGCGAGAAGGAGAGCATCGAGAGCGCAATCAAGGACCTGGAAGAGGCGGTCAAGAGCGACGACCAGGAGGCCATCGAGCAGAAGACCACCGCCCTGACCGAGGCCTCCGCCAAGATGGCCGAACGGATCTATGCGCAACAGCAGGCATCCGAGGGGCCGGTTGAAGGTGCTGCAGGCGAGGGCGCTTCCTCCGCGGCCGGTGACGACGATGTAGTGGACGCCGAGTTCGAAGAGGTGAAGGACGAGAAAAAGTAAACAGCGGCTGTAACTGAAACTGCTGTTGTTTCAACCGCAGGGGCGCGGAGACGCGGAGAACGATATTCATTCTCGGCGCCTTTGCGTCGTTGCGGTTTCATAACGAATAGAAATTATGTCGAAACGCGATTATTACGAGGTTCTGGGGATCAGCAAGAACGCCAGCGAGGCCGAGATCAAGAAGGCCTACCGGCGTCTTGCCATGAAGTATCACCCGGACCGCAACGCCGGCGAGGGTGCGGCGGAGGCGGAGAAGAAGTTCAAGGAGGCGAAGGAGGCCTACGAGGTCCTCTCCGACGGTCAGAAGCGGGCTGCCTACGATCAATTCGGGCACGCCGGCGTCAACTCCTCCTTCGGCGGCGGTCCCGGTCCCGGCGGTTTCGGGGCGGGCGCCAGTTTCAGCGATATCTTCGGCGACGTATTCGGCGATATCTTCGGTGGCGCGCGCGGCGCCGGCGGCAGCCGGGTGCAGCGCGGCGCCGATCTGCGCTATAACCTGCAGGTCTCGCTGGAGGATGCGGTAGCCGGAACCACCGTAAAGATCCGGGTGCCCACCCTCGTCGCCTGCGACGTCTGCGGCGGCAGCGGCGCCAAGAAAGGATCCCAACCCAAGAGCTGTCCCACCTGCGGCGGTGTCGGGCAGGTTCGGATTCAGCAGGGCTTCTTTTCGGTGCAGCAGACCTGCCCCAACTGCCATGGCCGGGGCAAGGTGATCGAGAACCCCTGTTCCAACTGTCACGGACAGGGGCGGGTGGAGGAACACAAGACCCTCTCCGTCAAGGTGCCGCCCGGCGTGGACAACGGCGATCGCATTCGCCTCGCAGGTGAGGGGCAGGCGGGGGAGCAGGGCGGACCGCCGGGTGATCTTTATGTGCAGATCCTGGTGAAGGAGCACCCCATCTTCACCCGGGAAGAGAATCATCTCTTCTGCGAGGTGCCGATCGGGTTCGCGACCGCGGCTTTGGGGGGCGAGTTGGAGGTGCCTACCCTGAACGGTAAGGTTAAACTCAAGGTCCCGGCGGGGACCCAGACCGGAAAGATGTTCCGCATGCGCGGCAAGGGGGTACAGCCGGTGCGCGGCGGGCCGGTGGGGGATCTCATCTGTCGGGTAGTGGTGGAGACCCCGGTGAACTTGACCGAACAGCAGAAAGAGCTGTTGCACCAGTTCGATGACTCCACCCGGGCCGGCGGTCGTCGTCACAGTCCCCAATCCAGCACCTGGCTGGACGGGGTGAAGAGTTTTTTCGAAAAGATGGGACTGTAGCCCGAACGGTCGGCCATGATCCCCCTCAGGATGTCGCCGGTGTGGGATCTTTGTGTAACGAATATCCAGTAAGGAAAACAGCATGACCAGAATCGCCGTAGTAGGAGCCGCCGGAAGGATGGGCAAGAACCTGGTTCAGGCCGTGACGGAGGCCGAAGGCGTGCGGTTGGGTGCCGCCACGGAACACCCGGAGAGCGGTCTGGCCGGGATCGACGCCGGCCTGTTGGCCGGGGTGGGAGAGAACGGGGTCCGGATCGTGAGTGATCTGGCGCAGGTGCTGGACGATTTTGACGTGTTGATCGATTTCACCCGCCCGGCGGCCACCATGGCGCATCTGGATCTCTGCCGGGGCGCCGGCAAGGCGATGGTGATCGGCACCACCGGCCTGAATGATGCGGAGAAAAAGCGCTTGCAGGCGGCGGCCGGAGAGATCGGCATCGTGTTCGCCCCCAATATGAGCATCGGGGTCAATCTCTGTCTGAAGCTGTTGGACATGGCGGCCCGGGTGTTGGGTGACGATGTGGATATCGAGATCATCGAGGCCCATCACCGCCACAAGGAGGACGCCCCGTCCGGCACCGCCCTGCGTATGGGCGAGGTAGTGGCCGACGCCCTGGGACGCGATCTGAAGGAGTGTGCGGTCTACGGCCGGGAAGGGGTGACCGGGCAGCGGGATCGCAAGACCATCGGTTTCGAAACCATTCGGGCCGGCGATATCGTCGGCGAGCACACGGTGATGTTCGCCGCCCTGGGGGAGCGGGTGGAGATCACCCACAAGGCCTCCAGCCGCATGACCTTCGCCAACGGCGCGGTGCGAGCCGCCGGCTGGATCAAGGCCAAGGGCAAGGGTCTTTACGACATGCAAGACGTGCTCGGTCTGCGTTAAGAAACGAGTTAATCCTCCGGTTTTCCCGGCAGCGTGCGTAGGGTTTGATCTCTGCGTCGATCTTGAGCTGAACATCCGGGACTCTCGCCAAGGCGCCAAGCACGCAAAGAGATCAAACGCACGGCTTTCCTTGGCGTTCTTCGTGTCTTAGCGAGGGAACGCTGTTTTTTAAGATAGGTTCCAGAACCTTCCTTTCGATTCGCCCCGGAACCCGGGATTGGCACGGTACCTGCTCTACTCCAATTGCAGAGATCAATGTCAACCGGGATTCCGTATATGAACACTCCGCTTTCCCTCGTTTCCGGGGGTAACTCCTCCCCACTCAACGTGGCTATTTCCACTGAAGGCGGAGGGGTGCAGTTGTCGGTAAACGGGTCGGAACCGATTGATTTTCAACAGATATTGTCCGGCGAGCAGAACGCTGCGACGGTCCTGGATCTGCTGCGCGCCCAATTGACGCCGGAGCAGTTTTCTCAATTTCAGGAATTGATGGAGGGCGGCAAATCTTTGCCGCTGGCGGCAATCTTTTCCCAGTTGTTGCAGGAGGCGGGTTCGGACGGGACGGTGACCATCACCGACTCGGAGTCGGAGATGCCGGTGACGGACGAGGATCTGCAAACGTTGCAGCGGGAGTTCCTCGCACAGTTGCTGCAGTGGAAGGAGTCGCAGCAACAGGCCGATTCCGACGATCAGGATGAGTCGGGGCTGCTGAATCTGCCGCCGTTGTTCTGGCAGGTGGATAGCCCGTCCTCCCAGCAGCGTAAAGACCCCACGTCGTTCACCGTGACCGGTGATGCGGCCGGGGTAAAGACCATGGCGGAGGGTGTTGCTCTGCTGCAGCCGGTTGCGGCCTCCGCGGAGACCCCGTCCGCGGCCAATGTGAATTCATTGGCGGGGGCGGCGGTTTCCCAGCCCCAGCCGGCAGGTAACCCGGGGGCCACCGCGCCCCCGCAGGCTCCTTTGCCGGCGGTGAATATTCCCCCGGGGACCCAGGGGTGGGACCAGGCCGTCGGTGAACGCATCGCATGGATGGTCAACGGCGATATCCAGGCGGCCTCGATCCAGATCAAGCCGCCCCACCTGGGACCGCTCCATATCCAGCTTTCGATCCAGAATGACCAGGTCACCATTCATTTCACCACCCATCACGGGGTGGTGAAAGAGGCGTTGGAAGCGGCCATCCCGCGGCTGCGCGAGATGATGGCGGAGAACGGCGGCGCCCAACTGGTGAATGTGGATGTCAGCCAGCGGGACCCGGGCCAGACCGCTCAGGGCGACCTGGCGGACGCCTACCATGCGGGCGATAACGGTAGCGGCGGGCGCGGTTCCTATTCCGACGGTGGCGAGTTGTCGCTGGAGCAACCGACGATCTACTATCGCAGCAACGGTCTGATCGACGATTACGCCTGATTCCGGCGGAAGAACACAGCTCTCCCGAACCCATTCGTCCGACCTGTTGGGCCACCGCAGGTGGTGCCCGTTGCCGTTTCGGTACCGCCGTCCGTGACCTGATCCCTTTCCTGCGAGTATGATACCGGTTCTGGTTCGGGACTGAGGGGTAGGGTGCATGCGATTTATCAGGCTGCTGCTGTTTTTGGTGTTGATCCTGCTTGGCGCTGCGTTCACGGTGATGAACGCGGGGAGTATCCATCTGGACTATTACTTCGGTACCCTTGATTTGCCCCTCTCTCTGGTATTGATCGCCACCCTCGCTCTCGGGGCGTTGCTGGGGGTGCTGGCTTCGCTGGGTACGCTGTTCCGGATGAAGCGGGAGAATGCGCAGTTGCAACGGCAGGTCAGATTGACCTCGGAGGAAGTGCGGAATTTGCGATCGATCCCGATCAAGGACCACTGATCAAGGAACGTCAGATCCATGATGGAACTCCTGTTATTGCTGTTACCGGTTGCCGCCGCCTCGGGTTGGATTGCCGCCAAACGCGGGGAACGGCGCGAACGCGCACGCGTTCAGGACCCGGCCTATTTCAAGGGACTGAATTACCTGCTCAATGAGCAGCCGGATAAGGCGATCGATGTTTTTATCCAGATGTTGGAAGTGGACAGCGATACGGTGGAGACCCATCTGGCGCTGGGGAACCTGTTTCGTCGCCGGGGCGAGGTGGACCGGGCGATCCGTATCCACCAGAACCTGATTGCCCGGCCGACCCTGAGCCGCGACCACCGGGCGCAGGCGTTGTTGGAGTTGGGGAAAGACTATCTGCGCGCGGGACTGCTGGATCGGGCGGAAAACCTGTTTCAGGAACTGGTAGAGGGCAAACTCTACGAGGAACAGGCGCTGCGCAACCTTCTTACCATCTACGAGCGGGAAAAGGAGTGGAACCAGTGCCTCACGGCGGCAGGAAGACTGGAGTCCCTCACCGGTGAGCTGCTGTTCCGGCAACGAGCCCACTATTACTGTGAATTGGCCGAGGAAGCGCTCGCTGCCAAAGATCTTGCACTTGCCGCATCGCACCTGAAGAAGGCGCAGAACAGCGACCGCAACTGTGTCCGGGCTTCCTTGTTGCTGGGCGAGATCGAGAAAGAACGGGGCACCTACCGAACCGCGATCCGCATCTTCCAACGGGCCGGAGAGCAGGACCCGGTTTATCTGTCTGAGATGTTGCCGTCTCTCACCGAATGCCATCGCAGTCTCGGCAGTTTGAAAGAGCTGCGGTCTTATCTTGAGCAGCTGTTATCCAAGCATCATGGATTTTTGGAAGCGTTGGCGCTGACCGATTTGATTCGGGAAGAGGAAGGGGATGCGGCGGCGGCGGCGTTTCTCACCAGCTATATGCAGGAGCGCCCCAGTCTCGAAGGAATGGATCGACTGCTGGGTATGCCGCTCGCGGGTGGGATGGAGTCGGGCACGGAGATGTTCCGGATCCTGCATCGCTTGCTGGAACGGTTGCTGGAAAAACAGCCCACATACCAGTGCATTCATTGCGGTTTCAGCGCCAAGGCCATGCATTGGCAATGTCCGAGTTGTCACACCTGGAGTAGCGTCAAGCCGTCGCAGGCGTTACCGGCAGCAAACAAATATGCGGGAGGAGCGACGGGATGAGCCCGAAGAAACTGACACCCAGGATCATTGTGGCACTCGATTTTCCGGAGAGCGCGGCCGCGCTGGAGCTGGTTTCGGCACTGAATCCTGCCGAGTGCCGCTTGAAGGTGGGGAAGGAGATGTTTACCCGCTTCGGGCCCGCCTTTGTGAAGGAGTTGGTGACGCGCGGCTTTGAGGTATTCCTGGATCTCAAGTTTCACGATATCCCCAATACCGTGGCGGCGGCCTGTGATGCCGCAGCTGATCTGCAGGTCTGGATGATGAATCTACACGCCTCAGGGGGGCGCCGCATGATGGAGGCCGCCCGGGAGAGGTTGCTGCGACATGGCCAGCCTCCCCTGCTGGTGGCAGTGACCATCCTCACCAGTCTGACGAAAGAAGATATTGCGGAAGTCGGTTTTCGGGGAGAGCCGGCAGAGAATGTGTTGCGTCTGGCGAGCCTCACCAGAGATGCCGGACTCGATGGCGTGGTCTGTTCGCCGATGGAGGTTGCGGAGATTCGCCGCCACATTGGCGATGACTTCCTGCTGGTCACGCCCGGGGTCAGACCGGTGGCTGCGGCTCAGGACGATCAGCGCCGGGTGACGACACCGGGCGAAGCCATCGCGATAGGTTCAAGTTACCTGGTTGTCGGACG
>JBNKCL010000082.1:0-19380 GCA_050287725.1 Sedimenticolaceae bacterium
CCTTTTTGATTTCCACTGAAATCGAAAAGATCACCCCTTACCCGTTGACGCAGCCGAGCACCGCAGGGATTTCCGGATCAGGCCCGCAGGGGCGCCGCATGGACGCGGCGCCTCCAGCGCGGGCGAGGGACCGCCCGTCGCTGGAGCCCCGGAAAGCCCGAGGCGCACAGGGTACCCCGTAGGGGCAAGGAATCGGGATGCCCTTTTCTTTCGCCCCTTTCTTTTGGGCAAGCAAAAGAAAGGGGCTCGCAGCCATAGTAAAGAGGTTAGAAAAGAAAATCGGAGGTTGTAGGCTGCGAAACTAATTGCCTAATACAGAAAAAACCCGAGTGGCCGCGAAATTAGTTACAGAACCTAAAACTAAAAACACGCTCTGCCACGAAGTTGATCAACAGAAAAAACCAGAATCGGGGATGAAGAGATCAATCCGGCTTCTGCGGAGACTCCTCTTCTTGCGAACCTTCCTCATCCGCCAGCTCATCCTCCGGCGACCCTGTGGAATCCTCCAGCGTAATCTCCTCCACCACGCTCTGCTTTTTCTCCGGCATCGTGAAATCGGATACCGGCTCTTCGATGTCCGGCGACTCCGCCGTTGTATCCCTCACCGCTTCATCATCGGCTTCCATCTCCTCAGGCGGCGGGACCTGAAACTCCTCCGGCACCGGATGTCCCTGCTTCTTGAGCAGGTCGCGGACCTTTTTGATCTCCTCCGGATCACCGGCGCCGCCGGTGTACATGGAGGCATATTCGTTCAACATCCGCCCCATGGTCTCCATGGTGATGCGTAACTCTTCCGCCAGGTGATTCTTCTCCTCCTTCAGCCGTCGAATCTCGTTTGGATCTCCCGCCTCTTGTCCCTGGGCTTTTACTTGGAGCTGCAACTCCCGATAGGTACCGACCGCCGCCTCGAATGCGATATTGAGTCCCTCGAGGGCGGCCGGGTCCCGCTCCAAAAACGCATTCAGCATGGTCTGGAGGAACCGCTTCTCCTCGCGATCGATGTGAGTGACGGCCTGCTCCACCCCCTCTTCGGGCATCCCGAATCGATGCACCAGGATTTTGCGGGTCTCTTCCCGGCGTTGCGGTTGTTCCTCTTTGAGCCGTTCCACCAACGCCTGGGCCGCCTGCCGCTCCTGCCGGGCGATCCGCCGTCCGCGCAACGACAGCCACACCGCCACCGCCGAGGTGGCGAGCAACAGCTCGCACAGGAGCAACAATACCCAGAGGTCAACCTGCATCTCTTTCTTCCTCCTCGGTCGGCGCCGAATCCCCCGCTTCCGGGCCTTCCCCGGCTTCTTCCTCGACCAGTTCAACCTTGGTCCGGCCTGCCCGCCACCGGTAATACCAGAACCCCAACCCAGCGAGCAGTAACAGATTGATAACGCCGAAGATGAGCATATTCCCCAAAAGCCCGGTCTCTTCCGGCGGCGGAGGCGGGGGTTCCTCGGGCGGGATCGGTTCGGGTGCAGGCTCCGGAGCGGCTTCCGGCGCAGGCTCCGTTGCGGGTTCCGGCTCCGGCGGCGGCTGCAGGGTGCCTTCGATATACACCGGCCCCAGATCCACTGCCAGCTCCGTCCCACTTTTACTGGTGGCGCCGAAACTCACGCCGAGTTCCCAACTCCCGGCCAATCCGGACCGGTCCACCCAGTTCTCCAGCGCCTTGCCGTCCTCACCGGGCGCGAAGGTGATCTCTGTGATCTCTCCATCCTTCGACACCAACCGCCCATCCGCGTGAATGGTGGCCGGATCGAGCAACTCCTGGTCGGGCAGAAGACGCACCAGTGTCCCCGGTTTGCCGTCCCGCTCCTCATCCTTGGTATCCAAGGTAACCGCCGGCTGCACTTCAAAACTGTAGTGGCGTTCGCGCACGAAAGTCTTGCCCTCGGCGGTCAGCGTCAGATCCACCTTTCCCGGCGCGATGCCGTCACCCAACAGCACGGTGAATTCGCCGTCCCCGGCGGTCGGGTCGCCGTTCTGCCCATCGTCGTGAAGCGGTCGCGGTTCGCCCGCGCCCTCGCTGTCGGAGTGTTCGCTCCTGAGGTTGACCACATCCAGAAACTCCCGGTCGGTAATCTTCTTTCCGTGGTCTGTGAAAAAAGCGGACAACGGAATGCGGTCACCCTGCAACATGCGGTTGGGGAGATCGGAGGATTTCATCTTGAGATCGGTAACCACCAGCACCCGGTTATCCGGGTCCATGGCCGCCTGTACCTGCCACTCTCCAGCGGCCGGTTTCGAGATGGTGAGCAGATCGTATCCGACATCCCGGTGCCAGCGCACCGACGACGGGGCATCCTTTGCGGTAAACCCTGCGCCGTCCGGCGGGATCACGCGGGTCGGTTCCGCCCCTTCCGCACGAAACACCAGCAACGTGACTTCGCTGATGCTGTCATCCACCTGGAAGCGGTTGTCCTTCAACGGCACCGTATCCGGCTTGCTCACCTTTTCGAACAGTCGCAGAAAGATCCGCTGCAACTGGGTCGCATCGTTTACCTGTTCGTACCAACCGTCGGTCTCTTCCGCCAAACGACGTAGAAGTTCGTGGTCCGCCCGTTCGGACAAGGCAACGGTATGAATCCGCACCCCATAGTCTTTCAGCCGCGGCAGGATTTCGTTCAGGATACGACTGCGGGAGGCCTCGCTTTCGGCCGGATCCTTGGAGATATCCACCATGCCGTCGGTAAGCAGTATCAGGTGGCGCTGATACATCTTGCTGGCGCCCTCCCAATCCGCGGTGGAACGCTTCAGCGCGTCTTCGATATTGGTAAACAACCCACGGGAGTGGATCTTGTCGGCACCGTCACGGGCCAGTTCCCGCCACTCCTTGTCCACTTTGCCCAACGGGACCTGCATGTTCACCCAGCGCCCGAAAATCCAGACCCCGGCCCGGGAATCCTCGGGCAGCAGTTCCACCAACAGCCGCAAGGCCGGCCGGCGCAGGTTTTGCGGATCGTTCTTCTTCATGCTGCCGGAGACATCGATCAGTATCCGGGTATCGGCGATCTCCGGCGCTTCGTTTTCGGCAGCGACAGCATCCGCCGTTCCGCCGACGAAAGACATCAGCAGCAGTAAAATCCAAATTCGGTATCCCTGAATATGCCGCACCGCAACCCTCTCCCTTCAGGTGATTTTCTGAATCGATGCAACACGTTGGCGTCCGGATCGAATGATCCTTTAATTCCCGGGAATACCGGAAGTCCGGCTATCCGAGCCGCAGAGGCGCCCAGGGAGGATTAATTTTCTGTTTCAGTGGCGGAAGATTGGTGTTTGGAATAACGGGATTTTCCCCCGTCCGGCCTGGCCTCGAACCGTTTGTAGCTCCATTGGTATTGTGTCGGAAGTCGCCGGGCACACTGCTCCACCCCCAGATTCAGAGCGGCTGCCGCGATCTCCGGATCGGGGTCGGCGATCCCCTCCGGCGCCATGATCCAGTGCATCCGGTAGCCACGGGCACGCGGCAGCCGTTCGGTGATCATATAAACAACCGGGGCGCCGGAGCGATGCGCCAACCGATTGACCAGCACCATGGTCAAGGCCGGCACCCCGAAAAACGGCGCAAATACTCCGGCACTCTTGCCACCCCGCTTCGGCTGCTGGTCCGGCAGGATACCCACCATCTCGCCCGCCATCAGCGCCGCATACAGCGCCTTGACACCCTTGGCATCGGTGGCCACCAGCTTGGCTCCGTTCTGCTCGCGACCTCTTTTGATCACCTCTTCCAACACCTGCAAGCGGGGCGGCCGATAGAGCGCGGTAATGGGCGCCACAGAGGCCAGAAAATGGACCCCCACCTCCCAGTTTCCGATATGCGGGGCAGCGATGATTAGCCCCTTTCCCCGGGCCAGGAGGTCTCGCAACAGCGTCTCCCCACCCTGCCCGTCGATCCGCTGCAACCACCAGGCGGGATCCCGCAGCCAGGTCCCGGGGGCCTCCATCAGGGTCTTGACGTTCTCCTGCAAGGTACGGCGAAGGAGCCGTTCCCGCGCCGCTTCATCCAGCTCCGGAAAACAGAGCCCCAGATTGATCCGGGCATTGCGTTGTTCCCGATTCGGAATCCAGTAGAACAACCGGCCGATAACCGCCCCAAATCCCTGGGCCAGCCGAAGCGGCAGCCGTGACGCTGCCCGTATCAACAATAAAATCGCCCTATCCCGCATCACCGCACTCTTTATTAATAAGCCCTCAGCCCCGGACCCGGCCGGCGAGTCCCGTCATCCGCTCAGCGTTGCCAAATGCTCCTATTTCGACTAAGAACGAAGAGAGGAGAATTGCGATCTTACCATTGCCTGATACAACAAAACCAAAGAGACTCTCATGAACGATAATGAACCAACCCCCTTGTCACCCCAGCAGGCCTGGAAAATGATTCGGGACGATCCGCGTACCCTGCTGGTGGATATCCGAAGCAGCATGGAGTTCCTGTTTGTCGGACACCCCGTAGGCGCGGTACATGTCCCCTGGATCGACGAGCCGGAATGGACGGAAAACCCCCACTTCGTCATCGATATCCGCAAGCTGATCCTGGGAGGCGCGGTCTGCTCCACCGATGACGGTTGCGCCCCGGTGATCCTGATCTGTCGGAGCGGCAAACGCTCCCTGGAAGCGGGAAAGGCTCTCCGTAACGCCGGCTTCAGCAAAGTATTTCATATCGACGAGGGCTTCGAAGGGGAGCTGGATGAGCAACATCACCGCAGCTCGGTCGGCGGCTGGCGTTTTCACGGCCTTCCTTGGGAACAGTGTTAGCCGAAAGCCTCGAATGGGCCGTGTGATCAACCGCCGAAAAGGGTGAAAAAGTAAGCAAAACAGGAACTGAATTATTCTATACTTGTCGGACATAAAGGATGATTCAGGGGAATCGGTTTTTGCCTTTCCACAACATAACTAGACAGAAACGGAGCAAACCATGCGTATCAAGGTTATTTCCATCATTACCGTAACTTTCTTTTCGTTGGCGCTGCTGAGCGGCTGCACCAGCAACAGCCCGAAGCGCGACACCGGTGTGGTCGCCGGCGCCGTGGTCGGCGGTTTGCTCGGTTCGACCGTCGGACACGGTCGCGGACGTACCGCCGCCACCATCATCGGCGCCCTGGCGGGTGCCTATATCGGCGGTGCCATCGGCCAGAGCATGGACGAACAGGATCGGTATCAGGCCAATCAGGCACTGGAGACCTATCCGGACAACCAGGCCAGTTCCTGGCAGAACCCCAACACCGGGAACACCTATACCGTGACCCCGACCAACACCTACCAAAATAACACCGGTACCTACTGCCGCGAATACACCACCAAGGCGGTCATCAACGGCAAGACGGAAACCGTGTACGGCAACGCATGCCGGCAACCGGACGGCAGCTGGCAGGCGGCGAACTGATTCGGCGACTCCCGCAATCTACCCCGCTCGATTTCCGGGCGGGGTTTTTTGTGCCCGGGATTCGGGCGCCTGTCAGCTAATCGGACGCACTGCCGCTCACCTGGGTCGCCAAAAACCCGGTAGCGAAGGATTCGAATTGCCGCGCCTCGATGGCGCTCCGGATATCGCGCATCAGTTGCTGATAAAAATGGAGATTGTGGATGGTGTTGAGCCGCGCCCCCAGGATCTCATTGCAGTGCAACAGGTGGCGTAGATAACTGCGACTGTAGTTGCGACAGGTATAACAGTCGCATTGCGGATCAAGAGGTCCGTCATCCATCCGGTAGCGGTGGTTGCGGATCCGCACCACCCCCTGGTGGGTGAAAAGGTGTCCGTTGCGAGCGTTGCGGGTGGGTAGTACGCAGTCGAACATATCGATTCCACGGCGCACCGCTTCCACGATATCGGACGGCGTCCCTACCCCCATCAGATAACGCGGTCGCTCCTCCGGCAAACGGGAGGAGAGGAAATCCAGTACCCGCCACCGGTCCGGCGGCGGTTCCCCCACCGAAAGTCCGCCCACCGCGTAGCCGTCGAAACCGATCTCCACCAACCCCTGCAACGACTCCTCCCGCAGATGCTCGTAAACCCCCCCCTGCACGATCCCGAACAGGGCGGCGGGGCTCGCGCCGTGGGCCGCCTTACTGCGGGCCGCCCAGCGCAGGGAGAGCTCCATCGAACGGCGCGCCTCCTCCTCCGTCGCCGGATAGGGGGTGCACTCGTCGAAGATCATGACGATGTCGGAGTCCAGCCGGCGCTGCACCTCCATCGACTCCTCCGGCCCCATAAAGATCCGGCTGCCGTCCACCGGCGACTGGAAATGGACCCCCTCCTCCGTGATCTTGCGCATGGACCCCAGGCTGAACACCTGAAATCCGCCGGAGTCGGTGAGGATGGGACCCTCCCAGTGCATAAACCGGTGCAGCCCCCCGTGCAGCTCGATCACCTCGGTTCCCGGGCGCAGCATCAGATGAAAGGTGTTGCCGAGGATGATCTCGGCCCCGATCCCCTGCAGCTCCTCCGGGGTCATCGCCTTCACGGTTCCATAGGTCCCCACCGGCATGAATGCCGGGGTCTCCACACCACCGCGCTCAAACAGCAACCGTCCCCTGCGGGCGGCTCCGTCGCTCCCGATACGCTCAAATTTCATGCCTGGACATCGCTCGAACAAAATAGTTGACAAGTTTATTAATATATAAGATCATGCTCATATGCTGAATCACATCCCCTTCGTGATTTGGCGCATCCTCCTTAAGCAACTTTGCGCGGTATCTTCTACCGCGCTTTTTTTTGCCTGAAAATCAGTTAGTTCCCTGGCAGCAGGCCTGTAATAGGAACGCCGTTCGCCATCATCCCCCTGGTCGACCAAGACATTCATTCAGCCCTGTTCCCGCCGGGTGAGGAACATCGCGTCCCCATAGCTGAAGAACCGATAGCGCTGCGCAACGGCATGGCGATAGGCCGCCATCACCGGCTCATACCCACCGAACGCGGTCACCAGCATCAGCAGCGTGGACTCGGGAAGATGGAAATTGGTCAACATGGCATCTACGCTGCGGAAACGATAACCGGGCCGGATGAACAGCCGGGTGTCCCCCTGAAACGGCCGGAGTTCTCCTTCGGCAGAGGCCGCCTCCAGGCTGCGAACCGCGGTGGTCCCCACCGCGACCACCCTTCCTCCGCGGGCGCGCGCCGCCGCAACCTTGGCACACACCTCTTCGGTCACCTCCACCTGTTCGCTGTGCATCACATGCTCTTCCAGCCGTTCGGTACGTACCGGCTGGAAGGTGCCGGCCCCCACATGGAGCGTAACCCAGGCGCTTTCCATCCCGGCGTCGGCCAGCTGTTGCAGCATCTCCCGGTCGAAATGGAGACCGGCGGTGGGGGCGGCGACCGCCCCGGGCCGCCGGGCATAGACGGTCTGGTACCTTTCCGCATCCTGCTTCCCGTCCGGCCGCTGAATATATGGGGGCAGCGGCATGTGCCCTTCCCGCTCCATCAGCGTCGCCAGGTCGACACCCGGACAATGGAGTTCGAACAGATCCTCCTGCCGGCCGATCACCACCAACTCGGCCGCCCCGATCCGGATGACGCCGCCGGGACGCGGGGCCTTGCTGGCCCGCACCTGGGCCAATGCGCGATCCGGCGCCAACAGCCGTTCGATCAGAATCTCCACCCGACCGCCGGTTTGTTTGTGCCCGAACAACCGGGCCGGTATCACGCGCGTATCGTTGAACACCAGCAGATCCCCCGGGCGCAGCAGTTTGGGGAAATCCGTAAACAACCGGTCTTCCAGTCGGCCGTCACGGCCGTCCAGATAGAGCAAGCGGGACTCGCTGCGCCGTTCGGTCGGGTATTGCGCAATCAGTTCCGAAGGTAAATCGTAGCGGAAGTCGGAGAGTCGCATGGCCGCGGATGGTACCACACTCGAACGGTTGCTCTACGGGGGGAAACCGATATACTACACCCCTCCTGCCGGGGTGGCGAAACTGGTAGACGCATCAGACTCAAAATCTGACGGTGGCAACACCGTGCCGGTTCAAGTCCGGCCCCCGGTACCACACTTTCCAACAGCCGAATCGCCCTGTTCGACCGTCGGCGACGCCCCGGCCGTGCTTGACAGGACCGATTGGCGGGCTTAGCCTTCACAGGATTTTCGGCAAACCCCCGTCCCGAACCGGTTTTTCATCGGGAACCCTATGGTTCCCGGTTTTGGCAATCGACGCTCATTTTTCCAGACAGCGGTTCACCCGGCGGATTCGGCGGCACTTACCGGAATAACGTTCGGTCAACAACAGCAAGAATGGACCGAGGAATAATAAGACAACCTTTCCGGACCTGCACAGGAAGAGGAGTGCGGACATGAACGGTGGTAGTCGGATATTGAAAAAACCGGGGCAACAATTGGATGACGACCGGCACATCTTCAGGAAGCGCTCGTTGCTGGGCGGCAACGGCAGCCTATGGATCCTGATCATCATTATTGCCGTAATTACCGGTGTTGCCATGTGGCTGGTTCCGGAGGATGCGCCGGTGCACGCCCCCCTGCCCTCTCTGGATCTTCCGGCTGACGAGACCCCCTCCTCCGGCGCTGCGGAAAACGAGCTCGACGCCGACGCCATACTTCCCGATGGTGCGCGCGCCCGAACCATTATTGAAGAGATTCAAAAGGGAGATGCTCCGCTTGGGGATACCGCTTATGCCAAAGCGGAAGAGCAACGTTCGGCGGGACGCCTGACCGATGCCTATCTGCTCTACTTCTTCGCGGCCCGCCACGGCAATGCCGACGCGGCCCTGGAACTGGGCACCCAGGCCGATCCCGCCTATTACAGTGTAGGCACCAGTAATCTGGACGCTCCGGATGCCGGACAGGCATATAAATGGTATCGCATGGCAGCGACGGCGGGCAGTGCGGAAGCGGAGCGCCGTCTCGCAGAATTACGCAACCGTGTGGAACTCCAGGCAACGGCCGGGGACACCCAAGCCCAACGCCTGATGCTGCAATGGAAATAGTGAAGGTTTAAGCATGAAGATACGAGCGATAGCAATTCTGCTGTTGGCGATAACGGTAATCGGCAATACTGCGGCGGGGGCACAGAGCAATCACTCCCCACTGTTGATTCCCGGAAAGAAAACCCTTTATCAACGAGTGCTGGCAACCCCGGAGGCAGTGTTGTACAGCGCCCCGCAGAGATCCGGAAAGGGAAAACCGATAACGCCGTTTCGCGCTTTTTACGTCTACGATCGAAAGACGGTCGGTGGTGACGAATGGCTGCAGGTGGGCAGCAACCGGCACGGCACCATCAGCGGCTGGCTACCCTCCGACAAATCGCTGGAGTGGAACCAGGGATTGACCGTCGCCTTTCGGGATCCGGTCAATCAGGGTCGCAGCCTGTTGTTCCGGGACCGCGAGACACTGAAACGGCTGGCCGAATCCCGCGATATCGCCAAATACGATCAACTTTACCGGGAAGCCGAAACCGGCGACGTTTCTCCCCAGTCGCCCGTGGTCGCGATTCAACCGCCGGGCTATATCGATATCCAGGAGGATTTCTACCTGGTACCGATCCATGAATATGAGGATCTCTTCCTCGGATCGGAACAGGCCCACATGCTCAAGGTCTCCAGCGTGCCGCTGAAAGAGAAACCCGCCACTCCGCCGCCGCCCCAGTCCACAAGCGGCTACAGCGCCGGCATCGTCTTCGCGATCGACTCTACGCTCTCGATGGAACCCTATATCCACCGGACGCGGGAGGCGGTCCGCAAGATCCATCAGAGTCTGAAACAGGCGGGATTGATCGGCAGCGTCAACTTCGGGCTGGTGGCGTTCCGGGACAACGTCAGCGCCGCTCCCGATATCGGTTATCTGACCCGCACCTACGTCACTCTGGATGAAGGCCGCGATCCCAATGTCTTTCTCTCCAAAGTGGAAAACCTCACCGCCGCCACCTCCTCCAGTCAGGATTTCATCGAGGACCCTTACGCCGGCGTCAAGCAGGCGATCGAGACCATGAACTGGAGCCAGGAACCCGCCCGCTACATCGTATTGATCACCGATGCGGGCCCGCGCGGCGAGCGGGATCCCCTCTCCAGCACCGGTATGAGTGCGGAGGGGCTGCGGCAGTTGGCCCAGGACAACGGCATCGCCATCTTCGTGCTGCACCTGCTCACTCCCGCGACCATGGCGAACCACCAGGCAGACGCCGCGCAATATCGAAAACTCTCCGACTTCCCCGGCATCGGAAGTCTGTATTACGGCGTTCCCACCGGCGACGTTCAGGAGTTCGGACAGGTTTTGGACACCTTGGCGGGACAGATCACCTCCCAGGTACAGTCCGCGGTCTCCTCCAGCCGGGTCGCCGCACCGGCGCCCGCGGTCAGCGCAAACCCGCAACTGGCGAGCCTGCAGAAAAAGGTGGAAAAGCTGGGTTATGCACTCCGCATGCGTTATCTGCAAAAACGATCGGACGGCAAGGTGCCGAACGTTTTCAACGCCTGGCTGCTGGATCGTGACTTCCGCAAACCGGAGCGCCGCACCCTGGACGTTCGGGTGCTGTTGACACGGGACCAGCTCTCGGATTTGAACGATATCCTCAAGCAGGTGCTGACGAAAGCCGAAGACGGCCTGATCTCCCCGCAGAATTTCCTGGGCGAACTGAAAAGCCTTGCGGCCACCATTTCGCGCAACCCGGAAGAGTTGGGAACCACCACCGCGGTAACCGCGGGCCAGGGCAACAGCCTGGCGGACATGGGTTTTCTCAAGGAATATATCGAGGATCTGCCCTACACCTCCGAGGTAATGAACATTTCGCTGGAGGACTGGCAGAGCTGGTCGGCAAATGAGCAGATCCGCTTTCTCCAGAAACTCGAAGCGAAGATCAACTATTATCAAGCCCTGCACGATCACACCGATCTCTGGATCAGCCTGGACGGCGGCCCGGTAAACGGCGATTCCGTATTCCCGATCGCGCTCGACATGCTGCCGTAAGAGATTCATGAATCAACCCGATACCACTCCGCGTCGGAGCGGAACGCTGATCTACCACTTGCGGGACGTCACCAAAACCCGCGAATCGGAGGGGGTGGCTTTCCGCCTCACGGTGCCCAGCCTGCAGATCGCCCAAGGCGAGAAGATCGCCCTGATCGGAGAAAGCGGTTGTGGTAAGTCCACCCTGCTGGACATGCTCTCCTTCATTCTGCAACCGAGCAACAGCGGCGCTTTTCGTTTCCGGCCGCTGGCCGGTGAAGAACCGCTGGATATCGCGGAGCAGTGGAAAAAACGCCGCCAAAATGATTTGGGGGATCTGCGGCGGCGTCACATCGGTTACGTCATGCAGACCGGCGGATTGCTCCCCTACCTCACCGTGCACGACAACATGAGTCTCTCCCGCAATGTCCTGGGCATGCCGGAAGACAATACGGTACGGGAGCTGGCAGGGGAACTGGGCATCAAACAGCACCTGGACAAATTTCCGGACGCCCTCTCCACCGGAGAACGGCAGCGAGTGGCGATCGGCCGCGCCCTGGCCCACCACCCTTCCATCGTGATTGCAGATGAGCCGACCGCATCGGTGGACCCGATTGCCGCCGAGAAGATTATGTCGATCTTCATCGGACTGGTGGAAGAGATGAAGATCACGGTGATCGTGGCCAGCCACGCCTGGCGCCATATCAAGCGCTTGGACCTGCGACGGCTGGCGCACCACACCCGGCGTTCTTCGGACGGCGCCGTGACCGAAACCGAAGTGAAGGGGTGAGATAAACCGATGCGCCCGATGAAAACCCTGCGGCTGGCCAGCCGCGACTATTTTCACGAATGGCAGATGTCCGGCTGTTTCGTACTGGCGCTGGCAGCCATTCTGGGGCCTATGATGGTGCTGTTCGGACTCAAATTCGGGATCGTCGGAGGCATGATCGACCAGTTGATCCAAAACCCCCATAACCGTGAGATCCGACCCGCCAGCAGCGGGCATTTCAGTAAGGCATGGATCGACAAGCTCCAGCAGCGCAACGACGTGATCTTCGCCATCCCCCAAACCCGTAGCATCGCAGCCACCATCCAGCTGGAAAACAGCAGGATCTCGCGCATCATCCCGGTGGAGGTGATTCCCTCCGGACCGGGCGATCCATCGCTTGCGGACATCAACGAACTTCCCGGTGGCTTTGACCGGATTATTCTCTCCCGTTCGGCCGCGGAGAAACTTCAGGTACGCCCGGGTGACCGGTTGGACGGGAGTCTTATGCGCCGGTTCCAGGGACAAAAAGAGCGGGCGCATCTGGAGCTACAGGTGGCCGCAATCGCCTCGGCCCGCGCCTTTCCCCGGGATGCGGCGTTCACCACCCTCGAATTGATGGAAGCCCTGGAAGACTATCGTGACGGACGCGCGGTGCCCGACCTGGGCTGGCAGGGATCGGAACCGGAGAAAAACCGTAGCTATCCCGGTTTCCGGCTTTATGCCAAATCCATCTACGACGTTGCCGGACTGGAACAGCAATTCAACGCCAGTGGCATCGAGGTCCGCACCCGCTCGGCGGAGATTGAATTGGTACAGAAGATGGACCGTAACCTCTCCATGATCTATTGGGCCATCGCCATCATCGGTCTGGTGGGATTCTCTCTCTCCCTGGGCGCCAACCTGTGGGCCAATGTGGACCGTAAACGCAAGGAGCTCTCGGTGTTGCGGCTGGTTGGTTTCCGGACCGGCGACATCATCTGGTTCCCGGTGATCCAGGCCTTCTATACCGCCCTGTTCGGCTGGCTTCTGGCGGTGGTGATCTTCCTCACCGCTTCCTGGGCCGTCAACGGGATGTTGGCTTCCCAATTAGGCAGCGGCGAAGTGGTCTGTCGGTTGCTGCCGTTGCATTATGTAGTCGCGCTGCTGCTGACTACCGGTTCGGCGGTAATTTCCGCCGCCCTGGCGGGCATGCGTTCCGCGCGGGTGGAGCCGTCCGAGGGATTGCGGGAAATTTAGAACCTATCTCAAAATTGATCCTTTTCTTCCAGGCTGCGTTATCGCCTTCCCCAAATGCTCATTTACTATCCGTGTAAACTGCGCTTTTCGGAAGGCTCTGACCTTGCCTGAAAGCAAAATCTCTAATTTTGAGATAGGTTCTAGGTGACTGAAATAATCCGTCTTTGATCCATCACACCACTGAACTCATCATCCTGCCTCCACCCGGTTGCGGCCGGCCCGTTTGGCCGCATAGAGTCGCAGATCCGCTTCGTGCAGAACATCTTCGATCCCGCTCATCCCTTCCAGATTGCCGCTCACCCCGATGCTCATGGTGACCTGTAGCCCTTCCCGCACCTCTCCCCAAGGTTCCGCTTCGATCCGGCCGCGCAACTCTTCGCAATTTGCCACCGCCTGTTCCATCGGGGTTTCGGTAAACACGACCACAAACTCCTCGCCCCCGTAACGCGCCACGATATCGCTCTTGCGCGTGTGCTCGCATAACAGCATTCCGATCCGTCGCAACACCTCATCACCCACGGCGTGAGAAAAACTGTCGTTGATCTGTTTGAAGCGATCGAGATCTCCGATCATGACGCTCAACGGGTGGCCGTAGCGCAGCGCCTGTTCATATTGTTTGGCGGCCTGCTCTACGAAATGACGCCGGTTATACAACTGGGTCAAAGGGTCGCGAATACTCAGCTCCTTCAACTCGCTGTGCGCCTCCGCCAGCTCCGCACTCATCTCGTTGAAGGCGGTGGCCAGCACGCCGATCTCGTCCCGACTACGTACCGGCACCTGGTGCTGTACGCCTCTTTTGGCACGCATGGCATAAATGGCAGTGGTCAGCTCGCTCAGCGTGGCGCTCATACGACGTCCGAACAACACCCCCAACAGCAGGGCCAGCGAGCCGGCGACTATGAAACCGATCAACAACGCCCGACGCATGGCGGCCAGATAGGACCGATCCTGCTCCGACAGGTTGGGATCTCCTAACGGCACCGCCAGCGCCACGACCTCACCCTCAAGCCGGATCGGACGCGCCAAGCGCACCAGCGACTCCGGCACCTCTTGCCCCACCTTATAGTCCCCACCCTCCTTGATCACACGACCGGCCGGGTCCAGCAGGAGGAAACGAAACGGTGGTTGCCCGGTACGATCGATCAACGGAGCACCGCCTTCCGGGGGAGGAGGACGCTGTATCGACCGGCGCCGTTGCTGCACAAAATCGTGGAACTGCGTGGGTGGCGCGGTTTCAATCCGCGTACCGTAGACCCTCATATAGGCGGTGACATCCGCCTGGAAATTCTCGAACGCGGAATCCTGGATGGACTGTTGAAAACCGCGCATCAAGAGCCAATAGGCGGTACCGCCCACCACGGCGGCGCTGACCAGGCCGGTCAGCAGCAGTGTCAAGGTAAGCTTGCTGCGCAGTTTCACGGCATCCCCCCCCAATAAGCCCCTGCTTTTTATAGCATGTCGGAGAACGGACGTAAAAAGCGATCCCGGCCCTATTCCACGGCAACCGCCGCTCCCGGAACACCGTCCGGAGGGTGCTGTTTATATTTCATGACAAACACCAATGGCAGCATGGCCAGAAAGCTCCACATCACCAGCCAGTAGGCATCCACGAATGCGGTGATGGTCGCCTGGCGCGCCAGTTCCCGTCCGAGCAGCAGCACCGCCAGCGGCGTATCCGGGTCGACCTGCGCATGGGCGAGATAGGCGTACACCGCGGGATTGTAGGCCGTGATATGTCCGCCCAGCTGATTCCACACCACCTGGGTTTGCTGCGTCAGGGTGGTGGCGACGATAGAGATACCGATGGAGGAGCCGATGGTGCGCAACAGGCTGAACAGACCGGCGGCCTCGGCCGCGTGGCGCGGCGGCAGGGTGGAAAAGGCGATGGTCGAAAGCGGCACGAACACCATGCCGAGACCGAAGCCCTGAATGATCGGCGGCCACACCACCCAGCCGATGCTGATGTTTAACGAGTAAAGCGTGGCGAAGTAGGAGCCGAAGGTAAACACGAAAATACCGCAGGCGATGAGCCAGCGCGGATCGGTCCGGTTGATCACCCGTCCGATGATCATCATGCTGATCATGCTGGCGATGCCGCGCGGCGCCAGGGTCAAGCCGGTGGTGAGCGTGGGATAGTCGAGCAGGTGCTCCAGCATCAAGGGCTGCAGCATCATGTTTCCGAACAGACCGAGACCGAACACCGCCAGCAGAAGACTGGCGGTGACGAAGTTGCGGTCGCGGAAGATCGCCGCATGAAACAGTACCTGCGTCCCGCTGCTGCGGCTGTGCAACCCAAACCCGACGAATCCGATCAGACTGAGGGCGGCCGCCATCTGAATCTGCGGGGAACTGAACCAATCCTCTTGCCCGCCGCGGTCGAGCACCCACTGCAGACCGCCGATCGCCAGCGCCAGCAAGGCCAATCCGAACCAGTCCATACCCCGTTCGCGTCGCTCGGTATCGGGTACGAAGCGGGTGGTAAGCAACAGCGACAACAGGCCCACCGGCAAGTTGATGAAAAAGGTCCAGCGCCAACTGAGCGCCTCGGTGATGTAGCCGCCCAAGGTCGGACCGAGGATCGGGCCGACCATCACGCCAACGCCCCAGATCGCCATGGCGCGCCCGCGATCCTCCAGCGGATAGGTCTGGACCATGATCGACTGCGACAACGGCACCAACGCAGCCCCGAACACCCCCTGCAGCAAGCGGAACAGCACCAGTTCGGTCAGATTGGTGGAAAAGCCGCACAACGCGGAAGTGATGGTAAAACCGACAATCGTCAGCAGCAGGTAGCGCTTCTGCCCCAGGCGATCGGTAAAGAAACCGGTCAGCGGCATAAAGATTCCCGAGGCCACCAGATAGCTGGTCAGCACCCAACTGATCTGATCGGGCGTGGCGCTGAGCTGGCCCTGCATCTGCGGCAGCGCCACATTGATGATAGTGGTATCGATCACCTGCATCACGGTGGCGGACATAACCGCCACCGTAATCAGTAACCGGTTGGGTGCAACAACAGGCTTCACGGGATCAGCGACTGTTCGTGGTGGTATCCACGCTGACGGTAGCGCTGGTACCGACCCGCAAGGGCAGATCCGGCGACGGGTCGGTAATGCGGATACGCACCGGCACACGCTGGGTCACCTTCACCCAGTTACCGGTGGCGTTCTCCGGCGGCAACATCGAAAAGGCGACCCCGCTGGAGGCGCTGATGCTCTCCACCACACCATGGAAGGTATGGTCGGGATACATATCAACCTGAATCTCCACCGGCTGGTCGACGCGGATGTTGCCCATTTCGGTCTCCTTGAAATTGGCATCCACCCAATAGCGGTCGTTGCAGACCAGCACGAAATTCGGCTGACCGTTACGAACGGTATCGCCGGCATGCAGCGTCAGTTCCGCGATGCGTCCGCCACAGGCGGCATACACCTCGGTATGGTCGAGATCCCACTGCGCCTGTTCAACGGCGGCACGGGCGGCCCGCACCGCCTCGTTCTCCTCGCCCGGGGTACCGAGCTTGCGCTCGGCCTCGCTCAGTTTCGCCTTGGCAACCGCCAATCCCGCCTCTGCGGCGCGATACTCCGCCTGTGCGTCATCCGCCTGTTGCTGCGATACCGAGTGGCTGGCGCGCAGTTGGGCGGTGCGCTTTGCATGCAGCTTCGCATTCGCCGACAGCACCTCGCTCCGGTGCAGTTCGGCCTGCGCGGATTCCACCGCCGCCTGATTCTGTGCACTCTCCAGACGGGCCTCGGCCAGCCGCGCCTGCGCCCCCTCCAGGGCCAATGCGAACGGGCGTCGTTCGATGCTATAGAGCAACGCACCAGGTTTCACAGCCTGTTGATTCAGGATCGCCACCTTTTGAACCGCCCCGCTGACCTGGGAAGCCACGTGGACCACATCGGCGCCGATGTAGGCGTTGTCGGTACTGGGATAGCGCAGAGTGTGCCGATGGTAGGCATAGGCACCGATACCAACCGCAGTGATAGCGGCGCCCAGCAACAAGACTCGATTGCGCACGGGAAACTCCTTGGAAAATACTTCTGGGGATTAAACGGCCTATATCTGTTCGAGGCGCTGTTGCAACTGCTCCAGCGTTCGCATACAACGTTCCAGCTCCGCCATATCGATGCCACGAAACAGTTCGCCGCGCAGTTCGCGCGTCACCGTGGCGATCTGTTCGGTGGCGGCATGCCCCTTGACGGTAAGGTGTACGGTCTTGCTGCGCCGATCCACCGGCGAGGCACGCCGTTCCACCAGATCGTCGGCGCTCAGGCGGTCGAGCAAACCGACCAGCGTGGGACCCTCGATACCGACACGCTGCGCCAGCTCCTTTTGGGTGACCGCGTCGCCACTGCGGGAGAGGTGAAGCAGCACGATCCATTTCGCCTGGCTCAGCCCAAGCGGCTTGAAGCGCTGGTCGAGCTTGGTGCGCCAGATACGCGCCGTCACCCCCAGCAGCATGCCGAAATTGTCGACCGGAGAACTCTTCATAAATATAGCTAGGAAGCGTATTGTTAGCTTACTACCTATTTTTGCCCATAACACCACATAACGCAAGGGGTGGCGTTACTGCCGACCGCCCCCTCTCCCTTTTGGCGCCGCTCAGGCGAAGAGGTTTCCGGCGCCGGTAATGATCAGCAACGCAGCGCTCAGGCGCACGATGTATTTATGGCTGTTGCACAACTGTTCCCGCAGACGACTACCGAACCAGGCAAACCCGATGCCGTAGAAGATCGTCGGAATCACGATGGCGCCGAGACCGAAACCAAGACCGAGCCACAACCCGTGCCAGGCGTCGGCGCCGGCCGCGGCGGAAAAAAGGACGCTGCCCAGCGGGGCGCAGGGCGACATCGCCATCCCGGCGCCCAGTAGAAACAGCCCACCCGGCAGCAGCGCCTGCGCCGACTGTGCCCGTCGATCGGGCTGCAACGTTACTTCAGCGTGTGAGGCGCATCGCGGCGCGGTGGGCCGGCGCAGGAGCAACGCCACGCCAAGCAACAGCGCGGCGACGCCCATCAACCAACGCAACTCCTGTCCCGCAGCGCCATTACCGAGGAACTGCCCGGTAAATCCGGCCACGGCGGACAACGCGGCATAGCTGGTGAGACGTCCGAGAGAGAACGGCAACATAATCCGCCAGGAACGGCGCACACCGCCCTCGCTGGCGATAAAGATCGGCCCCAGGAACGGCAGGCAGGCGATGGTACAGGAGCTCATACCGAACACCAGACCGAGCAACATCGCCATCGGCAGGGTCAACAAGGTTTGGTCAAACGGCATCAGAGAGACCTATTCATGCTCGGCCTGGTATTCGCCGTGCGCCAGGATGGCAGCACCGAAAGCGGTGGTGGTCTGTGGATGCTCCGGCACTACGATCTCCCGTTGCAGCTCGTCCTGCAAAGCGGCAACCAGCCCTTTGTTCAGGGCCGGGCCGCCGTCGAAATAGACCCGGTCCTCGATACCGACCCGCTTGGCCAGACGCACGGTTCGCTTCGCGATGGAGTAGTGTATCCCGGCGATGATCTCGCCCTTGCCGTGGCCTTTGGCCAACAGGCCGATAATCTCGGATTCCGCGAACACGGTGCAGGTGCTATTGATGCAGAGCGGCGCACTGGTGGCACTGAAGTGATAATCGCCCAGCTCTTCCAGGTCGATCTCCAGATTGCGCGCGGCGACATCCAGGAAGCGGCCGGTACCGGCGGCGCACTTATCGTTCATGGCGAAGTTGGCAACATGGCCGTCCGCATCGATCTGGATGGCCTTGGAGTCCTGTCCACCGATATTGATAATGGTGCGCACGCCGCCGAAGGCCTTGCCTGCTTCGTGGGCGCCGATGGCGTTTGCGGTAATTTCGCTTACCGAGTCGTCCGCTTCCTTGAACAACTTACGGCCATAACCGGTGGCGATGAGATAACCCACATCGTGATCTGCGATCCCAAGTCTGGTGAGCAGCTGCGCCAGCGCCGCCTTGGCGTTTTTATGGAACAGACTGCCGGAGGCGGTAACATGGATACCGGCCAGTTCTTTGTTCTCGTCCACCACCGCGATCTTGATCGCGGTGGAACCGATATCGAGTCCTGCAAAATACTTCACGCGGATTTTCTCTTTCTTGCTTTAATAGATTCAAGGAACGCCTCGACACGGGTTGAGAGCTGGCCCATATCATCCGGGCTGTAATCTGTCTCTATATAGAGCATCGGAATACCGCAGTCCTTCAGCGCATCAGCAATGCTGCGTTGCTCCATTTCGTAGACCTGGCAACCGGCGAACACCTGATAAACCACTCCATCTGCGTTAAAACTTTTTATCAGATCCAACAAACGGCGTTGACGATCGTTATTGTTGGCAAAAATGGGACAGGTACAAGGTTTCAGGTACCTATCCGCCAGGCTATCCACCATGTCGCCGACCAACCACTCATCCACAGCGGTCATATCATAGAGCATGCGGTTAGCGGAACAGGTTTCGTCCGCCACCACCACGCCTCCGGCTTCCTCG
>JBNKCL010000083.1:0-16894 GCA_050287725.1 Sedimenticolaceae bacterium
CTTGGACTCCATCAGCTCGTTTCCGGTCTGCTTAGCAAAGGCCTCAAAGTCCTTTACCGAACCCGGATCGGTGGCAATGATACGCAGTACCTGGCCTGCCTCCATCCCGCCAAGGGTCTTCTTTGCACGCAGAATAGGTAGTGGACAGTTAAGGCCACTCGCATCAAGTTCTTGATCAAAATCAGCCATCTCTAAATCTCCTTAATGGTGTAAATGTTCGTTGTAGATCCAAGCCTACGCCTGGATGTTTTTTAAGTATGAAAACCAGCCAGCATTCTATATGGAAGCCGTTATTAAATCCATCCTAGGCAGCCCTAAGCTGCGGCAACGACCTCAAAGCCGTTGCGGGCCCAATCGAGAATCCCACCGCGCAGGTTTACCACATTGTTGAAACCCTGGCGCATAAGATGGGTACAGGCGTGGTGGGAGCGTTGACCGCTGTGGCAGTAGAGTATCACATCCCTGTCTGCAGGAAACTCTCTTATCCGCAGAGGTAGCAGGTGCATTGGGAGATGCTGGGACATAGGCAGCATGCCGCGCTCCACCTCAGCCACACTGCGAATATCGAGCAGATATATATCCCTGCCCGCCGCCAGCAGACCCTCAAGCTCGATTGAATCAACCTCTCTTACCATCTCCCCCACCATAATTATTGTGTTTAATATGGTTTATTAGTATATCCTGATGCTGTTATATTGTACATAGTGATAAACCATGTACACTGGTGATATATCCCCAAGCGGAACAGATATTTTATGGATTTTCTACCAATTTTTCTCAATATCAGAGAGGGTCTTGCCCTGGTCGTGGGTGGTGGCGAGGTGGCTGCACGCAAGACGTCGCTGCTCCTTAAGGCACAGGCACAGGTCAGGATCGTCGCCCCTCAGCTCTGCCCAACGCTCCAGGCCATGGCCAGCGATGGCAAAGTGGGGCACTTACCACGCGACTTCCAGGAGAGTGATCTTGACGGATGCAATCTAGTCTTTGCCGCCACCGATGACCGTGGGCTAAACAGCCACATCTCGGAGCTGGCCAAGGCACAACGTCTCCCGGTAAATGTGGTCGATCAGCCAGAGCTCTGCAGCTTCATCATGCCCTCTATCATAGACCGCTCTCCGGTGGTGGCGGCGGTATCGACCGGCGGTGCGTCACCAGTACTGGCCCGCTTGATCCGCACCCGTCTGGAGGCATTGATACCCGCCTCTTATGGCCGCTTGGCCGCGTTTGTGCGCAACTTCCGGCAACAGGTTAAGGATAAATTTAATACCCCGTCAGAACGCCGTATATTTTGGGAAAAGGTGCTACGTGGCGGGGTCGCAGAGCGGGTATTTTCAGGCCACATGGATGAGGCAGAGAGCGCCATGCAGCAGGCCCTGGCAGAGTCCGGACAACCATCCCCCACAGGCGAGGTCTATCTGGTCGGTGGTGGCCCTGGTGATCCCGATCTACTGACATTCCGCGCCCTGCGGCTGATGCAGCAGGCGGATGTGGTGGTCTACGACCGCCTGGTGGCGCAGCCGCTGCTGGAGATGACCCGCCGGGACGCCGATCGCATCTACGTGGGCAAGGAACGGGACCACCACGCCATGCGCCAGGAGGAGATCAACCAGCTACTGGCCAGACTGGCGAAACAGGGCCGCCGAGTGGTCCGACTGAAGGGGGGCGACCCCTTTATCTTCGGACGCGGCGGCGAGGAGATCGACACCCTGGCGGCCGAAGGGGTGCCGTTCCAGGTGGTGCCCGCCGTCACCGCCGCCTCCGGGTGCGCCGCCTACACCGGCATCCCGCTTACCCACCGGGATTACGCCCAGTCGGTCACCTTCGTCACCGGCCACCTCAAGGACGGCAGCATCAACCTGAACTGGAAACAGCTGGCGCATCCGAATCAGACCGTGGTGTTCTACATGG
This sequence comes from Sedimenticolaceae bacterium, assembly GCA_050287725.1. GTDB lineage: Bacteria > Pseudomonadota > Gammaproteobacteria > Chromatiales > Chromatiaceae > CBFDBF01. The sequence continues at coordinate 1,909 of JBNKCL010000083.1, forward strand.
GACTGCGCGGTCTGCCGGTGATCTGCCGCGAACTGATCAACCACGGCGTCTCGCCGAATATGCCTATCGCCTTGGTCCAACAGGGCACCACCGAGAAACAGCGGGTGTTTGAGGGCACCCTCGCCACCATCGAGGAGATCGTGGCGCGCGAACAACCCAAACCCCCCACCCTGATCATCGTGGGCGAGGTGGTGCGGCTGCGGGAGAAACTGAACTGGTACCGGGCGCCGGAACACCCGGCTCAGGGCGCCACCTCGGACGTAGGCCCCTTGCCGGAAGACGCCCTGGGCGATTCTTGATAGAATTCGTAAGGTATAGTCTCAACGTTTCAGGAACCCGCCCATGTCCAAAACGTCCACCGACCTGCGACCGGCACCCCTCTTGCCGCGTCCCCTGGCCCTGCCGCTGGGATTGATTCCGCCGGTAGCGCACAGCACCGTCCTGGCGACGCTGCTGAACCGGATCTTCGCCCGGGAACTGGCGGCCGGAGAATTGGACTTCCTGGAAGGCCGGGTGATGCTGATCCGGGTACAGGATGCCCGCATCGATTACCTCCTCACCCTTCGCAACGGAGCCCTGAAGGCGGCCCCCGGCAACGGCGCCCATGACCTGAGCATCGAGGGCACCATCTATGACTTTCTGCTGATGGCCACCCGCCGCGAGGACCCCGACACCCTGTTCTTCAACCGCCGGCTCCGGTTGGGTGGGAATACGGAGCTGGGACTCTATGTCAAAAACTTCCTCGACTCCCTGGAGCTGGAGGGCCGACTGGGCCCGTTCTTGAAGCTGCTGGACGGCACCACCTCCCTCCTCGGCCGGTTCGCCTGATACCGACCCGAGCGCCCCGGCCTCCCCCGACCCTGCCTTCCCGACGCCGCTGCGGTTCCCCGGCGGTGTGACCCGCGCGCGCCCCCCGCCACAGAACAAACCCGTGACGCCGGGAGATCAAAGAAATGAAGGAATGTGATATCCTTCGTTAAATTTGTGTTAAAAAGCGCCAGCTGCAGTCGTGGGATCCGCAAGAGACATTACGCCGTTTTTATACCCTATTAAGCAACAGCACGTTGCACTGCACCGACTGAAACCATTTGGCGACATACCTTTGATTGCCGCCCGGCTTCCTGTGTTCCAGAGAAGCGGTTCGGGCATACGACAGGAGACTGTATGACAGAGATCAGCCCCACCTCCACGACCAGCGAGGAGCTTATATCCCCCAAACCGCTGTCGATGCTTTCCATGCGTAATCTGATTCCGCTGGCAGCATTCGTCGCAGCCGCGTTGTGGCTGGCCTCGGTGGCACCGAGCATCGAGATTGCGTGGGTCAGCGCCATCCTGCTGTTCACCATCTATCTGTTCGCGTTCGAGGTGGTGGGGGTCGACGTGGCGGCCATCACCATTATGGTGTTGCTGGGACTTACCACCCTGTTGGCGCCGGTAATGGGGCTGGAGCAGGGACTGGTGCCCAACAAGAATCTGTTTGACGGATTCGCCAGTAACGCGGTGATTTCGATTATCGCCGTGATGATTATCGGCGCCGGGCTGGACAAGACCGGAATCATGAGCAAGGTGGCGAGCTTTATCCTGCAGGTGGGCGGCACCACCGAGAGACGCATCATCCCCATCATCTCCGGCACGGTAGGATTTATCTCCTCCTTCATGCAGAACGTGGGGGCGGCGGCGCTGTTCCTGCCGGTGGTCAGCCGCATCTCGGCACGCGCCAGCATCCCGATGTCGCGCCTGCTGATGCCGATGGGATTCTGCGCCATCCTGGGGGGCACCGTAACCATGGTGGGTTCCAGTCCGCTGATCCTGCTCAACGACCTGATCCTCACCTCCAACAAGGCACTGCCCGTCGACCAGCAGATGCACACCTGGTCGCTGTTCTCAGTCACCCCGGTGGGACTCGTCCTGGTAGCCGTGGGCATCACCTATTTCGTACTGGCGGGCAGGTTCGTCCTGCCCAAAACCACCAAGGGTCAAGGCACCAGTGCCGGTGATACCACCCGCTACTTCCAGGACGTGTACGGCCTGGACTACGAGGTGTTCGAGGTGGTGGTTCCGGACGACAGCCCGCTGGTCGGGATGATGCTGCACGATATCGAGCACCAGCACCGGATCCGGGTGATCGCGGTGGCCCGCGGCGCGGACGACTTCCGCGTCGGTCCCGGCGGTCTGGCGCGCGATACCGGCATTACCGCCGGTTCCGTCCTCGGTATCCTCGCCTCGCCCTCCCACCTGTTGTCGTTCGTCGATACCTACAAGCTGGAACTGCAATCCGAGATCAAGACCTTCGTGGAGGCGTTGTCTTCCACCAAGGCGGGTATCGCGGAGGTGGTGGTTCCGCCCGGTTCCCAACTGATCGGCAAAAGCGCGCGCGATGTCTGGATGCGCAAGACCTACGGCATCGCCATGGTGGCGCTGCACCGGGCCGGCGAAACCCTGCGCGAAGGAGACGGTATCCGCGACCTGCCGATGCAGGCCGGTGACACCCTGGTGGTGCACACCACCTGGCTGGCATTGGCCCGCCTGGAACAGGACCGTAACTTCGTGGTGGTAACCACCGAGTATCCGCATGAAGAGCTGCGACCCCAGAAGGTGGCGTGGGCCGGCCTGTTCTTCGGCATCGCCCTGTTCATGGTGCTGTTCACCGACATCCGGCTTTCGGTAGCGCTGCTGACCGGCGCCGTCGGGATGATCCTCTCGGGGGTGCTCAAGATCGAGGAGGCCTATGAAGCGGTCTCCTGGAAGACGGTGTTCCTGCTCGCCTCCCTGATCCCGTTGGGACTGGCGGTGGAAACCAGCGGCACCGCCAAATGGATCGCCACCCAGACCCTTTCGGTGGTGGGAGAGATGCCGGCCTGGGTGATCCAGGCGTCGGTGGCGGCGCTGGCCACCTTCTTCACCCTGGTGATGTCCAACGTGGGCGCCACGGTGTTGCTGGTGCCGCTGGCGGTCAACATCGCCATCGGGGTCGGAGCCGACCCGGCGGTCTACGCCCTGACCGTGGCGATCGCCACCTCCAACTCCTTCCTCATCCCCACCCATCAGGTGAACGCCCTGATCATGGGGCCCGCCGGTTACCGGGTGCCCGATTTCATGCGGGCAGGCGGCGTCATGACGGTGTTGTTCCTGGTGGTGATGATGGTGATGATGAATCTGGTCTTCTAAGACAGCGCCTCAACCGGCCGCCCGAAACGGCGGCCGGCTGGGGTGATTGCCCCGCGGGGTGCTAGCGCCCTCCAGATACTCCAGAATCCGCTCCTCGACCCGAATCCCCCGCCGGGTAAGCGCCGCATTTCCGAACCGCAGATTCAGTTCCAGGAAATGCCACTGGCCACCCGCCTGGGCGAGATCGAAACCGCCGTGATCGATCCCGAGCGCCCGCGCGGTGCGTTCCACCAACCGGAGCGGCTCCTCCGGGATATGGTCAAAGCTCTCGTTGCCGCCCCGGGAGATATTGTGGTGGAAACCGTCGCCTCCGACCCGCCAGTAGGCGGTCACCACGGCATCCCCGACCCAGACCACCCGCAGATCCCGCTCGATCTCCAGGTACTCCTGCACATAGAGCACATCGAGATCCTGCACCAGCCGCCGCAACTGCGCGCGCTCCTCCACCAGATGCACCCCCAACCCCATGGAAGCGCGCGGCTGTTTCACCACCAACGGAAATGAAAACTGTTCCAGGGCCTGTTCCATGCCCCGCTCACCGGCGGGCAGGATCAGGGTCTCCGGCATCGACCCCGGCGACAGCGCCCACATGGCCCGGGTGAACTGTATCTTGTCCTGTCCGAAGCGGTAGCTGGAGACACTGGGAAACACCCGCGCCTGGAGGGCGTACACCAGGGCGTTGAGTTGCCACTCTTCGGGAAAAAGCAGCCAGTCCGCCGCCTGCAGTTCGGCACGGCGACGGAACATCTCTTCGGGCTTCATGGGAACGACCCCCGGCAGGCCCAGGGTGCGATAGGGGTCGAAGGTAATAAGACGCATCACGCAACACGCTGCAACGCAACACGCCGGATGGCGGTGGCACCTTATACTGCCACGCCCGGTTTTTCGTCAATAGGAAGATCGAATGTCGAAAAGGGGGGAGTGGCCTGCTCAGCCGTCGGCCAAGGCCTCGGCGGCGGCCCGGGCGCGCATCTCCATGCCGGCCTCGCCGTGCCAGTAGCCGTCGCAGGAACCGGTGGGTAACAGCCGCTCCAAAGCAGCCATCCCCTGCTCCACCGTCTCTTCCCCTTGCAGGCAGCGATGGAAGATCTGCACCACCTGCCCGGTATGGCGGTACTGCGGGCTGATGCGGATTACGTCCACTTCCAGTTCCCGCATGCGATCCATCTCCGACAGCAGATTATAGGTGCTCGCGGACTGAGTCTGGATGCCGTTGAGATTCAGGAACCGGTTGTCGTCCTGGGCCTTGAGTGTCAGCCCGTCCGGATAGTCGAGGCAGCGGTACTGGCAGTCGTCCTTCGGAAGGTTGTGGGCGCGGGCGGTGAAACAACGGGCCGAATAGGCGAGCGGCAGACGCCCGAATGCGAACACCTCCGTCTCCACCCCTTCCGGTCGCTCCCGCTGCATATCCGCCAGGGTCTGCCAGGAGAGCTCCACCGGCAGCACCCAGCGTTTCAGGCCCTGCTCCGCCAGCACCTTCAGGGTGCGGCCGTTGTAGACGTTGACGCTGTGCCCGCTGACGAAGGGCTTGCCCTTCCGCAACTGTACCGCGCCCATATCATTGGCCTCCACCGCATAGCGGTCGTTGGCGCAGATGCGACGCAGCCGTTTCAGTTCCGACTCCGCCTCCAGCAACGCCAGGGTGGAGAGCACCACCTCCTTGCCCGCCTGTTCGAGTTGCCCGGCGATCTCGAACCAGTCGTCCATGCTGATCAGGTTGCGCTTGGAGCAGACCGTTTCGCCCAGGTAGATGATATCCACCGGCCACTCCGCCGCCTGCCGGTAAAACTCCAGCACATCGTCGCGGGACCAGTAATAAAGAATCGGGCCCAGGGAGAGTTTCGGCTGTTTGCTCATACTTCGTAACCTTGGCTGTCAGCTAAATTCGCAAATCAGGAAAAGATGTTTTCTCGCAAGGGCGCCAAGCGCGCCAAGAAATCAATTGTTCTCTTCTGAAGGCCTATTGATGACTGCATACTGCAACCTCAACGACCCAATTTTCAGTCCCTTTTTCACTCACCTTGGCGTTCTTTGCGTCTTGGCGAGAATATCAAAAAACCGTCCACAGATTCCCGGCAGAAGCGGTAACCTTTATTGCCATGGCCTATGGTATGCACCTAACGTCGTTTGGGTTCCTTCGGAGACCTTGCCCAACTCCGCGATCCATTCGGCCCGCGGCCGAAAGTGTTCCGGGTCCCGTTCCATGGCGTCGATGGCCGCCCGCCACACCCGGGTCACCTGCGCCACATAGACCGGACTGCGCTGGCGTCCCTCAATCTTGATGGCCACCACCCCCGCTTCTTTCAACCCCGGCAACACCTCCAGGGTGTTGAGACTGGTGGGCTCCTCGATGGCGTGATAGACATTGCCGCCCACGTCGAACCGCCCCTTGCAGAGGGTGGGATAACCGGCGTTCTCGCCCTTACCCACCTTCTCGATCAGCACCCCGCCGAGCCGGGTCTCCAGACCCTCCGGCGTCTCCCGCCACTCCACGTGGCTGGCCGGGGAACAGGCGCCGTAGGTGTTGGGGGAGCGGCCGGTGGCATAGGAGGAGAGGATGCAACGTCCCTCCACCATGACGCACAGGCTGCCGAAACCGAACACCTCAATCTCCAGCGGGCTGTTCTCCACCACATGCCGCACCTGATCCAGCGACAGCACCCGCGGCAACACCGCGCGCCGCACGTTGAACCGCTCCTTGTAGAACCGCAGCGCCTCATAGTTGGTGGCCGACCCCTGCACCGAGAGATGCAGATTGAGATCGGGGTAGCGGTCGGAGGCATAATCCAGCACCCCCAGGTCGGCGGCGATCAGGGCGTTCACCCCCAGCTCCGCGGCCCGGTCCACGGCCTCCTGCCAACGTTGCCAGCCGGAGGGTTGCGGATAGGTGTTCAGCGCCAGAAAGATCCGTACCCCCCGTTTGCGGGCATAGTCGATCCCCTCCGCCACCTTGTCCGGTCCGAAATTCAGGCCGGCGAAATGGCGGGCGTTGGTATCGTCCCGAAAACCGAGATAGACCGCATTGGCGCCGTTATCCACGGCGGCCTTGAGAGAGGGCAGATTGCCCGCAGGACAGACGAGTTCCATGGTTTACTTCAGATGATCTTGCTTTGAACCGTAATAGTACCGAATCGCAGGGGCGAACCGCCCGGTGTTTTACGCTCCCGGGCGCCGGCCCGCGGGGCAGGCGCATCCGCATTCCACGGAAGTCCCTCCAACACCCCTTGCGAACTGCCGCGCCGGCGCAGTTCCGCCTCGATACCGTTCAGGACCGCCCACTTCTGCGAACACCACTCAGGGGCGAGAAGGATAGCGCGTGCGGCGGTTCCCGTCACGCGGTGATAGATCACCTCCCGCGGGGTGCGTTCGATCAGATCGGCGGCGGTGGCCAGATACTCCTCGAAGTGCAGAGGCTGATACTCCCCCCGCCGCCAGGCGTTGGCCAGCGCGGTCCCTTTCACCACATGCAGCGGATGCAGCTTCAGGCCGTCCACCCCCAGATCCAGCACCCGCTCCAGCGACATCCGGGGGTGTACCCGCCCCTCCCCCGGCAGCCCCACAATCAGATGGGTGCACACCTTCAACCCCCGGGTGCGGGCCGCCCGGACCGCATTCCGATACTCGGCAAACCCGTGGCCGCGATTGATCCGTTCCAGCGTCTCGTCGAAGGCGGACTGCAACCCCAGCTCCAGCCACACCTCACAGCCGCGATCCTGATACCCCGCCAACAGATCCAGCACCTCCGGCGGAACGCAGTCGGGCCGGGTCCCGATGGACAGCCCCACCACGTCCGGCTCCTGCAGCGCCTGTTCATACAGCGCCGCAAGCTGGGCCACATCGGCATAGGTGTTGGTGTAGGCCTGAAAGTAGGCCAGTAGTTTGCGCGCGCCGGTGCGTTTCGCCACCACTCGCCGTCCCGCCGCCAGCTGCGCGATCACCTGGGGCTCCTGCCGGGCGTTAGGACTGAAGGAGACGTTGTTGCAGAAGGTGCATCCACCCTGCCCCTTGCTGCCGTCGCGGTTCGGACAGGTCATGCCGGCGTTGACGGCGACCTTATGCACCCGCTCTCCGTACCGCCGAAGCAGATCCTGGCCCAGGGTATTTACAAATTCCGACAACGCCATCTGGATTCGTTCATTTCCGCAAGGTAGCTATATATAGAGGAATCATACCATCCCCCCCAGGGGAAAATACCCCGGCCGTATCGCTGAAAACCGGGCTCCGACGAACCCGCGGCCGCCGCCACGGCGGAGGTTCCGCTTCGCCCGCCCCCTCTCCAAATGTCCGGTTCGCGGAATAAAATAGTGAATAAGTATTGCGAATCAATAAGTTGTCAATTCCGTAGGCCGTCGGGCGCACACCCGACCCTATCTCTTCCCCCCCGTAGCACAATAGAAAATTTGCTGCGCCGGGTGTGGGCGGGTCCATAATCACCCTGCCTGCAGGCAGGTTTTGAAGAAGCGCTCCAAATTCAGCATACTAGCCCGACCAACCATCAGTACTGTGAGGGAACCATGAGCAACAAGGATCACGTAGGACTGCTGTTTCTCGGTATCTTTCTGGCCGCAGGCATCTCTACCGGCGGTTATTTCGTCAGCCAAACCCTATACAACGCGAAAGTCGCTCTGAATACCGCCGAAGCCAAGGGCTTGGCGGAGAGAAGGGTCAACGCCGACCGGGCGAACTGGACCATCGTGTTCACCAATACCGGCAACACCCGCGCCGATATTCCGGAACTGTATAAACAATCCGAGAACGATCAAAACGCCATCGTCTCCCTGTTAAAGGAGAGCGGCTTTGACGATAGCGAAATCAAGGTCGACGTATTGAATTACGCCTCCCAGGAGTTCCGGGACGAAAACCAGCGACTGGTGGATCAAAAACACACCTTGACCGGCTCGGTCAGCGTGGAAACCAACAAGGTATCGCTTGTGTCCCAGGCACGCGCAAAAGTGAACAGGCTCATCGCCAAAGGCATGGATATCGAAAACCGGAAACCCGCATACCATTTCACCAGGCTGAATGAAATCAAACCGGACATGTTGAAGGAAGCGACCAGAAACGCCCGGATCGCGGCGAACGAATTTGCCGAAAACGCGGGCGTGACCGTCGGCGGCATTCGCAGTGCGTTGCAAGGCAGTTTTTACATACGCGATGCCGGGGAAGAGTACGGCGATACCGAGAAAATAGAAAAGGATGTGCGTGTGGTAACCACAATCACATTCTTTCTGGTGGATTAAGCAAAAACCGACCCCCTGGAGCCCCTGTTTCCTATGGAACTTCCGAATCTCCCTCCAACAGCCCGTGAGACTCTGGCGGGCGTATTATCCGATCTCCGCGAGAAGCTCGGTGAAAACTTATACTCCTGCATCCTGTACGGCAGCGCGGTGCGCGACAATTTCATTGACGGAGTCTCCGATCTCAACCTGCTCATCATACTGAACGAATCAACTCCCGCCGCCCACCGCGAAATCGCCAAGATCCTGAGAAGAAAGGTCAAGGTTGCGCCTTTCGTTATCAGTAGAATCGGTATGGAAAGAAGCTTCGAGGCGTTCGCCATCAAATTCTGCAGCATCCGGCGTCATTACCGCGTCCTGCACGGCGAGGATCCTTTACAGAATCTGACCATCGACGAAAAAATCCTGCATTTCCTGACCGAGCAGGCCCTGCGGAATCTTCGCTTGCGCGTGGTGCGCGCACATATCACCCTAAGCCATGATCGTCAGCGCTATCTCGAGTATCTGGTAGGCATTGTGCCGCAGGTATTCACCGATATCACTACCGCGCTTCGGGTGCGCGGAATTGCGGTTGAGGAAGGCTTCGCCGGCAGAGTCTCCCTGCTGACCGAGCATCTGGGAGATTCCGCACTGGTGCTGAAGGATCTCCTCGCGCTCAGGGAAAAAAGAGTGATGTTGACCGACGGCGAGCTTTTTCAGTTGCATAGCAAGCTTTTCACATTGCTGGACAGAACCCTCGCCTGGCTATCCGAATGAGTGACGCCTATACCATACGCTGCCCCGTTTGCCTGCAGGAGATGCCGGTCCCGAAGTCGACGTCGGTCTTCAAAACTTTTGAGTGTGAAGGATGCGGTTCCTCCTTCGAGTTTCAGGACGCCCTGCCGGCTCCCACCGAGGGAAGACCGCTGCTCAGCAATACGACCATTGTTGAGAACCATACCCGTCTCCGGAATTGGCTCATCATTGTATCCGTGCCGATTGTACTCGCCATCTTGATCCAGGGAGCGAACTACAGCAATTCACTGGACGGCCCAAGCTTCCTCTCCTTTATCATTAAGATCTTTTTGGTGACTTTTATCGGTTCTTACTTGATACGGCGTTTCTTGCTGGACCTCGACCAGATCCGGGTGATCGGGTTTTTGATATTTGAATCGCTTTGCATCTACCGCCTGATTTGGGGATACAGTCATGAAATGCATAAATTCGGCATCCTGTTTATCGCAATGATCATCGGAGGCTTTCTTTATTTCCTGCGATTCGACAGCTTCCAATCACAGGGGTCGGGAGGGTGCGGCATCGGATGCGGTGGAGGTGGCGGCTGCGGCGGCGGTTGCGGAGGCTGCGGCGGCTGTGGCGGATAACATCTATCCGGGCATTCCCGATACTCTCTAACCGGCCTGTGAAGCAAGCCAGCAACCGGGGTCGGCCCTGAACGGATCTCCGGTCAGAGCGTACGCCAAACAACGAAGGCCGCCGTTGCATCCCCTTGCATGCACGCAGGACTCGCAGCCACTGCAAACATGGGTTGGGTCCCGCAGATTCTGTAACATCTCCGACTGGCGATAGATTTTCGCCAGTGAGGTATGAAACAGGTTTCCGACAGGAATCGGCATACGCCGACACGGAAGCACCGTGCCATCGGGCATGACGGTAATCAGGCCATAGCCGGCATTGCAACGATACGGCTTCTCTCCGGTCGCCAGAAACTGGAGGGCTCGATGCATGGCGATTCCGCTTTTTCGTTTGGACCCCTGCCCTCCGGAGGCAGTCGCCATGATCGAGAAAAACTCACGAGCCTCCCCCGGCGAAAGCGTGTTTGCTGCGTCCCGGTTTTCGGCGCCCGGCGGGATCAATCGGTCGGACCAAAGCCGCGCGACTCCGTGCCGTCGGCAGAGATCGGCAACAACCGGGAAATCGCGGAAATTTTCCCGCTGCGCGGTAAATGAAACCACGGTGTTGATCCCGGCCTTTTTCAGGAATCCCAGCGTCTTAACAACCCGCGCATAATTCCCTTCCCCGCGAATGGCGTCATGCCGCTCCTGCGCACCTTCCAGGCTTAGCTGGATAAAGCGCGGCGCAAGCGCCTTGAGAAAACGCGCCATGTCCCGATCGATCAGGGTGCCGTTGGTCAGGATGGCAAACGGGATACCCCGGCCGCGAATCTCCTGCAACAACTGCAGGAAATCATTCCGGACAAAGGGCTCACCGCCGGTAATATTGATCTGGCCGCGGGTTCCCCTGCCGGACCCGCCGAGAGAGGACAACAGGATTTCGTACTGATCGAGAATCCCAAGAAGGTGCTGGAACTCCGGACCACTCTCTTTATAATCCTCCTGGTAACAGTGACGGCAACGGAGATTACATTGATCCGTGATGTGCCATTGCAGGAGCAAATGGTCCGGTTCTCCGGGCCGCGTCATACGCGCTCGGCTTTTTTGATCCTCACGATCTGTTTTCAGCATAGGACAACATTATAATGCGTTTCCGTTTCCGGGTACCCGCCCTCCTCTGCGGACTGCTGTTCTGCCTGGCGGCGCCGCTGCTATCAGCACAGGAACCCCTATGGCTGACCCGAGGGGAGAACGGCGCGAATCAGGTCCATCTCTACTTTTTCTGGTCTCCCACCTGCCCCCATTGCCGGGAAGCACGGCCCGTGATCGAGGCCATGGCACAGGACAATCCCTGGCTGGTTCTGCATTCAGGCAACATCATCGACGACCGCGAGCAGTCGCATCGCTATCAGGAGATGGCCGCTGCGCTCGGCCGGGAGGCGCACTCGGTACCCGGTTTTTTCATCTGCGGCCGGATGTTCGTCGGCTGGGACAAGACGGGAGATATGCACCGGACCCTGCTGCAAACCGCCGAAGCCTGCCGCGATGAAAAATTAGCCGATACCCCGGAAGCGGACACCTCACTACCGGGCGGCATCCATGCCGATGACTATTCGCTGCCGCTGTTCACCCTGGTCATCGCCGGTCTGGATGCCTTCAACCCATGCGCTTTCTTCGTACTGCTGTTTCTGCTCAGCTTGCTGGTAAACACCCGTTCCCGCCGCCGAATGTTGCTGGTGGGCGGCACCTTTGTCCTGGTTTCCGGAACGCTCTATTTCGTCTTTATGGCCGCCTGGCTGAACCTGTTTCTGGTCGTCGGCACACTAAGGTGGATCAATCTGGCGGCCGGGTTACTGGCGATTGCGATCGGCCTGTTCGGCATCAAAGATTTCTGGCTTGCACTACACGGTCCGTCATTGTCGATCCCGGAAAGCGCCAAGCCGAAGCTATTTGGTCGTATGCGCAACCTGCTGTCCGCGGAACGGCTGCCGGTGCTGCTGCTGGGAACCGTATTGCTTGCCATTGCGGCAAACAGTTATGAACTGCTCTGCACCGCCGGCTTCCCGATGGTCTATACCCGCGTGCTGACCCTGCGGCACCTTGATAACGTTGAATATTATCTCTACCTGTTGCTCTACAACCTCATCTATATCATTCCGCTGCTGTTGATTGTTATTGCTTTCGTCATCACCCTGGGCGGAAGAAAATTGACCCTGAAAGAGGGCCGTTTGCTGAAACTGCTCTCCGGAACGATGATGTTAGGTCTCGGGTTGGTGCTGCTGGCGAAGCCGGATCTGCTCAACAATCTGTGGACCGGTATAGGCCTATTGGCACTGGCCGGTGTGGTGACGGTAGTGGCAAACCGCCGGTTGCCGGAACAGACGTAGCCGAACTAGTAATTTATATCCGCCTTCAAAATAAGCCCGGTATATTTTCTGACGACAACTAATGGACTGGACAGCAAGCACCATTTCGAAATAGAGTTGCATTCGCCGCCAATCCATTCGAGGCGGTACAAAGCACTAATATGGACAATCATGACAGGAGTGTCACATTATGAACAAAGCAGTAAAAAGTATTACCGTATCGTTTATTCTGCTTCTCTCCGCCAACGTTGCAACTGCGGCTTCATCTGAGCAATCCGAGGAGGCGACAAAAGGCGTAAACGCCTTCCGCGCCTGCTACGAGACCTCTCTTGAAAAAGGGATCGTTGGCGCCCCAATTCTGAATATCAAGGTGGTCGTCAGTGAAGACACAAAAACGGCGGAAGGAACCGCGACCGTGAAATGGGCCTCCGTTGGCCCAGCCTTCAAGGAGATTAACTCACCAATCAAAGGCCCCTGGTACTTCATGTGTACCATGACGTCCTGCAAGATACGCTTCGACTTCTCCAGCGCACCGGGAGCAAGGGGCGTCAAGGGGATGCTGGTCACGGATAACTGGGGGGCGCCGGGTCTTTTTAAATATGAATTTGAAGGTGGTCCGGACGGAGTCGAGCAGAAAGCCGCCGTCTGTAACTAACCGTTCGGCGGGATGGCGCGAGGCGGGTGCTTCCAGCCTACTTACTGCATAACCTTCCTCGCGCCTTTTCCCATACAAAAATACGAAAGGCCCCTCAAGGAGCCTTTCGCATTTTGCTTATCAGGCCGAAGCCTTTTTCAACCACTCACATTGCCATCAGTACAGCATCGCCACCCGTGAGTCATTTACCACATCGGTAAGCCTTACCACGTCCTGCGTCAACTCTTCTATGCGATATCCCACTTGCGCGAGTTCCGTTTTTGCATGGTTATGGCTGGCTACCCGGTAGGAGGCATAAAGCAGCCCACCCGGCATGATGGCCGTAATCCATGCGTCTTTTGCTTTGAGCTTTGTATCTTGTACCTTTATCGCGAGTTGTTCCTTCCGATCAGCAAGCTTCTGCTGCAATCCCTTCACCGATTCGATCAACTCCTGATTCCCAGCGGCCGGAATGTTGGTAATCATTCCATTACTCTGTTCCATGTAGAGCCATGACGATCCCTGTCCCGTGGAATGAGCGTCATCCGCAGCTTGCGTATTGAACGCCAGCATGCCGATTGGAATCGCCATATAGAACCCGAATAATGCTTTCATCACCAAGACCCTCTACTTCGTCTCCAGGATCGTCACTTGAAAAACAATCGCTTTCCGAATGACGTAAGTAACAATGTGGTAGAGATGCCGGAAAACGGGTGTGACGAATCCCCCAAAAGGTCCTGGACGGGCTTAACAACCTGGTAAAATGTGATGGAGTTCCAACGAAACCGGGCGTGGGTAACACTATTTTGCCGCATTCTCAATATAGAGGGGTTTGAGTCAGTGACTGATACGGAAGTTCCCGGTGTAGTCAGTATGACCTAGCCCACATTTAGGAATCATACGATTATTATGTGTAATTTCTATATGTTAGGGATAGATTCTAAAAAAGACATAACTCAAGAAACTGGCGTCTCTTTACCCGCGCGGAAACCGGATTCTAGATACGGCTTTCGAATATACCTTAAACTTTGGTGGTTTCGTGTGCACTGGGTCAAATCCGGGCTAAGAGAGCTATTTTCCCTATATACTCATTCCCGACTGCACTGTGCCGCATTTCAGTGAAGCCGAACATTAGAAGAAATTGTTCTCTGACCCTGGTTTTTAGGGAACATGCTGTCTTTTGAGGGCAAGAGAGAAACTAACTTTTTGCGAGCCGATTTTAGAAAAACGAAAGATTAGAATAGCAATAGGCCTGGTTCGTCGCACCCAAAAAAGTAATTGCTTGATACCTAGCTGGAGATAGTATGTCAAATATTAAGTTTGGAAAATATCTTATTGTCATTATTATTGGCTGCTTGTCAGGTTATCATATAGTTTATATTCAAGCGGTTGCTGTACATGTACTATTAATGAGCCATGAATGGATTCAGCAAAAAGCCTTAATTATCTCTATAGAGTGGCTAAACCCTGCTGTCAACCTATTATACGGGATTATTGCGGGCTGGGTAATATTGAAATTCGTTGTGGGGAAAGACCGTTTATTACTCAGCACACTTTTACTAACATCGTTTGTGCTAGTAAACTTTTTAGTTGTTATTTGTTCTGGTATTGATATTAGATGGTTCCTTCTGGTTGAGTATTTAGCTGTGATTATACCAATGATTTTGATGCTAAAAATTAGAGGGGAAAAGAAGACAAGTGGGGTCACCCATTAGCCGTCTCCAAAACCGGGGGCAGAGAACAATTTTTTCCTAATATACTCATTCCCGACCGCGCAATAACCGCATTTTAGTGAAGACGAATATTTAGAGGAAATTATTCTCTGACCCTGGTTTTTCAGATTATAATCCAGGAAGAAATGGGACATCCAAGACCAGGAAGAAATGGGACACCCAAGATTTAGCTTCATGATTATATATCACACAACACCTAACAGGTCGCCAGTTGACGATTTGGCTCCCTGAGCGCATTCAGACGAAGGGCGTAAGTTGAAAAAAACTGAGCTCTAGATCTCGCTTCGATGAAGCACGGACATGGCGGTGCCTACCCGAGACTACTCGGGTAGGCAGCGATCAGACTCAATTGAATTTAAGAGACGTCTACAGGTAGATAAAGCCGCTGCGCCTCGCCAACCCCCTTGATGAAACAGCGTCCCAGCGTATCAGCGGCTTGTTTGATCCGGTCGATGTGACCAAACATCGTCGGTTTTTCGGTCTCCGCCAGACCTTGCAGGTGTTGCAGATAACGGCC
>JBNKCL010000084.1:0-11991 GCA_050287725.1 Sedimenticolaceae bacterium
CCTTTTTGATTTCCACTGAAATCGAAAAGATCACCCCTTACCCGTTGACGCAGCCGAGCACCGCAGGGATTTCCGGATCAGGCCCGCAGGGGCGCCGCATGGACGCGGCGCCTCCAGCGCGGGCGAGGGACCGCCCGTCGCGGGAGCCCCGGAAATTCCGAGGCGCGCAGGGTACCCCGCAGGGGCAAGGAACCGGGTGCCCTTTTCTTTCGCCCCTTTCTCTTGGGCAAGCAAAAGAAAGGGGCTTGCAGCCTGCGTAAGGAAAGAAAAAAAGAATCGGAGGTAGTAGGCTGCGAAACTAGTTACCGAAACTCAACGAATATGCCTGACAAGCAAAAGAAAGGGGCTTGCAGCCTGTGCAAGGAAAGAAAAAAAGAGCGTCGTGGTTGGTAGGCTGCGAAACTAGTTACCGAACTTAAAAACTAAAGAATCAGACCGGACACGAAACTGATTACCTGAACCAAACAAACCAACCGACCGAAAAACGAGAACCCGAAACCCACTACGCAAGCAAGGTAGAAAAGCGAATCCCGGTCCATTAGGCTGCAAAAAAAACAGTATCCAAAGGAGAACCCATGCTCTCGATTGCCCTGACCCTGCACCTGCTGGCCACCGTGATCTGGGTGGGTGGGATATTCTTCGCCCACATGGCCATGCGCCCCACCCTGGAACAGTTGCTGGAGCCGTCCCGGAGGTTGCCGCTGCTGCGAGGTATTTTGGGGCGCTTCTTCCCCTGGGTCTGGCTCTCGCTGAGTGTGCTTCTGGTGACAGGCTACGGAATCTTCCTCGGGCTCTGGCACGGGAAAGCGGGACTCCACGTGCACCTGATGCAGGGGACGGGACTGGTGATGATCGGGCTGTTCGTCTATCTCTATTTTGTCCCCTACCGGGGTCTGGGGGCGGCTCTGGAACAGGGGGATATCCCGCGGGCGGGGATGCAGATGACGCTTATGCGCCGCATCATCGCCACCAACCTGGTGCTGGGCTTGCTTACGACGGTTCTGGGTGTGGCGCGTCCGTTTTAACTATTCCGGGTCGGGCGGGAACAGTTCCGGCAGGTTTTCGCGCCAGAGATTGACGATGGCGCAGAAGAGTTGGGCGGTCTTTTCGGCATCGTAGATGGCCGAGTGCGCTTCGCCGTTGTCCCACTCGATGCCGGCGGCCTGTACCGCACGGGAGAGGACTGTCTGGCCGTAGGCAAGGCCGGCGAGCGAGACCGTGTCGAAGGTGCTGAAAGGGTGGAAGGGGCTGCGTTTGTAGCCGGTTCGTTCCACTGCTGCGTTGATGAATCCGAGATCGAAGAAGGCGTTGTGTCCCACCAGAATGGCGCGGGTGCAACCGCTCTCTTTCATGGCGTGGCGGATCGGTTTGGCGATGCCTCTCAGTGCCTCTTCCTCCGGGATTGCCATGCGGAACGGGTGATCCGGATCGATCTTATTGAATGCAAGCGCCTTGGGGTCCAGGTTGGCGCCCCGGAACGGTTGCACGTGGCAGGCGTGGCTCTCCGCAGGGTGCAGCATCCCTTCGTCGTCCATGCGGAGGATCACCGCCGCGATCTCTAACAGGGCGTCGGTTTTGGCATTAAAGCCCCCGGTCTCTACGTCCACCACTACCGGTAGATAACCACGAAAACGTTGTGCCATGGCCGGGTTGTATTTCATCTCGCTCATAAGGCAACAGCATACGGGAAGGACGCGGTTTTTTCGAATTTCCGGGGAACTGATATATTCGAGATTCGCGGACCCGGAGAGAGCGCAAGGAGACTGAGGAATGAAAAAGTCACGTGGATGGATAAATTGGTGCTTGTTTCTGCTACTGGTGCTGCCGTTACAGCAAACCGGGGCGGCGGAGGTCCTGTTCGGAAGAGGGATTCTGTTTCGGGTGGAACAAGCCGGATCACCACCCAGTTATATTTTCGGCACCATCCATTCCGAAGATCCACGCGTGGTGCGGCTGGCGCCGCCGGTTCGCAAAGCGTTGGCAGACGCCGACCGGGTGGTGCTTGAGCTCAAGTTGGACGGGGCCAGCCTTCTGGCTGCGGCCAACGGCATGGTTTTTCCCGATGGCCGCGAGCTACCGCAGGTTTTGGGTCCCGAGCTCTACCGGCAGGTGGTGGCGGCTGCCGCCGACCGTATCCCCGAGATGCTGCTGAAGCGTTATAAGGTGTGGGTGGTGGCGACCGAACTCAGTATGCCGCCTACGAAAACCGGAGAGTTCCTGGACCTGCTGCTGGCGCGCTATGCCCGGGTGAACGGGAAACAGGTTGTGGGTCTGGAAACGGTGGACGAACAACTGTCCCTGTTCGATGAGATGCCGGAAGCGGATCAGGTGCAGATGTTGAAGGATGTCCTAAATTATCTGCCGGAGATGCCGATGATGTTTGAGGAGTTGTTGGGAGCCTACTTGGAACGGGATCTCGCCCGGTTGATGGAGGTGAACGAAAAGTACGCGGACGCCGGAAATCCCGAATTGGAACAGGCGTTTCAGAAGCGCTTAATCGACGACCGCAATCGCCGCATGGTGGAGCGGTTGCTCCCGATGTTGCGAGAGGGGCGGCTGTTCGTGGGAGTGGGGGCGCTGCATCTTCCCGGCGAAAAAGGGGTGCTGCGGCTGCTCCAACAGCAGGGATATCAGGTGGAAGTAGTGTACTAAGAGTAGGGCTTTATCTCCTTGTCTCTATATGAATTTTTGACCCGGATATGGTAGATTGCGTACAGAGGTTTTGAGGGGTGTATGCCGGAATAGCCCGAGTTTTCGTTACGGGGAGTCAATAAGGATAAAAACAATGCTGAAGGGAAAGATTTCTGGATTTGCCAGATTATTCCTGGTCACTACGGTAGTGGTGCTCGCAGGTTGCGCTACCAGTGACGGTCGCGACCCGAGGGATCCGATCGAGCCGTTCAATCGGGTGGTGTACGAATTTAACGATACCCTGGATCGAATCCTGATCAAGCCGGTAGCCAAAGGGTATCGGGCCATTATGCCGAGTCCGGTGGACCGCGGCGTCACGAACTTCTTCAGTAATCTGAGCGATGTCGGTTCGGCCATCAACAATCTGCTGCAGTTCAAGCTGAAGCGGGCGGCGTCTGATGTCAGTCGTGTATTGGTGAACTCGACCGTGGGTGTCCTCGGTTTCTTCGATGTCGCCAGTAACATGAATCTGGAGAAGCACGGCGAAGATTTCGGCCAAACCCTCGGGGCCTGGGGCGTGGGGCCGGGTCCCTATATCGTGTTGCCGGTACTCGGTCCCAGCGACGGACGTGACACCATCGGTCTGGTAGTCGATTGGTATACCGATCCGGTGACCTATGTCGATCCCACGCGGGCGCGCAACGGTTTGATTGTTCTGCGCGGTATCGATAAACGGGCCGATCTGTTGGGTGCCAGCAGGGTGGTGGAAGAGGCGGCCCTGGACAAGTACGAGTTTATTCGCGATTCCTATCTCCAGAAGCGTCAGAATGCGGTTCATGACGGCAATCCTCCGGATGAGGAGTTTGACGATGAGAATTGGCAGGAGTCCGAACAGAGTGACCAGTAACAGCGTTCGCTGACAATTTTGAAGAGAGCCCCTTCGCCAAGGGGCTTTTTTTTGGTCCTGGATGGCCGGAGCGGCTGTGCGAGAGCGGCGCTTGGCCTGCGGCGCAACGACTCCCGGTTCGACCGGGGTGTGGATTTTCAATATCCTATAATCGAGCGGATGCAATCCGAGATTGCGGTTGGTGCCGGACGGTTTGACGAGGAGAGAAGATGAGCGAGGCGGTTTTGGGTTCCGCAGAGCGGGAAGCGGTGGATGTGGTGGTGTTGGGCGGCGGGCCCGGCGGCTACACGGCCGCGTTCCGGGCCGCGGATCTGGGCCTCAAGACGGTGCTGGTGGAGCGCTACCCCACCTTGGGCGGAGTCTGCCTCAACGTAGGGTGTATCCCCTCAAAGACACTGCTGCACGCCGCCGCGGTGATCAACGAGGCGGCTGCGCTGGAACGGATGGGGGTGGCGTTTCCCCCGCCCATGGTGGATCTGGAACGGTTGCGCGCCGGCAAGGAGCAGGTGGTGGGCAAGCTTACCGCCGGATTGACGCAACTGGCAAAGCAGCGCAAGGTGGAGGTGGTGCAGGGAGAAGGACGTTTCACCGGCCCCCATCAACTGGCGGTGGAGACCGCGGCAGGGATCTGGATCGTCTCGTTTCGGCACGCCGTCATCGCCTGCGGCTCCCGTCCCACCCGGATTCCCGGATTCCCCTATGACGACCCGCGCCTGATCGATTCCACCGGAGCCCTGGCGCTGACCGAGGTTCCGGAGCGCATGCTCATCGTCGGCGGCGGCATTATCGGTCTGGAGATGGGCACCCTCTACTCCGCCCTCGGTTCCGCCATCGACATCGTGGAGTGGATGCCAAGTTTGATCCCGGGCTGCGACGCAGACCTCGTGCGGCCGTTGCAGAAGAAGCTCGCAAAGAGCTGCAATCGCATTCTGCTTTCCACCAAGGTACGGGAGATCCAGGCGCGGCCGGACGGCTTGTATGCAAAGTTTGAGGGGGAAGGGGCGCCTGAGTCGGAGCGCTACGATCGGATCCTGGTGGCGGTGGGGCGCAACCCCAACGGTGACCGGGTGGATGCCGAACGCGCGGGAGTGGCGGTGGATGAACATGGATTTATCCCGGTGGACGGACAGCGGCGCACCAACGTGCCTCATATCTTTGCGGTGGGAGATGTGACCGGCGGACCGATGCTCGCCCACAAGGCGACCCACGAGGCGAAAGTGGCGGCCGAGGCGATTGCCGGTCATGCGGTCTCTTTTCCGGCGCAGAACATCCCGGCGGTCGCCTATACCGCTCCCGAGGTGGCATGGGTGGGGTTGACCGAGACGCGCGCCAAACAGGAGGGGATCGCCTATGAAAAGACGGCATTCCCCTGGGCCGCCAGCGGTCGCGCCATCGGGATCGGTCATGAGGAGGGCAGTACGAAGCTACTGTTGGAGCCGGGGAGCGGACGCATCCTCGGGGTGGGGATTGTCGGGCATCATGCGGGTGAGCTGATCGGAGAGGCGGTACTGGCGTTGGAACAGGGGGCCACGGCCGAAGAACTCGGACATGCGATCCACCCTCATCCGACCCTGAACGAGACCCTCGGTCTGGCGGCGGAGTTGGCGACGGGGACGATCACCGATCTGATGCCTCCGCGCCGTAGGCGGTAGGGCCCGGTTCTTTGCGCCGGCTCGCAATTCCGCCGTTTATTATCGGATAATCTGTAGGTTGTTATGGGGGAGAACGGTTCTATGGCTACCGAACACGGCACATTAGTGGGACATATCACTGAGGTTCAGGAAAGCGGCATGATCGCCGCCCTGGATCAGAGCGATGGCGCGGGTTTTTCCTCCATTACCGTCGGCAAGGAGGAGTTGCTGGTGGGGCAGGTAGGCTCCTATATGAGGATCAAACAGGGAGGAATCGAACTGATCGGAATGGTGTCGCGGGCCCGTTCGGAGGGTACCGGCGGACAGGGGGTCATCTCGTTGATTCCGGTCGGTGAGTTGGATCAGGAGGGCCGCTTTTCCCGCGGGATTGCCCGTTATCCCACCCCGGGTGCCGAACTCCATGCCATGGGCAGCGGCGACATCGGAGCGATGTTCGAACGCTATCGCGCCATGGGATTCGATCTGGGACATCTCCCCGCGCACCCTTCCATGCGGGTCTATCTCGATCCGGCCGTGATGTTCGGCCGTCATCTGGCGATCCTGGGGCAGTCTGGTTCCGGTAAGTCCTGGGGTGTGACCACCCTGATCCAGCGGGCGGTGTCGATCATGCCCAAGGCGCACATCATCGTGCTCGATCTGCACGGCGAGTATATCTGGACCGGACAGGACGGGGTGCAGCGTTGCGCCTTCAAAGATGAGGTTGTTCAGGCCATCGATGCGCGGGATCTGGAGATTCCCTATTGGTTGCTTACCTACGCGGAACTGGTGGATCTGCTGGTGGACCGCAGCGAAGAGAACGCCACTATCCAAATGGCGTTTCTGCGTGAGGTGATTCATACCCTGCGCAAAAAAGCGAACCCCGAGATCGAGCCGGACCTGATCTCGATCGACTCCCCGGTCTATTTTCCCCTGCCGGAGCTGTACCACCACTTCAAGCGAGCCAACGAACAGACCACCGATTTCGGTAAGGTAAAGGGGCCGCTGTTCGGACAGTTCGACGAATTCCTGATCAAGTTGCAAAGCCGTCTCAACGACGTACGCTACGATTTCCTGTTTAAGCCGAAACGGCGTACATCTTCGGCAAGTTTATCGGACCTGCTGCGGGAGTTTGTGGGGCTGAAGGAGCCCCGGCGCCAGGTGACGGTGATCGATTTCAGTTCAGTGCCGTTTGATGTGCGTCCCACCGTGTCGGCCCAGATCGGACGACTGGCGTTCGAGTTCAACTACTGGAACCCCTACTCCCGGCAGTTTCCCATCCTGCTGGTGTGCGAAGAGGCGCACGCCTACATTCCACGCGCCGGCGGCACCCAGTACGAGGGGACGCGCCGTTCCATGGAGCGGATCGCGAAAGAGGGGAGAAAATACGGCGTGGGATTGGCGGTGGTGAGCCAGCGGCCGCACGAGCTGTCGGAGACGGTGCTGGCGCAATGCGGCAGCTTTCTCTGTTTCCGGGTCACCAACCCGGACGATCAGCAATATATCCGGGACTTGGTACCCGATTCGGAAGGGGATCTGGTCGATATCCTCTCCTCGCTCGGCCGGGGTGAGGCGGTGGCATTGGGTGAGGCCTCGCCGGTTCTGACCCGCTTCCAGATGCGTCGTCCCAATCCCGCGCCCAACAGCGACGATATCGATTTTTATACCCAGTGGCGGGAGGGCCCCGACGATCTGGACGTGGACGCCATCGTGGATCATTGGCGCCGGCAAGGGCGGAAGTAAGATCGGCAGACAGGAGACGGCCGACGGGGGGTGTGGCTCGGAAGCTCATCGGTCTGTCGCCGTCCCTCTCGTAGCTCCCCTCCTGTCTGCGCTATAATGCGCCGCTTTGATTGAACGGCACCGTCTGCCGACGGATTGAACGGGAGCGAACCCATGTCAGAGTCGAGTGTTAACAAGGTCGTGCTGGCCTATTCCGGCGGCCTGGACACCTCCATCATCCTCAAATGGCTGCAGGACACCTATCATTGCGAGGTGGTCACCTTTACCGCCGATATCGGTCAGGGAGAGGAGCTGGAGCCGGCCCGCCGCAAGGCCGAGCAGATGGGGGTGAAGGAGATCTTCATCGATGATCTGCGCGAGGAGTTCGTGCGCGATTTCGTGTTCCCGATGTTCCGCGCCAATGCGGTCTACGAGGGGGAGTATCTGCTCGGTACCTCCATCGCCCGGCCGCTGATCGCCAAGCGGTTGGTGGAGATTGCGATCGAAACCGGCGCCGACGCCATTTCCCACGGCGCCACCGGCAAGGGCAACGACCAGGTGCGCTTCGAGTTGGGCGCCTATGCTCTGAAGCCCGATATCAAGATCATCGCGCCCTGGCGGGAGTGGGACCTCAACTCCCGCGAGAAGCTGATGCGCTATGCCGAGACCCACGGCATCCCGGTGGATTTCGCCAAGCAGGGAAAGAAGTCGCCCTACTCCATGGACGCCAATCTGTTGCATATCTCCTATGAAGGGGACGTGCTGGAGGACCCCTGGGCGGAGCCGGAAGAGGATATGTGGCGCTGGAGCGTCTCTCCCGAACGGGCGCCGGACCGGCCCACCTATGTGGAATTGACCTTCGAGCGGGGCGATATCGTCGCCATCGACGGCCAGCCCATGAGTCCCGCCACGGTGTTGGCGACCCTGAATCGGCTGGGCGGTGAGAACGGCATCGGCCGGGACGATATCGTGGAGAACCGTTACGTGGGGATGAAGTCGCGCGGCTGCTACGAGACCCCCGGCGGCACCATCATGTTGCGGGCGCACCGCGCCATAGAGTCGCTCACCCTGGATCGGGAGTCGGCTCACCTGAAGGATGACCTGATGCCGCGCTATGCGGAGATGGTCTACAACGGTTACTGGTGGAGTCCCGAGCGGGAGGCGTTGCAGGCGCTGATCGACAAGACCCAGGAGGTGGTCAACGGGGTGGTGCGCATGAAGCTCTACAAGGGCAACGTTTATGTGGCGGGCCGTCGGTCCGACAGCCACAGCCTGTTCGATACCTCCATCGCCACCTTCGAGGACGATGCCGGCGCCTTCAATCAGAAGGATGCCGAGGGCTTCATCAAACTCAACGCCTTGCGGTTGCGGGTGGCGGCCAAACGGCGGAATCCGGGCACCCGGAAGTGAGGTCCCGGCGGCCGCGCCGGTGACAATTATGGCGGACCGGCCGGTAATCGGGGTGAGCGCCTGCCTGTTGGGTGAGCCGGTGCGTTACGACGGCGGTGACAAACGGGACCGCTTCCTCTGCGAACGCTTGGCCCGCGATTACGAGCTGTTCCCGGTCTGCCCCGAGGTGTTGGCCGGCTTGGGCATCCCGCGCCCGCCGGTGCAACTGGTGGGCGACCCGGCCCGGCCCCGGGCCTTGGGGGTGGAGGAGAGTTCGCTGGATGTCACCGAGCAGCTTGAGGCGGCCGCCCGTTGGGCCATGCCGGAACTGGCTCGTCTCTCCGGCTTTGTCTGCAAGGCACGTTCCCCCAGTTGCGGCTTGAACACCACCCCGTTGTACGATGAGACGGGCACGCTCCGCATGACCGTCTCCGGGCTGTTTGTTCGGGTTTTGCAGGAGCATTATCCGCAACTGCCGTTGGAGGATGAGGCCGGGATCAACGATCCGCAGCGCCGCCAGGCCTTTCTGGCGGCGGTAGCGGAGTTCACGAATGCTTGAACTGTTCCACCAGCTCCTTCAGTTCCCCCGCCTGTATGCCTAATCCGCGGGTGGCGGAAACGATCTGCTCGGAACCCTCTGCCATCTGAACGCTGACCGCATTGATGGATTGCACATGTCGGCTCACGTCATTGACCATGGAGCTCTGAAAGGAAGCGGTCTCGGCAAACGAGCGATTCCGTTCCGTGATGCCACGAATGGCACCCGAGATCTCGGCTAACAATTCCGCTGCGTGCTCGAATTTCTCTTCGGTACTCTCGGCCTGGCTGCGCGCACCTTCCATCGCCTGCACGGCGTTTCCGGAGCCCTGTTGTAGCTGGCTGATGATGGTTTCAATCTCGCCGGTAGATTGCTGAGTGCGGGTGGCCAGGGTCCGCACTTCATCGGCCACCACCGCGAAGCCGCGTCCCTGTTCCCCGGCGCGCGCCGCTTCGATGGCGGCATTCAGGGCCAACAGATTGGTCTGTTCGGCGATGCTGCGAATCACGTCCAGTACCCCGCCGATGCTCTCGCTTTTCTCCTCCAACTCGCGGATTACGTCCGCTGCACCGTGGATACTGGTGGAGAGATGGGAGATGGATCCGATCGCCTCGGAAGCGATCAGCGCCCCTTCGCGCGCCTTGCCGTCGGCATCATCCGTCAAGGCCGCGTTTTCCGAGGCCGATTCCGCAATCTGCCGCACGGTGTCACTGAATTCGTCGATTACCTGCGCCACATGTTCCGTTTCCGTCTGTTGCCGGGCCGCACCTTCCATGCTCGAATCGCAGACGCTGGCCAACCGTTGAGTTTGTTCTTTCAATTGCACGGCGGATGCGCCGATGCGGCCGATCATATGCCGCAGGTTGGCGGTCATCTGATTGAAACTGGTAATGATCTCTCCCACCAGGTCCTCGCTTTTGAGTGAGCAGTCGTGGGAGATGTCGTGGTTACTGATGGCCTGCGCCACGAGCGAGATCTGTTTCAGTCGACGCAGCAGGATCTGTTTGCAGAGCCAGTAGTTGATCAGGCCGATGGAGAGACCGGCAACGATACAGCCGGTGGTGAACCAGAGTTTGGCGCCCGGATGCCACTCCACGAACATGGTTGCATAAAACGGGAAGATCAGCCCCATCATCAGGCCGAAGGCAAGATAGGAGAGAAAGAGTTTTCTCAGGATACTGGGCTTCATCATTCCTACATCTCCTCAGGGAGTAACAAACAGCGCACCCTCGACTCTTGATCGGCGATGATGATATTCGCCATCGGATGCATCCTGCGAGAGTCGGCCGTCGGGTCCGGGATTTGAGCGTTGCGGAAATATTTTTTTGTTTTCCCCCTGTGGTTAAGCTCCTTGGGGAGGAAGAATGTCCGCAGACGCTTCTGGTTTTATCTATTGGCGGTTGAGGAAGAAAAATCTTTAATAAATCTGTGGGATTGCTAACGCCAGCTATGGCGCAGGATGAGGTCGGTCAGGGCGGAGATGTGGGGAGGGGAGTCGTTCAGGGCGGGGATGTAGTGGTATTCGCCGCCGCCAGCCTGTTGAAAGCGCTCGCGGTTTTCGTGTGCGATCTCTTCCAGGGTTTCGAGACAGTCGGCGGCGAAGCCGGGACAAAGGACGTGTACTTTGCGCAACCCCTCGCTGCCCCATTTCCGCAAGGTCTCGTCGGTATAGGGGCGTAGCCACTTCTCGCGTCCGAGGCGCGACTGAAAGGAGAGGGTCCAACGATCCTTGTCCAGGCCCAGCCGTTGGGCCAGCAGGCGTGCCGTGGTGATGCACTCCTGGGGATAGGGGTCCCCGTGTTTGGCGTAGCGTTCCGGGATCCCGTGAAAGGAGATCAGCAGCCGTTCCGGCTCGCCGTGTTGCTCCCAATCTGTACGTACCGAAGCGGCCAGGGCGTCGAGATAACCGGGGTTGTCGTAATAGTGCGTGATGAAGCGCAACTCCGGCAGCCAGCGCCAGCGTTGCAGGACCGCGGTTACCGCATCGAAGGTGGAACCGGTGGTGGTGGCGGAGTATTGCGGGTAGAGCGGCAGTATCAGCACCTGGCGGGCGTTTGCTTGCCGCAAGCGCTCCAGGCCGTCCGAGATCGACGGGTCGCCGTAGCGCATTGCCAGTTCCACCTGGAACTTGCCGGGTGCTTGCCGGGCCAGGGCGATCTGCAAGGCCTCGGCCTGGCGTCGGGAGATCGCCAATAACGGCGCTCCATCCTCGGTCCAGATTCGGCGATAGGCGGCGGCGGAGCGTTTCGGACGGGTGCGCAGAATGACGCCGTGCAGGATCGTCCGCCACAACAGCCGCGGCATCTCCACCACCCGGGGATCGCTCAGGAACTGCGCCAGATACCGACGTACATCGGAGGCGGCGGCGGAGTCGGGACTGCCGAGGTTCACCAGCAGGATGCCGATCCGTTGCGCTTCGGTTCCTGCGGGAAAGGGGCCTTGATAGTTCATTCTCGTTGTTGTGGACCGTGGTGTTGTCACGCGCTCGTGGTTTAGCATGGGAGTGTACATGAATTTTATGGGGTTGCATTCGGAGCGCAGCGACTTGATGTAATGTTATAGGGTTCTCCGAACCGGTTCTGAGAACCAGGCAGGCGAGTGACGACAAAGACAATGGGTCATGAATCGCATCAACATCTTGAATTTCCGGTGCAGGGGATGACCTGCGCCGCCTGTTCCGCTCGCCTGGAAAAAGTCTTAAGCGGCCTGGAGGGAGTGGATACGGCCAGCGTCTCGCTTGCCACCGGGCGGGCCGATGTTACCTTCGATCCGGCCCGCCTCGGGGTGGCGCGGCTGGCGGCTGCGGTGCAGCGGGCCGGTTTCAGCGTGCCGCTGGAGTCGATCGAACTGCAGATCGGGGGCATGACCTGCGCCAGCTGTTCCGCCCGGCTGGAACGGGTGTTGTCGCAACTGCCGGGGGTGGAGCGGGCGACCGTGAACCTGGCGATGGAACGCGCTACCGTCACGCTACCGGAGGGAACAGTGACGGTGGCGGATCTGGTGGCGGCGGTGCAGCGGGCCGGCTTCGAGGCGACGCCGTTGCAGAGCAGCGCCGAGCGTCAGGCGGAGTTGGATGCGAAGGAGCGGCAGCTCAATCGCCGGGAACGGAGCAAACTGCTCTTTTCCCTTCTCTTGACCCTGCCGCTGGCCCTGCCGATGCTGCTGATGCCGTTCGG
>JBNKCL010000085.1:0-32197 GCA_050287725.1 Sedimenticolaceae bacterium
GATCTCGTAGAGGGCAGTGACGCTGTGGCCGGCGCCGATATCTCCCGCATCGATCTTGTCGTTGGTGAAATCCTCCCGCGCCAGCAGACGGTTCTCGTAGCCGATGAGGCGATACTCCGCCACCACCGCGGGGTTCCACTCGATCTGCACCTTCACGTCCTTGGCGATTACTTCGAGGGTGGCGCCGAGTTCGTCCACCAGCACCTTCTGCGCCTCGTTGATGGTATCGATATAGGCGTAATTACCGTTGCCCTTGTCGGCCAGCTGCTCCATCAGGTAGTCGTTATAGTTGCCCTGGCCAAAACCGAGGGTCGTGAGGGTGATGCCCTGCTGGTGTTTCTCTTCGATCAGATCCATCAGCCGTTCGTGATTGACGGTACCCACATTGAAGTCCCCGTCGGTGGCCAGGATCACCCGGTTGATTCCGTTCGGGAGAAACGCCTCGCGCGCCTTGGCGTAGGCGAGTTCAATCCCGGCGCTGCCGTGGGTGGAACCGCCCGCCGAGAGTTGATTCAATGCCGCTTCGATAGAGGCGGTCCGGTTACCCGGGGTCGGTTCCAGCACCACGCCGGAGGCGCCGGCATAAACCACCAGCGTGACCCGGTCCTGCGCCGTGAGCTGTTTGCTCAACATCCGCAACGAGCGTTTCAGCAACGGCAGCTTATCTTCCGACTCCATGGAACCGGAGACATCCACCAGGAACACCAGGTTGGCGGCGGGCCGCCGGTTGTGCTGCGGCTCCCACGCCTTGATGCCGATGCGCAGCAGGTGGGTGCGGGAGTTCCAGGGGTTGGGTCCCATCTCGGTGGTGACCCGGAACGGCGTGCCGCGCGAGTTCGGGGCTGGATCGTTATAACTGAAGTAGTTGACCATCTCCTCCACCCGCACCGCATCCTCCGGCGGCAGGCGGCCCTCGTTCAGGATACGGCGCAGATTGGCGTAGGAGCCGGTATCCACGTCCGCACTGAAGGTGGAGACCGGCTGCTCCGCCACCCGTTTCACCGGATTGTCATCGATCTTCCCGTAGTTCTCCCGGTCGGTGGGTTGCGAGGCGTAGCGGATACCGGCCAGGGCATCGCCGCTATACATCTCTCCCGGCACGGCCATAGCGGCCGGCGCGACCGGTGCATTCCTGCTCAGTTCCTTCACCTTCCGTTCCCGCAGCAACAGCTCCGGTTCGGGGCGGCCCTCCTGGTCCGCCGCATCTTTCTCTATCGGTTGGACCGTGGAGTGGCTGTCACTCTCCGACTGTTGCCGATTCACGTCGGCGCAGGCCGCCACCAGTAAAACCAGTCCGGCCGTTATCAGGATATTTCGTGTTCCCATCGTCCTTTCTCCTCAAGGTTGTTCGGTAATTCCACTCCTGAATACGAACAACCGGGACGGATGGGGTTAACGGGAAGAAAAAAAATTTTCGGAAGAGGTTACACACTCTCGCCAAGACGTGAAGAACGCCAGGGGAAGCGCTGCGGTTGATCTCTTTTATTTCGCGCCCAGAACCAACTCCAGCTCGATCTCCTTTGCCGGCATCAGCAAGCGGTCCCGCAGCACTGACAACCGGAGGGTTTCGCCCGGCTTGCGGTCCAGCAAAGCGATCTTGACGTCAGCCGCGGTAGACACCGCCGTGCCGTCGATGGCACGGATCAGGTCATCCTTTTGCACCCCGGCCTTTTCGGCCGCGCTGCCGGGGGCCACCCCGTTGACCGTCACACCCTCCGGACTATCGTCCATCAGGATGCCCATCAGCCCGCCGGGCGGCAGGGTCGCCGGAGGCGGATACAGCAGAAAATCGGCGCTCCCCGGCTCCACCGGACCGCCGTTGTCCAACATCACGATGGAGCGGGAGGCCGCGATCCGGCGGGTGACACGGTTCGGGATCCCCGATCCATAGATGATATGTCCGCCTCCCGCCAGCACCACCATGTGGCGGCCCTGTCCCTGCTGCAGGTAGTCGGCAACCCGTTGCGCCATCCCCTCGTCCCACAACAGTTGTACCTGGAGGAAACGTTCGAAGTTCTGCTTATCGGCGTTCGGATGCTGCTGGAAGATCCTCTCCAGGCGTTCCAGGTAGGCGGCGTCGGAACGGTCGATCTCCGCCGGGAGCCGGCTTCGTTCCTCCGGCGTCAACGACTCCATTCCGGATTGTGAGACCTTACTGGTCAGCTCCCGCGGGACGTTGAGCGCCAGCACCGGAATCCGGTTTTCCCGTGCGAAGGTGAGGATCGGACGGTAAAGACGATAATCGAAGCGCCAGCGATCGTACCACTCGCTCTTGCGCAACAGCTCCCGCTCGTCGATGCGGCCCGCCACGTAGTCGTCCAATACCTGCTGGAAGGGTTGTTGAAACTGCTCCATGCCGATCGCCAGATCGGGATGCAGCGCGTAGAGCCGCCGGATGATCTGCAACTGTTCCAGATGATGCGCGTAGTCGTCGTGCGCCTCGCCCACATAGACCACCCGGGCCGCCGCCAGCGCCGGCAGCACCGCATCGAGGGTCTGGAGATTTCTCAAATCGAGCACCCGCCCCCCAGCCGGATCGCCGGAACCCTGCGACAACGGATCTCCGCGACCGGCAACGCTCTGACAGGCGGTCAGAAAAAGCCAAAGAAACAGGATCAGAACAGAGCGGAGCGAACGACGTAAATTCATGGAAAATGAGCGCCAATACAGAAGATGATGTTTGATAGTACACTGAAAAAGGATCGCAGAGTTCGGGAGGAAGTTCCACATCCTCACCCCCTTTCGTACAATCGAACTCTGTTGAGCCGCACGAATCAAAGGATGACATGCGCAAAGTTCCACTTCTTTTCGGCGTCTTCCTGCTGGCCCTTTTATGGATTCAAGGGGCGGGAGCCGCGGGGCCGGTTCACCATGACCTGCAGGTCACGCTCGATCCCGCAACCGGGAAACTGGAGGCGGCGGATACCCTCACCTTCCCGCACGCCATCACCGAGATCCGCTTCACCCTCCATGCCGGATTGGAGCTGTCCACCGACACCGCCGGAGCACTCCTGGTCCCGGACGGCGGAGAACTGCAAGGTGTCCCGCTGCGCCGCTATCGCCTGACCCTCAGCGGCCGGAGGGGTGCGGTGCATCTGCGTTATCACGGCCGAATCCATGAAACCGGGGAAGCGGTCGCCACTGCCGGAACCATCTCCCCGGAGGGTGTGTTCCTGGCGGGCTCCAGCGCCTGGTATCCGCAACTGGAGCATACCCCGCTTACCTTCACCCTGCGAACGCAACTGCCGGAAGGGTGGCGCGCCGTCAGCCAGGGACGGCCGCTGGAAGAGAACGGCGCAAGCCGAGGATGGGAAGAGAATCACCCGCAGGAGGAGATCTACCTGATCGCCGGCCGTTACCAGTTTTATCGTCGTAGCGGCCCGGCGGAGGCGCAGGTCTATCTGCACCGCCCGGACCCGGCGCTCGCCGACAGTTATCTCGACGCCACCGGCCGTTACCTGGAGTTCTACAGCAAACTCATCGGTCCCTACCCGTACACCAAGTTCGCGCTGGTGGAAAACTTCTGGGAGAGCGGTTACGGCATGCCCTCCTTCACTCTGCTCGGACCGGGCGTGATCCGCCTGCCGTTCATCCTGCACAGCTCCTATCCCCACGAGATCCTCCACAACTGGTGGGGCAACGGGGTATATGTGGACTACGCGGACGGCAACTGGAGCGAGGGACTTACCTCCTACCTCGCCGATCACCTGTTGAAGGAGCAGCAAGGCCAGGGCGCCGCCTACCGGCGGGATACCTTGCAGCGTTATGCGGACTATGTGGCAAGCGGTCAGGATTTTCCCCTTCGCCAATTCCGGGCACGCCACAACGAGTCCAGCCAGGCGGTGGGTTACGGTCGCGGCCTGATGTTATTTCACATGCTGCGCCGGCAACTGGGTGACAAGACCTTTCTGGCGGGACTGCGCCGCTTCTACCGCGACTACCGTTTCCAGCCCGCCGGTTTCCAGGATCTCCGCAGCGTCTTCGAGGCGGTCAGCGGACAGAAACTCGGCGGCTTCTTCCAGCAGTGGAGCGAACGAACCGGCGCCCCGGCGTTGGCGATCGACGATGTCGCCGTCCACAAAAGCGCCTCCGGCTTTCTCCTCACCGCCCGGCTGCGCCAGACCCAGCCGGAGCCGCCGTTCCGGCTCCGCGTCCCCATGGCGGTCCTGTTACAAGGAGAGAAACAACCGCGCCGGCAGATCGTGCAGATGGACTCCCGCGAGTTGCGTTGGCAAATAGAGCTTAATGCCCGCCCCCTGAAACTGGCGGTGGACCCGCTGTTCGATCTGTTCCGGCGCCTCGACCCCGGCGAGATCCCCAGTTCGTTGGGACAGTTGTTCGGCGCCGAAAAAATCACCATCCTCCTCCCCTCCGCCGCCCCGCCCGATCTCAAGGCAGCCTACCGGGAGCTGGCCCAAAACTGGGCCGCGCGCGGACAACAGATCGAGCTTGCCTGGGACGACGCCCGAAAGGAGCTGCCGCCGCACGGCAAGGTATGGTTGTTCGGAAAAGAGAACCGGTTCGCTTCCAGCCTGGTCGCTGCGCTGCCGGCAAACGCATTTCAAAGCGCTAACGACGAGATCGTGATCGCAGGCAATCGCTTCCGGCAACCGCGGCACAGCTTCGTCCTGACCGGGCGGCAACCCGACACTCTCGGCTGGCTGGTGGCTGCAAACGCCGCTGCCGTTCCGTTGTTGTCCCGCAAGCTGCCCCATTACGGAAAATTCAGTTACCTGGTGTTTCGCGGTCCGGAACAGCAAAACGTCGGCAAAGGACAGTGGCCTCCGGACGGCTCCGCGTTGCAGGTTCTGCTGCCGGAAGCGCCGCCCGGCACCGTTATGGAGTTACCGGAGCCGCCGCCGCTGAGTGAACTGGTTGGAAACGATACCCCTTAAAGCCCTGCTAGAATTGAAGGAACCTGGACACAACTCACAAGGAACCACCTGATGGCTGAGCGCGATCCGATCCAACTGCTGGACGCCGCAATCCTGGGGAAAAGCGACGGCCAGATCGTGCTGCATGGACCTACGGAGTGCCGCCACGCCGCCCAGCGACTGGCGGAACAGGCCCGGCAAAAATTGTTTCTCTTCAGTTTCGATCTGGACGCCCCGATCTACAACCAGGAACCCTTCCTCGCAGCAGTCAAAAACCTGGCGATCCGGAGTCCCATGTGTCAGGTCCGGATCCTGTTACAGAACAACGAACGGGTACAGAAGGAGGGACATCGGGTGGTTGATTTGTGGCGACGGCTCACCAGCAAGATCGAGATCCGCCGTCCGCATCCCGACTACATCGATCATCCGGAAAACTTTCTGCTGGTGGACGATACCGGTTATCTACGCTGGGATCTTTACGACCGCTACGAAGGACGCGCCGACTTCCATGCCAAGCTGGATGCAGGACGTTTCGCCAATTTCTTTCAGGAGGTGTGGGAACGCAGCGAACCGGACAGCGGACTGCGACGTCTCCACATTTGATCGTCATGAAACGTCTACTCTTTTTACTGCTCCTTCTTTGCTGCACCCTTCCGGCACAGGCTGACTATCCGTTAACCATCATCGAGCTCAAAGGCCGGACGGTGGAGGAGATGATTCCGGTCATCCGGCCGTTGGTGGAACCGGACGGCACCGTAACCGGGATGCAGAACCAGCTCATCATCCGGGCCGCTCCGGACAAGGTGGCGGAGATACGGCAACTGTTGGAAAAACTCGACCATCCTCCGCGCCAATTAATGATCTATGTACGCCAAGGTGCGGCGACAACGACAGCGGACAGTCAAATCCAGGCGGACGTCAACGCAATGGTGGGCAAAGACGCCAAGGTGGCTGTCGGCCAAAAGGGACCTGAGGGGGTGCGGGTCTACGCCAGGTCCGCCGGCACCCGCAGCGACCTGAACGCCACCCAACAGATCCGCACGGTGGAAGGAAAAGCGGCTTTCATCGCCAGCGGTCAGTCGGTGCCGATCGAGGAAGAGACCACTTACGCTGCCGGCGGCGTGCTGCACCATCAGACCACCACCACCTATCACGACGCCACCACCGGATTTTACGTAGTCCCACGGCTGGTGGGCGACCGGGTGACGCTGGAGATCAGCCCGCACATGGAGCGGCCCGGGACTCGTTACGGGGAGTACGAGATCCAACAGGCCCATACCGTCGTAAGCGGCCGTCTGGGGGAATGGATCACCATCGGCGGCACCACCCAGACCGGCGGAACCGAACAGTCTGACATCCTGCGCAGCGCCTCGACGCGCGGCCGCGAAGACCGCACAATTCAACTATTGGTGGAAGAGATCCAATAACCACCGAAAGGTTCTTCATCTGCAATCAGACCGACCAACCGGCAGATCCGACAGTCGGTATCCGTAGCATCCAATGAAAACAATCCAGGAGTAATACGATGGTAACATCCTTCGACCCCGCCGCTTTTCTATCCACCTACGTCGTTCCTTGGAGCATCAACATTGCTCTGGCCGTCGCGATCTTCATCGTCGGGCGCATAATCTCCAAGCTACTGGTAAAACTGCTGGTGAAAGTACTGCACAAAGCCAACCTGGATGAGATCCTGGTGAACTTCATCGGATCGATGGTCAAATACGGTCTGTTGTTGTTCGTCATCATCGCGGCACTGGAGGAGCTTGGTGTCGACACCACCTCATTGATCGCCGTGTTGGGCGCTGCCGGCCTGGCAGTTGGCTTGGCGCTGCAAAACTCGCTGCAGAATTTCGCCGCCGGCGTCATGCTCATCATTTTTCGTCCGTTTAAAAAAGGGGACTTTGTCGAGGCGGGCGGCACCGCCGGGGTGGTAGAGACCATCACCATCTTCAGTACCGTCATGCGAACCGGCGACAACCGGGAGGTAACGGTTCCCAACGGCGCCATTTACAGCGGCAACATCACCAACTACTCGGCACGCGACACCCGCCGCCTCGATCTGGAGTTCGGGATCAGCTACGACGACGACATCCTGAAGGCCAAACAGATCCTCCAGGAAATCCTGTCTGCCGAAGAACGCATCCTGCCGGAACCGGAAACATTGATCGCCGTGGGCGAACTGGCGGACAGCAGCGTCAACATCATCGTCCGTCCGTGGGTAAAATCTGATGAATACTGGCCGATCCGGTTTGACCTCACGGAACGGATCAAACTCGCCTTCGATCAAGCGGGCATCTCAATCCCCTACCCGCAGATGGATGTACATATGCAGAAAGTGGCGTAACTAGTCGGGATCAGTGTAATAATTCGCCGACACAGGAGCCGGTTCCACAAGGATTCTTAAACTGACTCAAATATCTCATGGCAGATACCCAAATCGCCACTCTCCAATGCCCGTATTGCTGGGAGCAGATTACAGTAGTTGTCGACTGCTCCATTCTGCGCCAGGAATATATCGAGGATTGCAGCGTGTGTTGCCGTCCGATCATAATATCCGTTGTTTGTTCGGACGATGAGTTTATCAGCATTGAAGGAAGATCTGAGGACGAGTAATTGTTGCAGCATCCGATTGCCGACAAAACCGCGTCACAGATCAATCGTTTCTAATATTTGACGGATTATTCCAGGAAATAGGCCTCACACATCATAATTACTGATTCAGGAGCAAGCCAAATGGAAAGAAATGGTCCCAATACGGTCAAAATCGTCGATTTCGATATGCCCTTCTGGTCAATGGTGACATTCATGGTGAAAGCCGCCATTGCCTCCATTCCCGCATTCATAATTCTATCCGTAATCGGGACAATCGTATTTGGACTGCTTGGCGGAATGATGGGCGGCATGAGCCGGTTTTAACCAATGAAGGAATAAATAAATTTCGAGGAGGATTCCGATATGGAAGAGATAGAAGTCACATGGCAGCATACGATCAAAATCTGGTGGGCTTTTATCTGGCGCATGACCGTCTTCGGCTTCCTGATAGGAGGCGCCTTCGGCATAATTTTAGGAATTGTTTTCGCCGCACAAGGCATGGTGGAGTACACGAAGATATACGGGCAGGTGGCCGGGTCAATCGTCAGCATACCGATCGGAATCTGGGTGGTGAAGATTGTACTCACCACGCAATTCCGCGACTTTCGCATCGCGCTGGTGCCATCCACAGAACAACTGCTGCAAAATTCCGTCAAAGAGAACAGCGATTCGCAGCAATGAAACAACACCGTAATATAGATCAGAATGATGTCGGGCTACTCAAAAAACGGAGGATGATCTTTTTCCTGTCTATCTGCCTGATCGCCCTCGCCTGGTATGCCGTAACCGGTTTCGAATCATCTAATATGGGGTTTCATCCATTCGTGAGAAGGCCGTTTACCTGGTTTGATTGGCTGTTTTATGCGGCCATTATCGCAACCGCGATCATGGCATATATGTGGTACAAAAAATGCCCGAAATGCGGGGGGAAAATGAACACAGGGGGCATACCGTTGCAGTGTCAGAACTGCGGCTTTGGAAGCGATTCAAATCCACCTCAGGAGTAATACTTTCCCCTGCTTCGCCAGCACCTACTAAAATGTTCACTCACCGGCAAAGGCCGCGCGCCGTATCTATTTGATAATAGGTATTTTTTCCACCTTTTACCCGGCGCATCTTACAGTAAGAACATCGGGATATTAGCAGGCCGTGCACTTCCTTCGTTCCTGGTCGAAGAGAACCGATATCACCATCGCTGCTGAAACCCAGAGACGTATCTGCTATATATAGTTGGGGACCAGGTAAAGGTGATATGAAAATACTCAAGCTTTTACTCGCCTGCGCGATCTGCCTCGGACTTGCCTTCGCAATCGCAAAACTGGTGCAGTGGCTGGCCTAAGCAAGACTTTACGGTTGATCAACACAATATGGAGATTAGAAATCATGACTAGTAACATGAGTGCCATCGATCGAATCATCCGCCTTGTTGTCGTGGTTGTAATTGGCGTGCTCTATTACACCGGTCAGATCACCGGCATCGCCCTGATCGTTCTGGGCGTCATTGCCGTCGCCTTTCTTGTGACCAGCATCATCAGCTGGTGTCCCATCTATACTATCCTGGGATTCTCCACCAAAAAGAAAGAGTAGTCCGGACACGAAAGAGCTCTCTTTTCATCGGCTCCGAAAAGACAATCCCGGCATTTCAGGCCGGGATTGTTTTTTATATTATCGAACCTATCTCAAAATCGAACCCAGACAGATTCCGGCTGTCTTGCGTGTGGTCATTTCGCAGTGCCGCTTATTTCGAAGATACCAGAATTCAAATAGCTATATGTCCTGTTACGGCCACGGTTCTTGGCCATAATCAAAGCGTCATCTGCCCGCTCAATTACATCCAGGGCGGTATCCGATGTGGTAACCTCGGTAACCCCGCACGAGATGGTGACTGTTATACCGGGCGAAATCTCATGCCAAGGCGCCATAGCGATGTCCTTCCTGATTCGCTCCATCATTCGAGTACCGTCCTTGATAGTTGTGAACGGCATAACCAGGAGAAACTCCTCCCCGCCATAGCGCCCGAGCTTATCGGTCTCCCGGATAACGGCATGTATGCGCTCGGCAATAGTCTTAAGAACGGCATCACCAACCAAATGGCCGCGTTGGTCGTTGACTCGCTTAAACCAATCCAGATCAATCATCGCGACGCATGAAGGAATGTCGTTGCGTTTGCGCATTGCGATCTGGTCTTCCACCGCCGGGATAATGATGCGACGGTTAAACGTATTGGTCAGCATATCGTGGGTCGCGAGTTCTTCGGCTTGACTCACCTCCCCTTCGAGTGATTGAGTTTTTTCAAAAATTTTGATGCGCAGCATCGTACCGTAATAGCCCAGAGCGATCATTCGCAGGAGAATGGTGGCATAGGCCAGCCAAATAACGGCAAGCTCAAGCGAACTTGGCATACCGATACCAATTTCGGAATGTGTAAGGTTCAGCAGAACTGCCGCAAGCAACAGACAGCAGAGCAACCATGCGAATATCGTCTCTCGAATCGATATCCGAAGTGTGGCGAACCCGAAGACAATGAATATAAGCGCCAGGAAGTAGGCTAAAAGACGCGGCGCGAGCGCAATACTTACAAACAGCACTACAAAAGCGTAACCCATTTGCCAGATTGACATATGAGGATTGGCAAAGCGCTCGCTGTATCCGGTCCAGTGCAACACCGAAAAGAGCACGGTATGCCCCACCCCCGCCAACCCGAAAAATATCACTGCATCGAGTTCGATTGTACCGACGACATAAAATAGAAACAGTATTGCGGCATCGATGAAATAGGAGATGCCGCCCGCGGCCACCATAAAGACACGATAAAGCCTGCGACGCTGGATCAGAGTCAACTGATCCCACCGACCAAGGTGTTCCATCCAGATATCGTCAAGTGAAAAGCTCATGGGCCATCTACTTCAGGTTCTTGTCGGCCCTGACCGCCAAGCGACAAATCGCCTTCCCTCTTGTTCTTAGATTAGTTCCATTATTTATAACAGGCAATGCAATGTCTGAAATGCTGTTTTCCATGATAATCTCATGGGATTAGCGAACGGAGCAGTAAATCGATAAATTCCCAGGAATATGGCCGGTTCTTTCTCGATTCATTTACACCATCCATTTCCGCCGCAACTCATCACGGTGCAGTGCCAGCCATTGCAGCGCAAGGATGGTGGAGGCTGATTTGATTCGCCCGCCATACATTTCACCGACAGCGTCATCGAATGACAACACTTCCACCCGGATATCCTCGCCTTCGTCCGCTAGCCCGTGAATGCCATCGGCACTGGATGCATCCACCTGTCCGCAAAAAAGGTGAATATGTTCCGAAGAGGTTCCGGGACTGATCATAAAGGTACCGATCGGCTCAAGCGCGACAACCTCGATCCCCGCCTCCTCAATCGCCTCGCGTCGCACTACCTCTTCCTGGTCCTCATCGCTATCTAACGCCCCTCCGATCGCTTCCAACACCCAGGCGTTCGGCTCCGTTTCCATGGCGCCGATGCGGAATTGCTCTACCAGAACCACCTCATCACGAATCGGATCATAGGGAAGCAGGAACGCCGCCTCCAAGCCATCCAGGCGCTCCCGCATCAACACCGGACTCCAGCCGCCCGCAAACAGCCGATGACGCAGATGATAACGACGCAGGGTCAGATAACCCTCCCCCAGCGTCTCTGAATCGATTATTTGGTGTTCGTATTTCATGGGTTCAGAAACCTTCTCAATAAATCGTCTCTCACTATTGTCTTCTGCTGGAATGGCGGATTCCATAGTACCTTGCGAGATTTGATTATATCGTGGCCGCAGATGCTCGCTTTCTCGCCGTGACGGAACGTTCGCCATGCCTGGCGATCAAATCAGTTCCGGCAGCAAGAACGAAAAGCCTATATCCACAGGCTTACTGCACAAAAAATGTGCAAACAGCGCCGGCACTTCGCAAGTCAGCGATTCATATGAACCCTCTATTTGTCAACGTAATTGTAGTTATCTTCTCTTATTTTCTCCTTATTTCGTCGATTTGCGCCCATTATTCACGTACAAGATGCGCATCACATCTGTGCAAAAAACCATTTGACCAGTAAGGTATACAGGATTAATGTTCCCATCACTCGGTACACGAGGATTGAGTTGCCGAGCATGATCCGAAGGACTTTCTGGAGAGGGAACTTGCACAAATCCAATCCGTTCTGCGATTCGCGCATCGCATACTTCCCTGCCCGGCCAGCCTCCTTCGGTTGAGATTTTCTCAAATTGAAGGGAAACCAATATGAGTATTTCTGGAACGAACCAGTCCGGTCAGGACTATATCGAGGAGTTGTGCGAACAGGCGCTCGAACATCGAGCCCTCAATCACCCGTATATGCAAAG
Source organism: Sedimenticolaceae bacterium (assembly GCA_050287725.1). Taxonomy (GTDB): domain Bacteria; phylum Pseudomonadota; class Gammaproteobacteria; order Chromatiales; family Chromatiaceae; genus CBFDBF01. Next base: position 11,826 of record JBNKCL010000085.1, read on the forward strand.
GCTCATTGACGGCGGAGTACCCGACATTCAGGGCGCAATGCGTGATTTTGTGTTTCAGTACTCGCCCTACTGTTTCGACTTTGTCCGGTACCTTACCGCCACCATCTCGCAGCTTGAGGACGAAAAGCACCGCAAGTCACTGTTGCGAAATCTGGTTGAGGAGAGCGGCCATGTCTACGAGGACAACGCGGCGATTCTCCCCTCCATCGGCATTGAGCTCGAATGGGTGAACAAAGCCCCCCATACAGAACTTTTCCGGCGTTATCTGGAAGCCGCCGGTGCTGGCGAGGAATACCGTAAAAAGAACGAGTATGCGGATGACGCGGTCATCTGGCGCGAGCTTTTCTATGCCGTTTGCTCGCGTGAAGGCCCCTGCCGCGCCCTCGGTGCTATCGGCCTTGGTACCGAAAACATCGTCAAGTATGTATACGGCCCGTTCATAAAAGCTATCGAAAACCATCTGAATATCTCGCGACGTGACCGCGTATTCTTTGATGCCCATGTCGCGCTCGATGATCAACATGGAGACGCATTGACAAACATCGCCATCGATTATGCGGACAAAGTCGAAAATCGCAAACCGATCAAAGAGGGCATGCTGATGGCACTCGGCATCCGCAACTCATTCTTCGATGCCTTGCAGGACCGGGCAATGGCGATGAGTCCTGCATGATCGCTATATACGCATAAATATATTTTCCAATTTTTACTTTTCAAATTAATAGTTCGGAGAAAAACCATGAAACCTGATAACTATATCTATTCTTCCCGCGATTTTGGTGAAACCACTGCGAACATCGAAGTGGCAAAGCCAGACCGTCCGTGCATTCACAAGAATGTAAGAGGCACCGATAACGACGCTAATTCAAAATTCAGCGAAGATCGTAAGCACCCGGTACACATCGTCGATCTTCCAAGCCGGTCGGTCAGTGTATCAATCGGTGGAATCCTGCCGGGCGGCAGAACCCGCAAGCATCGTCACTCTTACGAAACCATCGCGGTGATCCTGAAAGGAAAAGGCTACAGCATCGTTGATGGTACTCGTGTCGACTGGGAAGAGGGTGACGCCCTGCTGGTACCTCGTTGGACCTGGCATCAGCATTTCAACGGCAGTGACACCGAGTATGCGGAATTCCTGGGAGCGGAAAATGCGCCGATGCTGCAGAATCTGGGGCTGGCGCTGCGGGAAGAAGCTGAAAAGTGGTAATCCCATACGGCTCAGAACGCCCCTAAGACCGGCAACAGCGGTCAAACACCAGGCTGTCTGAGGTGATCCAAAGCCGCAACGAATCTGTATCCATTGCACCACAGGACCGATCTGCGGAAAAGTGCAGTGGGTACAGGTTTGTCTCTGTTACGCAAGGCAACTGATGGAGCAGAAATTATGACCGAGCGTGAAAACGATACCCATCCTCTTCCCGGATCGGAGGGCGAGCATGATCTTCAGATCGAATTGGGCAACCAAAAGCGGGCTCTCGCCTTTTACAACAATCAAATGCTGGATTACCTGAACCAGGAAATGCAGCAGTTTATCAAAAACCAATACATCATGTTTGTCGCCAGTAGCGACGCTCATGGCGAATGTGACTGTACGTTTCGTGCAGGTGAGCCAGGTTTTATTCGGGTGGTCGACCAGAAACGTATCATGTGGCCGGAATACCGCGGCAACGGCGTTACCGCCAGCGGCGGTAATGTAAAGGAGAATCCGCATCTGGGCGTTGTTTTAATGGATTTTGTCGAATCCACAATGGGCCTGCATATCAACGGGAAAGCATGGCTCAGCGCAGATGGTTCATTTGCGGATCTGCCGAAGGAAGCACAAGATTACATTACCGCTGAAAATGCCACCAAAGGCGGTAAAAAACCGGTTTTCTGGTTTCTTCTGGAAGTCGAAGAGGCCTATGCCCATTGCGCCAAACATACACCCAGATTCAAACGGGTAGAGAAGTTTCTCGATTGGGGAACAGATGATACGGTGAAAAAAGGCGGGGATTATTTCAAGGTAAAAGCAGAAAAACGCGATAACGCCTGAATGCTCTCTCCTGATAGAGCGTTCTTATAAAAACTCCATCGTGGTTGTTCCTGCGACAAGAAATCCGCCCCGTTTGAGGGGCGGGGTTTCGCGGGCCGAAAAAGAACCACGGACAAATGGCATACGGATGCCTGCTGGCGTTTATTCATCCAGGCGAAACTCTTTTTCCCGAAAAAGACGTAATGCAGCTTCGCTGGCGATCGGATCAAACAGCGTACCGCTATTCTCGTCAATCTCCGCCAACGCAGCATCAAGACCGAGGCCGGGACGATAGGGACGATGTGATGCCATTGCCTCGATGACATCTGCCACCGCCATGACACGAGCCTCCATCAGAATCTTGTCACCGCGCAGTCCGTCCGGATACCCGCTGCCGTCGATCCGCTCGTGATGTTGTCGCACCACCTCTGCAATGGGCCAGGGAAAATCGATACCTTTCAATATCTCGTATCCAGCGACCGGATGTTGCTTAATCAATTCAAACTCCGCATCGGAAAGCTTACCCGGCCGGCTGAGTATTTCTGCCGGAATATTGATCTTTCCGACATCATGGACAAGGCAGGCCAGATTCAATCCCTCGATTTGTGTCTCCGGCAACCCGAGTTCCTGAGCCATGGCGACAGCGATTCGCGCCACATTCCGTTGATGCCCGGCGGTATAGGGGTCGCGCAGTTCCACCATAGCCGATAACGCGGCAACGGTCTCAAGCAGACTCTGCCTCAATCGAGCCTCACTCTCCTGAAGCGAACGGGTACGCTGTTCTACCATATCCTCCAGATGGTTCCGCAGTCGGCTCAGTTCGAGATGGGTGTGGACCCGTGCCAGCAACTCCTCGCGCTGAAACGGTTTGGTGACATAGTCCACGCCTCCGAAACCGAAACCCTTCAGTTTGTCCTGCGTATCGGAGAGCGCGCTGACAAAAATAATCGGCACATCATGCAGGCGAGGCTCCTGCTTGAGCCGGCTGCAAACCTCGAAACCGTCCATGCCGGGCATACTGATATCGAGCAGAACAAGCTGTGGCGGTTGGGTTGTCGCGGCGCGCAATGCCAGTTCGCCGTTGATCGCGGAACGTACCTGATAGCCCTCGCCGGCCAGTATCTCGGTCAGCAAACGCAACGAAGAGGGTGTATCATCGACGGCGAGGATATAATTTTTATCAGTAGCTGGCATAAATAATCTCACAGTAAACCGGGTAATTAGCGGCTATTTTCCCGCCTTTGCTTTGAGTACATTCAGAATAGTAGGATAGTCGAATTCATTCGCCAAAAGCGAGAGGGCACGTCCCAGTTCGGCATCTGCAGCGGCAATTTGACGAATCGCAGCATCGATGCGTTGACGATCCAGAGACTCTACAGCGGCGTAAAGCTCCTCGCGTTGCTCTGTCGTGATTGCCATCAAGCGCTTCGGCGTCAGCGTTTCGTGAGAAATTTTCGGTTTTACCGGCTCCGTACGATAGATGAATTCGAGGCCCAATTGACGCGACATGCTGTCGTAGATTTCTTCGAAACGGAAGGGTTTACGAATATAGTCGTCCATACCGGCATCGCGCAGCTCCGGCTCCTGCTCCTTGAAAGCCGATGCGGTAACGGCGACGATCTTCACCTTTTTGCCGCCCCGCATACGGCGAATGCGTCTTGTAGCCTCCACGCCGTCCATCACCGGCATACGTCGATCCATCCAGATCAGATCCGGTTTCCACTGCTTGAAGATCTGAACACATTCTTCGCCGTTATCCGCCACCTTCACCTCCAGACCGAGATCCGTCATCATTTTTGACAGCAGCATCTGATTGTCGTGTTGATCCTCAGCGATCAAAATCCGATATTTTGATTGACCCGGCGCGAGCCCTTCCACCTCGCCGAGATTTTCATCTTCCAAGCGTAAGACTTCTGTATCATCGGCCGCTTCCAGCGGAAGCTCTACACGGAACAGCGAACCTTTGCCCGGCTCACTCTTAACACTGACGGTGCCACTCATCAACTTTACGAACTGTTGCACAATAGAGAGTCCCAAACCGCTTCCAACCTGCGTTTTCCCTTCCGGCAACTGCACGAAGGGTTGGAACAGGTGTTGTTGATCCTGTTTGCTGATACCGGGACCGGTATCCTCGACTTCGATCACAAGATGATGCAAGGCGTTGTCTTTATTCCCCAGGCGGATAGTGACACCGCCCTTCTCGGTGAATTTCACGGCATTACTCACCAGGTTAACCAGGATCTGCCGCAGACGCGCCTCATCGCCCTTAATGTACCGAGGAAATTCCGACGACTGATCAAGCTCCAGCTGCAAACCCTTCTGCTGTGCTCGCAGCCGCATCATGTCAGTCACCTCACGCACCAGGGAGTGCAGATCGAAGGTGGCAAGCTCCAACTGTAGCTTTCCGGCCTCGATCTTGGCGATCTCCAGCACGTCATTGATCAACTTGAGCAAATGCTCCCCGCTGTTATTAATGATATCGAGGATCTCATGCTGGCCTTTATTCAGGCCGGTATCTTGCTGCATCATTTGGGAAAAACCAAGGATGGCATTCAGCGGCGTGCGCAACTCGTGGCTCATGTTCGCCAGAAAAGCGCTTTTGGCCTTGTTGGCCGTCTCCGCTTCGTCGCGTGCCAGACGCAGTTCTGCTGTACGTTGACGCACTTCCTCCTCCAGGTGATCCCGATAGCGACGCAGCTCATCTTCTCGCAGTTTCTGCTCGGTAATATCCTGCACCGTACCTATGGAGCGCAGTGGCTTTCCGACCGCATCATAAGTGGTTTCACAACGCTCGTTGACATACTTGACCCGCCCGTCCTGCATCAACAAACGATGAACTATATTGTATGGTTTTCTCGTTTCAACCGACTCGGTATAGGCTCTGTTAACCGCCTTCCGATCGTCCGGATGGATCGCATCAAGAAACGCCTCATAGGAAGCACCGAATTCTTCTTTATCAATTTCGAAAATCTGGTAGATTTCATCCGACCAGGTCAGTACATCTTCGATCAGGTCGAGTTCCCAGTTCCCGATATGCGCCAGATGTTGCGCTTCAACCAACCGGCGTTCGCTTTCACGCATATTATGTGTAACCAACAGACTCGTGAGTCCGTCGGCCAGCCGCCGGCCGATCTCCTCCAGCAGATGCCCTTCCTCATTCGTCCACATACGCTCATAGGAACACTGGTGAATCCCGAACTGCCAGGCCTTTCCAACCTTGGGATACACGGCAAGCGACATAAACGATTTGATCCCATAACGCTCAGAAATCGCCTTTGGCATGGAGTGTTCGGCGTCCGGACCAAACTTCACGACACCTGGCGTCTTCAGCATCAGTTGCAGTGTTGTAGCCACCTCTTCGCTCATGGGAATCTCTGCGTTGAGTATTCCGGCACCCGGGTATTCCGGGCGCGTACGCTCCATAGGGACAGTCCAGGATTTGGCGGAAGGATCGCAAGGGTAGACCAGGAAGGCGCGATCACAATTTAAAATACCAAGAACTTCATCGAGAACGTTACTCATCATGGTTTCTAGATCACCGGCCCCCTGAATGGCGCGGTTAATCCTATCCATCGCGGAGAGAAATTCGGTATGAAACCGGCGCTCCATCTCCACCTGCTTTTGTTGTGTGACGTCTTGCGAGATAACCATGACAGTGGCGACTTTGCCGGCAGATTCGAATTCAGGAACGAAACGCGTGTGGGCCCAGCGAATCTCCCCATTCGGCTTTCGATAAGTATGCTCATCGGAGCATTCGGAAGCCGTTTCGATCGCCTTCCTGATGTTGTCCATATAACGTTCGGGATCGGTCAATGGAGATGATACGGTTGGAGGCTTGCCAAGCGCCTGCTCTACCGGTACCGCAAACAACGATTGCAATGTTGGGTTGACATAAATGCGTTGCAGGTTGAGATCGTAACGCGCGATGTAGTCGGGTGAGTGTTCGACCAGGGTACGGAACAGTTGCTCACTGGCTACGAGCCTTTGCTCTGCCTCTTTCCGGTCGGTGATATCCGTGAGCATGGCAAAAGAACCATGGAATTGCCCATCTTCAAAAACGGGGGTGGCCGAAATCAGCATCCAGACGGGAGAACCGTCTTTGTGGCGCATGCGTCGCTCATAGACATCCGAAATATTCCGGCGGCGCTCTTCCATTTTCTGTGCATGATCGCGCGCACCCTCTTCGAACATGTACTCTGTGACCTTGTGTCCCCGCAACTCGTCTGAGGTATAACCCAGCATTTTGGCCATACGCTCGTTGGCGAAAATGGTTACAAAGTCCTCGTCCTGGACCCAGATGCCTTCGTTGGCGGTGTCGAACATCCGTTGATATCTTGCCTCACTCTCTCGCAGGTCACGCAATATCAACAGGCTGTTGAGGCCATCGGTCAGCCGACGCCCGATCTCTTGTAACAGCTTCTCCTCCTCTTGGGTCCAGACACGCTCGCGCGAACATTGCTGAATGCCGAACTCCCAAGCTTTATCGCTTTTTGGAAAAAGTGCGGTCGACATGAAAGATTTGAAGCCGAAACGTTCGGAGGTTGAACTAGGAAGCGGATGGTCTGTCCCAGGACCGAACTGCAGTACGCCGGGAGCGTTCAGCAGCGACGCCATCGTGGTCGATACCTCAGAATCTATCGGTATGTCGTCACTCTTGACACTCGCACCCGGAAACTCCTTGCGGGTGCGTTCCATCGGCAGTGAAAATGTCGAGGCAGCCGGATCGCAGGGATAGAGCAGATACGAGCGGTCGCAATCGAAAATATCTAGTACTTCATCCAGCACATCCTGCATCATGATTTCGAGATCGCCGGCGCTCTGGATGGCGCGATTTACCCGGTCCATATTGGCGAGAAAATCCGTATAGAGTTGACGCTCCTGCTCCGTCTTTTTGAGTTCGGTGATATCCCTACAGACGGAAGCGACGCCAATCGCTTTGCCGTCTTTGTCTCTCAAAGTTGTATTGAACCACTCGCAAATAATGATGCGGCCATCCTTGGTGACATTCTCGTTTATGCTATGGGTACCACCGGTCTGATTCATCAGGTCACGGAAAATCCCGTCGATCAGGTCGCGAACCTCAACGGGCAATATCAAATCCTTTGCATGCCTGCCGAGCGCCTCTTCCCGGGTATAACCAAAAATCTTTTCGCAGGCGGCATTCCACTCAGCTGCACAGAAATTTTCATCCCATTCCAAAAATCCCAGAGGGGACTGCTCTGCGTGCAGCCGCAGTCGCTGCTCTGACCGGAGTATCTTCTCCTCGGTCTGCTTGCGCTCCGTGATGTCGCGCACCAGCGCCAGATTGAACTCCTGGTCACCGTATTGAAAGTAGTTGGCGCTGATCTCGACCGGGAAGATCCTGCCATCCTTGGCCCGATGACGCCCCTCGAACAGAAGCGAGCGTTCAGTCTTAAGTTGTCGCCAATGCTCCGACCAGCGCTGCATGGGAAAATTCGGATCCACATCGGAGACGCGCATTTCAAGCAGCTCATCGCGCGTATAGCCCAGAACCTTGCAGGCACCTTCGTTGACGAACTGGAAACACGCATCCTCGTCAATCAGTAAGACGGCCTCGCGCACACTGTCGAGGGCAAAGCGCACAAGCAGGAGATCCCGTTCTGTCCGCTTGCGCTCCGCCAGTTCCAGACGAACCTGGGAGGTACGATGACTGACGATTCGCTGCAGTGACAGATTCCACGCCACTACCGCGAAAACAGACAGTACGATGATTCCAAGCGCAATCCAGAATACCTCGCTTGAAAAGATGCTCGGTTTCTCGACCAAGATCCAGTGCCGGTTAATCGTCTCTCGTTCCGCTGCGGTTATCGTGTCAAGGGCTTTATCCAGAATACCGGTCAGGACCGGCCAGTCGTTTCGGACCGCGAAGCGCAGCTGGTACAGAAATTCGGCGTCTCCGGCGACGCGCAGATTCAGAATCCCGGCTTTGTCGATGTAATAGGATGCCCGCGAGATCTCCACCACCATGGCGTCGGCCTCGCCCAGCGAGACCTCCATCAGACCATTCAACTCATCCTGCACCGGAACGAGACTCAGGTCGGGAAAATTTGTTTTCAGATATTCGTGAACCGCACTTCCTTCGGAAACCGCGACATGCCATCCCTTCATGGCTTTCAAAGAACTCCCCCCGGAATGATCTCTGCGGACCAGGATCATGTTGGGTAGTTCTATGTAGGCCTTGGAGAATTGGAGGTAGGTCGATCGCTCCGGCGTCTTTTGCGCCGCGAAGATCATATCGATTTGCCGGGTCTTGGCGGCCTCTATCACCTCGTTCCACGTTGCGTACGGAATCAACTCGAAGCGATAACCCAGCTTTTCTTCCAACAACCGGATGTAGTCGATCGACAACCCCTTATACTCTTCCTGGTCGTGTAAGATTTGGGGGGGTATTACGGTGATACCGATACGTATCCCGGGATGTTGCGCGAGCCATTGCCGTTCCTCAGGCGACAGCAGATCCTTCTGACCGGCGATTGTCTGTTGCCGCATATCACCGGCCGCCACATCTTCATCGATGTTCGCGGATACCGGGTTTATAGAAATAGTACAAAACGCCAGCAACGCTAAAGCTTTTGCCAGGAGCAAAACCATTGCGCTTCTGCGAGGCCGACGGACTTCAAACGGCAAATCATGATTCATATGCGCAATCCCGCTTCGGGTTTTTCGAGCGCAGGGCGATTCGTCGGACAACCGAAGCATTTGACACTTTGGGCCAGAATCATCTCCAACTTTCTATCTCGTTTACCGGCCCGCCGTAAGACGACGGAAACCGCTTCGTGTTTGTGGGTTTTCCTGGCACCCACAGATTCCGCCACGTCTTCACCAACCGCAGTACCCCCTTCGCACAGACAATGCAGGCCCATCTGCCGTGCGAGACACTGGATCGCTCGAGTTGTTTTCTTTGTGTTGTCCCGATTCCGCATCAGCCGGTCCCTGGATGCGCGTTGTCCTTCCGAAATAATAGACCAGATATCGCCTGCAACGGCGATACCCCCTATGGGAGTAACGAACAATCACTCGCCACAGGGTTTTTTAAAGCATGACCAAATTATCGGCGGGCGAAGACAGAAATGAAGAAGGGGCGCGTTACGCGCCCCTTCTTCAAGGGATGACCCGAGTAGGGTTATTTAGTTCTGGCTCTGATAGTAATCGATCAGGATCTGGGCCACCTCGGGACGGGAGAACTCCTTGGGCGGGGCGATACCGTTGCCCAACATCTCGCGCACCTTGGTGCCGGAGAGCAGCACGAAGTCCTCCTTGGAGTGATCCGGCGCTTCGCACATCATCACCACCTTGTTGAGCTTCTTGGACCAGGCGGTGTGGTCGGCGCGGAAGATCTCGATCTCCAGGGCGCCCTTCGGCACCTCGTCGTCGAAGATGGTCTGGGCGTCGAAGGCGCCGTAGTAGTCACCCACGCCTGCGTGGTCGCGGCCGATGATGAAGTGGGTGGCGCCCATGTTCTGACGGAAATAGGCGTGCAGCACCGCCTCGCGGGGACCGGCATAGAGCATGTCGAAACCGTAACCGGTGACCATGGCGGAGTTGGGTTTGAAATAGAGCTCCACCATCTTGCGGATGGCGGCGTCGCGCACCGGCGCCGGGATATCGCCCTGCTTCAGCTTACCCAGCAGCATGTGGATTACCAGGCCGTCGCAGCCGAGGCGGTCCATGGCCATGTGGCACAGCTCTTCGTGGGCCAGGTGCATGGGGTTGCGGGTCTGGAAGGCGACGATCTTCTTCCAACCGCGTTCCTGGATCTCATTACGGATCTCGACGGCGGTGCGGAAGGTATCCGGGAAATCGTCCTGGAAGTAGGAGAAGTGCAGCACCTGGATGGGACCGGAGACGGCGAAACGGCCCTGGCCGTTGAAGGCGGCGACACCGGGATGCTCCATGTCATCGGTGCGATAGACCTTCTGGGTCATGACGGCCATCTGGGCGCCGCTCACCTCTTCGATCGCCTCCACATCCATCACCGCCAGGATCGGGTTGCCGTCCATGTTGGGATCCCGCAGGGCGATACGCTTGGCGCCCTTGATGGCGTCCACGCTCTCCAGCAGACAGAGCACCGGGACCGGGAAGAAGCTGCCGTCGGTCAGGGTCATCTTCTCGGCGGCGCCCATGGCATCGGCCACGTTCATGAAACCCTTCAGCGGGGTGAAGTAACCGCCGCCCATCATCACCGCGTTGCCGGCGGCCTGAGAGCTGATCAGAACGGAGGGCAGGCCTTCCGCCTCCGTCATCAGCTTGTGGTGCTCATCCGTGTCGTACACGAACAGCGGGGTAAGGGTATCGGAACCGACTGGCTTGATCATGAATTTCTTCTCCTTCCACATGTGGATCTGATATTCAGGGTACGGGCAACGGGGCCCGCAGATCGCGATCCCCACCGCCAAGATAAATAGTTGGCCGCTGCTGCCGGTTCGAGGGGCCGATGCGTCTGTTTCAGCCGCTTCGGAGAATACTCAACCCAATGTTTTTAAAAGAATTATTTAATTCTTTTCCCGGGCCGCAAGGCAGCGATACGGTACCATAAAGCGCGGTCCGGCTCTCCCCAAGACATTTTTTTGGAGACCCAAAATATTCCTATAACTCAAACCCTTTCCGGAGGCATTCGACAGCCGGCCACAACGAACAGGTGCTTCATGCCTCCCAACTGCGCCACCCTCCCAGCAGCGGGAAGTAGAGCCCCAACCGGATCGGACGACGCTCCTTTCGGCGAAAGACTTCGGCATAACCCTCGAGTTGCGCCCGATAACGTTTCTGTTCCCGATCCAGGAACTGCTCCCGCCCGCCCCCCTCATGCACGGAGGTCTTGAAATCGATGATCCAGCGGACCCCCTCCGTATCCACGAAGGTCCGATCGATCACCACATTGACCAGCCCCTCCTTCTTGCGTGCGGTCAAGGCATACTCGCTCCGGCACTCGCTATGTTGGTCGGAGAAGATCCATCGCCCCCGCTCGTCGTTGTGCACTCCCAACAGCGCCGCCTCGATCCGGTCGACTGCGGATTTACGCAGCTCCTCGGCCACGCCGCGGTAGGCGAGCATGCGTCCCATGGCGGGTCGCAGACTGCGGATGCGGGCGGAATCCCAACCGGCGATCCCCTCCTCCCCGAACCGCTGCAGATAGCGATGCACCACGCTCCCGATCTGGCGCGCCGTCTCGCCCGCCCAGTCGAACTCCAACCTGAGTTCATCCACTGCCGATTCGTCAGGTCGTTCCGCACTCTGCCAATTTGCCGCAGGGACCGGCGGCAATTGCCAACTCCCGGGCAGGCGCCGCAACGGCATCATTGCGGGTAGCCCCGACGGTTCCGGAGTCGCCGGGACCCACGCGCTCCGGGTGAATTCCGACGCCACCGCCGGCCAGAGCGATGCCAAGAGCGCGCGCGCGTCGGGCTTGGGTTCCTCGGTTTTCGCGTCGAACCCCACATGGCCCAGCAGATGGAGCCGCTCTCGGGCGCGGGTGGCCGCAACGTAGAGTAGCCGCCCCTCCTCCAGGCGCGTCTTCTCTGTCCCGAGACTGCGCAGGTAGTTATAGATCGGATCCTCCTGCTCGTCGGCCCGCTTGATCGGGGCCAGCAGCAGATCCGAGACCCCGTCTCCGGCCGGTCGCTCCAGCCACTGCAACAGCCTGGGGTCGTCGCGGCCCGTGATCCTCCCCAGTCCGGGCAGGATCACGGTATCGAACTCCAGACCCTTGGCCTTGTGCAGGGTCATGATCTGGAGGGTGTTGTCCGCCTCCGCATCCGGCGGTGCGAACAGCTTCTCCACCGCTTCGGTCAAGCGGGCGAAATCCTCCAGATCGCCGCCCTGGTCGACCTGCTGCAGCAGTGTAAAGAAGAGTCGCGCCTCTTCCAGCTCCGTGCGGGTCTGAACCGTCGCCGGCCCTCCCAACGCCAGCCAAGCCCCTTCGACCCAGAGAGCCAGCGGTCGGCGCCGCCGCTCGGCAAGAGTGGCGGTCAGCACCTCCCGCATTCGTACCATCCGCTGCGCTCCGTCCGGGCTCAGGCGCTCGCACACCCCGGCATCCTGGATCCGTTCCCACAGCGTCGCCTTTCGCTCTTCTCCCGTAAGTACCAGCAGGTCCGCCAACGTCAAACCACACCAGGGCGCCCGCAGGATCGCCAGCCAGGAGAGCCGGTCCGCCGGATGCAACAGCGCACGCGTCAGCGCCAACAGATCGTAGACCACCGGCCGTTCCCCCAGCGGGTCTACATCCACCGCCCGGAATCGCAGGCCGGCATTCCGCAGCCGGGGTACGACGGTGTGCAGATGGCTGCGGGTACGCACCAGGATGGCGATGGTGCCGTCGGGCTGCCGCTCCCGCGCCTCCTGTACCAACGCCGCCACCTGCCGCGCCTCCGCCTCGTCATCCCGTAGCAGGCAGGGGTGGACCCGGACCGCCGGTCCCGACAACTCCTCATGGTATGCCTCCGACGAGGTGTAGGGGACCGCCCCTTTGGCGATCTCCTCCACCTCGGGGAACACCCGGGCAAAGGCGCTGTTGACCCAGTCGACGATCCCCTGTTGGGAGCGGAAATTGACCGACAGGGTGAGCGGCTCCAGCACGATCTGCCCGATGCCCTCCCGACGCGCCCGCAGGAACAGCCCCACCTCCGCCTCCCGGAAGCGGTAGATGGACTGCATGGGATCACCCACCGCGAACAGGGTCCGGCCGTCCCCCTCTTCCCAGCCCGCGGTCAGACGCCGCAACAGCTCGAACTGTCCGAAGGAGGTGTCCTGAAACTCATCCACCAGGAGATGGCGAATGCGATAATCCAGCGCCAGGGCCAGATCGGTGGGGGCCTCCTCCTCACCCAGGGCGGCGATTGCGCCCAGCGCCACCTCGATGAAATCCACCTGGCCATGTGCGGCCATCACCAGCTTGAGCTGCGCCACCGCGATCTTGAGCAGCTGGAACAGGGCCTGCAAGATCGCCCACTGCCCTTCCGAGTAGGCCACCGGCGGTAACCGGCGAACACCTGCCAGCTGTTCAACCAGAACATCCGAGTCCCGCAACTGCGCAATCAGTGCGAGGAACGCATCCTTCGCCGTCTGCCGCCGTCCTTTTTCCGCTGCATCCTTGGTCCCGCTGGGTGCCGGAAATCCGATCTCTTTGGTCACGCCCTTCCGTAGCGTACCCGCCTGTGTCAGCAACAACTCGGCCAGACCCGACCACTGCGGCAGATCCTCCGCCGCGGTGCCGGGGATCGCCGTCAGTTCCAGGCAATGCACCAGCGGGGACTGCTCCTTGTCGGCAGCCCGCAGATTCTCCGCCGCATAGCGCGCCAACCCGAGCAGATCGGCCTCCAATCCCGGCGGGAACAGGGTGCACAGCTCCTGCAGCGACTCCTCCACCAGCCGCCGCAGCCCCGCTTCCAGCACTTGTCGTTCTTGCTCCAGTTCACCGGAAGCCACTACATGGCGCAGCCACTGGTCCCGTTTGGCCAGCATGTCCGCCAGCATCCCCTCCACCCGCGGTATATCGTTGTCGAGATGACGCAGCAGTCCGGCCACCGCATCGGACCACTCCTCCCGCCCCTCTTCCAGGAGACGCAGGGTGGTGCGGGCGGCCTCGCGGTAGAGTTCGCCGCCGTCTTCCACAACAGCCGTCGGGCCGCCGAAATTGGAGAGCAACGGCATCTGCCGGGTCAGCGAGGAACAGAGGGCGTCGATGGTCTGAATCCGAAAGCGGTTGGGGTTTTGCGCCAAGCCCCAACCACGCTGACGATCCCGCTCCAACGCCGCCTGCGCCAAGCGCCAGCTCTGCCGCCGGTGCTCCTCCTCCGGTTCGGGGCTGCGTGCCGCCTCCAGCGACTCCAGGATACGGTTGCGCATCTCGCCGGCCGCCTTGCGGGTAAAGGTGAGGGCGATGATCTCCTCCGGGTGGTCCACCGTGGCGAGCAGCCGCAGATAGCGCTGGATCAGCAGTTCGGTCTTGCCGGAGCCGGCCGGGGCCTGCACGATGAAGGAACGTTCCGGCTCCAGCGCCCGCTCCCGCTGCCGTTGATCGGAAACCGGACGGCCGCTCACGCCCCCTCCTCCGGCGCGCGGGTCCACCCGTCGCTACGCTCGTGGATCCGGCAGAGCGGCGGCAGCGGACAATACCGGCAAGTCTTCGAAGGATCCTTGGGATCGACCTCGGCGCGGCCGGCGAGGAGCTCTTGCGCCAACAGCTCCAACCGGACACGCCAGCTCGCCAGCAGCGCCTCCCAGGAGGCGTACTCCTGCGCCTGTCGGTCGGTGGAGAAGGCACCCACCCCCGGCACCACCCCCGCGTCCCGAGCCACTCCCAGGAAACCGCAGTGGCCGGAACGCATTCGGCCCAGAAAGAGGCCGGACACCTCCTCTTCGCCGGCAGTGCAGGCATAGAGCGGCAGTTGCGGTTCCTCCAACCGCTCCTGGTACCAGCCCCGGGTCTTGGGGTCGCCGGTCTTGTAGTCGATGATCGCCAGGCTGCCGTCCGACAGCCGATCGATGCGGTCCGCCTTCAGATGGAACGCCAGACCGCCGATTTCGGTCTCCCGTTTCCGCTCCAACGCCTCCACCCGGAACGGCACCCGTTCCTTCTCCAGTTCCAGCCACTGCCGGATCAGGAGCGTCAGCCGCTCCCGCTCCAACTCGGTGAACCGGGGGGTGAGGGTCTGCGGACGCCGGGGTTCCAACCGCCGCAGACCTTGATCCACCGCCGCCCCTACGATGCGGGCCAGTTCGGCATCCGATGCGGCCAGCAGGGCAGCGTGATCCTGAAGCTCCGTCCATACCTGTTCCAGGATGGAGTGCACCAGGTTTCCGCGATTCCGCGCATCGAGACCCGACTCCGGTTCCGCCACCGGCACGGCGCCCAACCGGTGGTTGGCAAACGCCCGGAAGGGACAATCGGACTGATCGGCGAACAGCCGCGTCCCCCCGGCGACCGGCCGGTGAGGTTCCAGCGGAGGCCCATGCCGGTCTTCCAGGGACTCCGGCCGGCAACTGTCGAACTGGAGCGCCGCGAGATCGTCGTTCCGGTAGAGGTCCAGTTCCTCCGGCCGCAGCGCAGGAAGACCGGCGAGCAGCGGACTTGCCCGCAGCTCCCGTTCTCCATCCCGGCAGGGATGGCTCATCACCACCTCGGGGGCGCCGGCACACAACCGCCGGGTCACCAGGGTGGCGAACTCCAACTCCCGTTCCGCCGCCGCACGGGGGACACCGAGTTCCCGTTGCAGCCTTACCGGCAACAGCGGATTGGGATCGGCCGCCTGCGGCCACTGATCGTCGCTCAGCCCCAGCACCCAGAGATGGTCGAAGGCGAGGCCCGCCGCCTCCAGGAGACCCAGCACCTGAATCGGGGCCTCCGGACTCTCCGGTTGAAACAGGGTGTCGGCACACAAGGCACGCAGTCTCCCCAGGGCGCCCTCGAAGGTCATGGAGCGTTGCACCAGCCCCAACGTCGGAAAATGTTCCAGCAGTTCGCGAAACCGCTGTGCCTGTTGATACTCCTCGCTGTTCAGATAGCCGCTGTTCGGCCACCCCGCCGCATCCAGCAAGGCGATAAAGCGATCGGCCCAAACGGCGGGCTCCCCCCGGCGCGGCAATCGGTCCAGTTCGGACCGGAAGTTGCGTAAGGAGCGCTCCAAAACCGGACAGGCCTCCGCCGCAGAGTCAGCGACCGACTGGACCTGCCGGTGCAGGACTCCAAGCGTTATCTCCCGCTCCCCGATCCGCTCGCGAATCCGGGCATCCAGCTGCGCCCGGCGCAACCATTCCGACTCCGCCCCCGCCAGAAACGGGGAACGCAACAACCGGCCGAGCCCGACGCAGGAGAGCTCCCCCTGGGCCAGTTCCAGCAGCACCAAGGCATCGCTCACCACCGGATAACGGGGCAGCGGCCGACCCAACGAGAGATTGTAGAGCGGAGAGAGATGCGACCTGCCCGGCAGGGTCGCTTCGGGATGGAACACCCGCTCCAGCTTCGCCGCCACCTGTTCCCGCAACTCCGTGAATTTGGGTATGACCAGCCCGATGCGCGCTTCCGGGTTTTGCTCCAGCCGCCGGGCCGCCCACCGGATCGCTGTTTCCAGCTCTTGCTCGGCGTCCGCCAGTGCCACCCGCCGTAGCGTTCCGTCCATCGCGTCATCCGTCAGCACCGCCACTTCGCATCCCTGTTCCTTGAGGGTTGCGAGCAGTTGCTGCTGTTGCGGAGTGAATGCATCAAACCCGGCGAGGATCACCCGCGGCGGCAGGGGGAGTTCACCGGAACCAAGGTGGGCGCTCACCAGATCCGGCAACCCTGCTTCGTCGATCCAGTTATGATGGAGGCACTGTTGCAGATATCGATCGGCCCAGTTGAGGAACTCCCCGGTCTCCGGGGTAGCCCACTCCTCAACTCGGTTCCGTTCCATGCGCCACTCGATCATCAGCCGCCACGCCTGCTCGGCACTGCGGGCGATCGCTCCCACTTGGAGAAGAGCTTCGAACCCCGCTCTCTCGTCCTCGCGAATGACCTGCTCCCAAAGTAAGCGGGACTGGTGCAGAGTCAGCAACCGCCGGTCGGAGACACCCAGCTCCAACAGCAACTCGTAACTGCTCCGCAGCCAGGTACCCCAGGGCAGGATCTGCGGCCGCTCCCACACCGCCGCACCCAGTTCCCATTGCTGCCGGTCATGGCGGGACCGCAACTCGCGGGCCAGGCGGTTATTCGCTGTCAGCAGCAATGCCCCGGCGGCGAGTTCCTTCAGCACCTCGATTGATGTCAGTATTGAATCGCTCCGGAACATTCCTCGTCTCTGCGATTTGGGTGCCAAATGTCGGAATAAATACCCGAATCTCGTGATTCGGTATTGCAACCGGGGAGAGAATCCAATGGCGCTTCGCTGGTCACCATAACCGTGCGATGGGGCGGCGGCGATCCCGCCCGGCCGAAGCACGGCAGGGTAAAGCAACTCCGGACGCCAATCCCCCCGGCATATCAAATCCCCAGCCGTTCAATCAGGGGTTGCAGCTGTTTCTCATAACGCTTCCATCGTTTCACCGAGGTGTTGTAGATCGGTTTGCGCACCTGGAATTTACTGGCAGTCACCACGCCCCGCCTGGTCTTATGAAAATCGAGGCAACCCTCTTCCCAGGGGAGTCCGCAAAAAGCGAGCAACGCTTTGCTGCTTTTCTCCTGGTCGGAGACAAGGTCCTCATAATGAATATCGTGGATACGGCCAGGGAAGGTTTTCTTCCAATGCTGCATGATTCTTTTGTAGCCGAGATAGACCTCCGCCAAATCCTCCAGCGCGAATGAATACTCCTGCCCCTTGCTGAAATTCTGAAAATAACAGGACAGGCATGTATCGATAGGATCCCGGACAGTATGGATAATCTTGGCGTTCGGAAACATTAGCATAATCAGTCCGACATGCCGGAAGTTGATTGGTGTTTTATTGACTACGCGATCCGCGCCCCGAGAGAGTGACTTCAAACGACTGATATATTCAAGCGCAAGCTCTAACAGGTTGATATGGGAAAGCCGCTCCAAACAAAGGGGATAAGGGTTGTTCTTTCCTATATTCGCTTCGATTGTCGTACTGATCGCCTGGATGTCGTTGAGTTCACCGGCCCCGAAAACACCGGAATGACTGGCCAGTATCTGCTCCACCAGGGTGGTTCCGGAGCGGGGCATTCCCAAGACGAAGATAGGCGTGTGATCGTACAATCCCCATTCGCTCCGCAAACTGACAAATGCGGGAGTAAACACCTGTATCTGGCGATCTATTTCCTGCTGATATTGCTTGGCTCTGAATTGCGCTCCCTTCAGTGTGTTGCCCTTGTGATAATACTCGAATGCCCGATCATACTGTTCCGAGTCGGCACAAATCTTTGCGGCCGCGAAACACAGGTAACTGCTTTGCTGATCCGTGAGCGCCCCGGAGTCTAACTGAGCCTCAATTTTCCGTAGCAGCTCATCGTCGCCCTTGAATGACCTGCATTCAGTAAGCCCTTGATAGGCCTCTGCATAATCCGGCTTTAACCGAATCGCTTCCTGAAAATGATGAACCGCTTTCTCTTGCTCACCCATACGAGCGCACACACCTGCATAATTATGGTGGAAATGCGCCAGATCCGGCCGCAACTGCAACGATTTCCCGAGATCCCGAAAACCGCCTTCGTAGTCGCCATTGTGCATCTCAACCACTCCGTGGAAGTGCAGCGCAGCCGCGTCATCGGGATTTTTCTCAAGGATTTCAAGATAGATTCGATCCGCCTCCGCCAGCTTATCCTGTCGATGAAGCGAGAAAGCTTCCTCAAGTTTGCTGGACTGCATGACGCCTTTGAGTTGTAGCTTTTGTGTATCCGCAGGCTTCAAGGCCATACCCCCATGGTGAATGGTAATTCATGGCATTTTACCATTTGGAACCATCTTGGGGGGTGATTGCCAGGCAGTATCGCAGGCCCCGCCGCTCTCCTGATCGCCGTTCGGTACCGAAACCCGGCCCGCAGCACCCTGAATTCCGCCCCGACCCGGACCGCAACCAACTCTTTCGATCGAGCAGCAATACTTGTCCGTATTAATTTGCGAATAGATGCCTCTCTCTCCGTAATCACCGGAGAAAGGAACAGGTCGGAGAATTATCCCGATTTCCCGAACGGATGCGCGCCGAACAAGGACAGGAAGACAACCGATTAAGCCAAAGCGACAAAATCAGTAATTGCAGTCAGGAATATCGCGTTACAGAAAGACAGTCCGGAGACTAGGCGGCAGTCTCGTTTCGATACAACACGCTTTCGATGATCTTGTAGAGGCCGCCGCGCGTGAAGGGTTTTGGAAGAAACCCGTCCGCACCCACTTTCGCCGACCAGAATTGGTCAATGACCTCTTCGTTGCCGCTGATCATGATGATGGGAATATCCTTGGTCCTTTCCTCTCTTCGCAGATGGCGGGTGGCACGGAAGCCGTTGATACCCGGCATCATGATATCCATGATAATCAGTTGCGGCTGATGGGTGATGGCTTTCTCGATGCCGATTTCGCCATCCTCGGCGTGCAGCACCCTGAAATGCCCCTGTTGCAGCATGCGCGACAGGGCGAATCGAACCGTTTTCGAGTCGTCCACCACCAACACGGTGGTATCAGTACTTGGGGTGGTACGGCGATTCGTCCTACGTTCACCTTTGCGGCGACTTTTCTGCTCTCTACCCAGACGAAACAGCGATGCGAGGTTAAAACGATCCATATTCGAACCCTTATCCTGATGACCTCAGTTTCTCGGATTAGCCGAAGAAATCATCTTAAAATCTCCGGCGGTTTATTTTTGTGGATTACTTCAATAAATACAACCATGCCAAATTTAACACGTTCATTCCCGAATATGTAATACCGCATATCTATCGGCTGATCGCGCCTTCGAAGCCGGCCCGAAACACCCCGTCCGTTTCGGGCAGCACGAAAAACGCGGCGGACACCGGACGGTGCCCGCCAAAAAGCACGGCTCGACCGGACCTTACTTGGCGGCCGTGGAGGGGACCTTCCCGATAGTCAGATTGGCGCGATTGTCTTCGAGGATCTTGTCTCCGACCCCCTTCACCTGCACCAGATCATCCACTTTCTGGAATGGTCCATGCTCGGTGCGATAGGCGACGATCGCCTCCGCCTTGGACATACCGATACCCTGCAGACCGGCGGCCAAGGTCGCCGCATCCGCGGTATTGATATTGACGGGTTCTGCAAATGCGAAGCTCGAAACGAGCAACAGAAACAGTGCGAGAATCATCCTTGCTGGACGTACCATGTCACTTTCTCCTTTCTTTCTATTCCTTGAAAGCACCCCTCGCTCCTGAGGGGCGGATTTGTCGTTGCAAAACGACAGAGGCGAGGGTAAAGGCGGCGTACGCCCGTGTCAACCCGCCTCGAAGGCGGCGATCTGATGCCGGATTGCCTGCAGACTCGCCAACGGATCGGGGGCGGCGGTGATCGGTCTACCGATCACCAACAGATCGGCGCCGTTGGCAAGGGCGGCGGCCGGGGTCATTACCCGTTTCTGGTCATCGGCGGCGGCGCTCTCCGGCCGTACGCCCGGGGTTACCAGAAGAAAACCGTCCGCCACCAACGGCCGGACCGCGGACGCCTCCAGCGGCGAGCAGACGATTCCGTCCATCCCGGACTGTTCCGCCAGGCGGGCCAAACGAATTACATTCTCCTCCGGCTCTCCCGGGTATCCCACTTCCGCAAGATCCTCCCGGCCCAGGCTGGTCAGGATGGTGACCGCAGTCAATAACGGACGCCGGGGCAGCGCTTCGAGGCGCTCCCGTGCGGTCTCCATCATGCGACGACCTCCGGAGGCGTGAAGATTGATCATCCAGACCCCCA
>JBNKCL010000086.1:0-56143 GCA_050287725.1 Sedimenticolaceae bacterium
GTCCCATGACTATCGCCACCCTGCTGGAGAACACCCTGCAGGCCCGGCAGCTGCACAGCAGCGGCAAGTACTGAGGGGCTCAGAGCGGAATGTTCACCGGCATCGTCCAGGGCACCGCCGAGGTGGTGGCGATCGTGGAAAAGACGGAGTTCCGCACCCACACCATCCGGTTGCCGGCAGAGTATCTGGCGGGGCTGAAGCCGGGCGCCTCGGTGGCCCACAACGGCTGCTGCCTCACGGTGGTCCGGGTGGAGGATGACCGGGTCTCCTTCGACCTGATGCGGGAGACCCTGCGGGTCACCAACCTGGGGGAGCTGCAGGTGGGCGACCGGGTCAATTTCGAGCGGGCCGCCCGCTTCGGGGACGAGATCGGGGGCCACCAGATGTCCGGCCACATCCACGCCACCGCCGAGGTGACCCGGGTGCTGGAGAGCGAGAACAACCGCCAGGTCTGGTTCCGGGTGCCGCAGGCGCTGGCCAAGTATATCTTCGTCAAGGGTTACATCGGCATCGACGGCATCAGCCTCACCATCGGCGAGGTGGCGGGAGACGAGTTCAACGTCAACCTGATTCCCGAGACCCTGGCGCGCACCAACATGGAATGGCGCAAGGCGGGCGACCGGGTGAATATCGAGATCGACCCCCAGACCCAGGCGATCGTGGATACGGTGGAACGGGTGCTGGCGGAACGCGGGGAAGGTTAGAACGGCATCCCGCCCTGCGCGTGTAACAGTTGTTGGAACTCCGGCGCCGGCAGCGGCGGACTATAAAAATCCCCCTGATAACAGTTACATTGGTGCTTTTTCAGGAACGCCAACTGGTCTTCGGTCTCCACCCCTTCTCCCACCGTATCGAACCCCAACCGCAGAGCCATCGCCAGCATCGACTCAACGATGGCGGCGTCGTTGGAGTCGGTTGTGAGGTCGCGGATAAAAGAGCGATCGATCTTGAGAACGTGTAACGGCAGACGTTTCAGATAGGCAAGCGAAGAGTAACCGGTCCCAAAGTCATCGATAGAGAGTTGCATACCAAGCCCCCGCAACTCCTGCATCTTGGCGGCCACCTCTTCGATATTTCCCAGCAACAGGTTTTCGGTCAACTCCAGGATCAGTTGCCGCGCGTTAACACCGGTCTCCTCCAGACAACGTCGAATCTCCGGAACAAACCCTGAATCCTGAAATTGACGCGGGCTGATATTGATGGCGATACGTCCCGGTACCCCGCCGGGAACACTCTCTTGCCACTCCTTGATCTGGGTGCACACCCGGTGAAAAACCCAGGTGCCGATCTCCTTGATCAGACCGGTCTCTTCCGCCACCGGAATAAACACCGAAGGCGTAATCATCCCGCGTTCCGGATGATGCCAACGCAACAATGCCTCCGCCCCGACAATTGCCCCCGAATCGGAGAGAGAGACAAGCGGCTGATAATAGAGCTCGAACTCGTTGCGCTCCAGCGCCAAACGCAAGGCGCTCTCCATCTCCAGCTGCTCCTCAATTTCGTGTTGCATGCTGGGCAGGAAGAATTGAAATCCGTTGCCGCCGCGTCCTTTGGCGCGATACATCGCGGCATCGGCCTGCCGCATCACCTCTTGTGGCGATTCGGAATCTTCGTTAAACAGAACCACTCCGATGCTGGTGGCGGTGTGAAACTCCTTATTACCGATGCTGAACGGTTCGGCCAGCAACGAGAGGATCTTCTCCGCTACACTCTTCACCTCCCAGACCACCACTTCGGAATCGCTGCTCAACTCTCCCAGCAGTACCGCAAACTCATCTCCACCCAGACGGGATACGGTGTCTTCCCCCCGCAGAATCCCCGCCAAACGACCGGCCACCCCCTTCAACAACTCATCGCCCGCGCCGTGGCCGACCGAGTCGTTGATGGCCTTAAAACGGTCCAGATCGAGATAAAGCACGGCGCCGATATGGGCGTGCCGTTTGGCGGACGCCAATCGCTGGATCAGCCGATCCATAAACAACGCCCGATTCGGCAACCCGGTGAGCACATCGTGCAGTGCGGAATATCGAATCAACTGTTCCTGCCGCGCCAGCAGGCGGTAACCCACATAGATGCCGGTCAAACCCACCCACCAGAGAACCGCATGCCAGATCCCCAGCTTGGCGAGCCACTGATCGGCCTCCGTTTGAATCGGTGCGAGCGGTACGGTGACGGCGATCCCGCCCAGGACATCACCAGGTTTGATATTTTGATTGATGTGGCATTCAAGACAGGCGGGAGTTGCAAAGCGCGGCCGCATTAATCGGAAGTAATTCTCTCCCTGTATGTTGGCAATCGCATACCACTCCGAAGCGCCTTTGTGAAAAGCCTTGAGCGCCTCCTGCTCCCAGGCATCCGCGGCATTCGCCGGCCGCAGGGGATTGAGACTGGAAACATGGCTGCGAATGCCTTTCGGCGCCCAGGTCGCCTCCTGATCGTAAACCAGGCGGGTGAAGTACGAGGAGTTGACGAGAGTGAGCTTACGGCCATCCTCGGTTGTGATGTCGCGGTGGGGAAGATGCTGCAGATAGGGGTTCGGTTCGACCCCTTTGTCGACCGGTATATAAACACCACCCACGCCGGACACAAAGCCGCGATAGGTGAAGTCTTTCTCGATCGCCGCGCTGGCCTGGGTAAGCGCCCGCTCCAACACCAAGTCCCGGTTCAGGACCAGATTCCATCCGAAGGAGGCTGCGAACGCAACGCTCCAGAGCAAAGCCAGCAGACCGCTCCAGGCCTTCAGATGGGACGTTTTAAAAAGCCCGTCTCCATCCGGCTCGGCGACCACGCGCAAGTCACCGAGTCTGTCCCATTTCCGATACGCCAACGACATCGCTTCGTTACCCCGGAACACCTCTCAGGATGCCGTCCTGGCACAATACAACGGAGTAAGTTCCTTGACGCAACACGATCACTCGACCCACCGGCGGGCGTTCCGGAACAGCCGCAGCCACGGACCGTCGCCTCCCCATCCCTCCGGATGCCAGGAGTTTTGAACCGTCCGGATCACCCGCTCCGGATGGGGCATCATGATGGTTACCCGACCGTCTTCGCTGGTCAGACCGGTGATCCCTTCCGGCGAACCGTTGGGGTTGGCCGGGTAGCGGGTCGCAAGCTCTCCGTTGTTCTCGACATAACGCATCGTCACCCACGGCCGGGCATGCGCCAGGTGCGCGTCATCCCGGAACTCGGCACGCCCCTCCCCGTGGGCCACCACGATAGGGAGCCGGGAACCGGCCATCTCCTGCAACAGGATGGAGGGGCTCTCTTCCACCTGCACCATGACAAACCGGGCCTCGAACTGTTCGGAACGGTTGCGCACGAAACGGGGCCAATGGCCGGCGCCCGGAATCAGTTCATGGAGATTGGAGAGCATCTGGCAACCGTTGCAGACCCCCAGTGCGAAGCTGTCCGGACGCTGAAAAAAGGCCTCGAACTGTTCCCGCGCCCGCGGGTGAAACAGGATCGACTTGGCCCACCCCTCGCCGGCGCCCAGTACGTCGCCATACGAGAAACCGCCGCAGGCCACCAGTCCCTTGAACCGCTCCAGCGAAACCCGGCCTGCGAGAATATCCGACATGTGGAGATCCACGCACTCGAAGCCCGCCCGGTGAAAGGAGTTGGCCATCTCGATCTGGCCGTTGACCCCCTGCTCCCGCAGGATCGCCACCGGCGGACGCGCGCCGCGCGCGATCATCGGGGCGGCGATATCCTCTTCCGGATCGAAGGTGAGCACCGGTTGAATCCCGGGATCGTTGCGGTCTGCGATCCGTTCGAACTCCTCCCGGGCGCACTCCGGGTGGTCCCGCAACGCCTGCAGTTCCTGCGTCGTCTCGGACCAGACCGACTGCAACTCCGTCCGGGGTGCGGCGAACCGGGCATGGTGCCCGCGCCGGATCTCGATCACGTCCTGTTCGTTGAGGCTGCCGAGCACATGGCTGTGACGTCCCAGGCCGGCATCGTGCAGGATCTTGAGTACGTCGTCGGTATCGCTGTGACGCACCTGGACGACGGCGCCCAACTCCTCGTTGAACAGGACCGCCAAGTCATCCTCACCCAGATCGTCGATCTGGACGGTGATACCGGCGCGGCCGGCGAAGGCCATCTCGCACAGGGTGACGAACAGCCCGCCGTCGGAACGGTCATGATAGGCCAGCAGCAGCCCTTCGCGGTTCAACTCCTGAATGGCGCCGAAGAACCGTTTCAACATCTCCGGATCGTCCAGATCGGCGCTCCGGTGTCCCACCTGCCGGTACACCTGGGCCAGGGCGGACCCGCCCAAACGGTTCGCGCCTTTGCCGAGATCGAGGAAGATCAGATCACTGTCGCCCTGGTCGGTCCGCAACTGGGGGGTCAGGGTCCGGCGCACGTCGCTCACCGGCGCAAAGGCGGAGATAATGAGCGACAGCGGCGCGGTCATCACCTGCTCCTCCCCTCCTTGCTGCCATACCGTGCGCATGCTCATGGAGTCCTTGCCCACCGGGATCGCGATCCCGAGCGCCGGACAGAGCTCCATTCCCACCGCCTGCACCGTCTCGTAGAGTTTGGCGTCCTCCCCGGGATAGCCGGACGCCGCCATCCAGTTGGCGGAGAGCTTGATGTCTTCGATCCGATCGATGGCGGCCGCCGCCAGGTTGGTGATGGCCTCGCCGATGGCCATGCGCCCGGAGGCCGGGGCGTTGATCAGGGCCACCGGGGTCCGCTCCCCCATGGCCATCGCCTCTCCGGTATACCCCTCGTAGTCACTGAGGGTCACCGCCAGATCGGACACCGGCACCTGCCACGGCCCTACCATCTGGTCGCGCGCCACCAGACCGGTGACCGAGCGATCCCCGATGGTGATCAGAAAGTTTTTGTTCGCCACTGTGGGAAGCCGCAACACCCGTCGCGTCGCCTCCTCCAGGGAGAGGTCCCCGAAATCCAGTTCCGGTTTGTGGAAGGTGCGATGTTTCACCTCCCGCAACATGCGTGGGGGCTTGCCGAACAGCAGCGGGATCGGCATATCGATGGGGTTGTTCTCGAACTGGGCATCCCCCACCAGCAGATGCTCCTCTTCCGTCGCCTCCCCCACCAGCGCGTAGGGACAGCGCTCCCGTTCACAGATCGCCTTGAACTCCTCCAGGCGCTCCGCCGCGATCGCCAGTACATAGCGCTCCTGCGCCTCGTTGCACCAGATCTCCATGGGGGACATGCCGGGCTCGTCGTTGGGGACCGCCCGCAGTTCGAAACGCCCCCCCTTGGCAGCATCATGCACCAGTTCCGGCAGGGCGTTGGAGAGACCGCCTGCGCCCACATCGTGGATGAACAGGATCGGGTTCTGTTCGCCGCGCGCCCAGCAGCGATCGATCACCTCCTGGCAACGGCGCTGCATCTCCGGATTGGAGCGCTGCACCGAAGCGAAATCGAGATCCTCCGCCGAGGTACCGCTGGCCATGGAAGAGGCGGCGCCCCCGCCGAGGCCGATCAGCATCGCCGGCCCGCCCAGCACCACCAACGGTGTGCCCGCCGGGAACTCCTGTTTTTCGACGTGCTCCTCCCGGATGTTGCCCAACCCGCCGGCGATCATGATGGGCTTGTGGTAGCCCCGCAGCTCCTCCCCCTGCGGCCCCGGCACCCGCTCCTCGTAGGTGCGGAAATAGCCGCACAGGTTGGGCCGGCCGAACTCGTTGTTGAAAGAGGCCCCGCCGATGGGACCCTCCAGCATGATCTCGAGGGCGGACACGATCCGGTCCGGCTTGCCGTAATCGGTCTCCCACGGCCGCTCCGCTCCGGGGATACGCAGATTGGAGACGGAAAAACCGGTGAGCCCCGCCTTCGGCTTGGCGCCCCGTCCGGTGGCCCCCTCGTCCCGGATCTCGCCGCCGGAACCGGTGGCCGCCCCCGGGTGGGGGGAAATGGCGGTGGGGTGGTTGTGGGTCTCCACCTTCATCAGGATATGGATCGGCTCCTCACGATAGCCGTAGACCTGGCTCTCCGGGTCCGGCAGAAACCGCAGCCCCCGGTGGCCGGTCATCACCGCGGCGTTGTCCTTGTAGGCGGAGAGGACGTTCTCCGGCGCCTGGCGGAAGGTGTTGCGGATCATGCCGAACAGCGAATGTTCCCGCGCTTCGCCGTCGATCACCCAGTCCGCATTGAAGATCTTGTGGCGGCAATGCTCGGAGTTGGCCTGCGCGAACATCATCAGTTCCACATCGCTGGGATTGCGCGCCAGCCCCTGAAAGCTTTCCACCAGATAGTCGATCTCGTCTCCGGAGAGCGCCAGCCCCAACTCCCGGTTGGCCTGTTCCAGGGCGGGACGGCCGCCGTCCACCACATCCACCCGGGCAAAGGGCCGCGGTTCCGCATGCCGGAACAGGGCGGACGCCTCCCCCAGATCGAACAGTACCGCCTCGGTCATCCGGTCGTGCAGGGCGGCGGCTACGGTCCGCAGTTCACCATCCTTCAGGGAACCACCCTGCGAGGTGAGGTAGTAGGCGACCCCCCGTTCCAACCGCCGGATCTTCTCCAGACCGCAGTTGCAGGCGATCTCGGTGGCCTTGGTGGACCAGGGGGAGATGGTCCCCGGTCGCGGCACCACTACCAGCAACTGCCCCTCCGGCTCATGGCTGGGCAGGTGCGGCCCGTAGCGCAGCAGCCGCTCCAGCATCGCCCGGTCGTCCGCATCGAGACTCTGCTCCAACTCGGCAAAATGGACGAACTCGGCATACAGACGGACCGGACGACCGACACAGCCGGTCAGCCGTTGCTCCAACTTGGTCAAACGGAACTCGGAGAGGGCGGGAGCGCCTCGAAGCGTTAGCATACAAACCCCTGGGTCTTGGGAACTGCGAGAATGGGAAATGATACCCCATGCCACACCGGATTGCCGCAGCCTCCTCCTCTCAGATTCGCTCCACTCGCCTGCGGTGCCAAAGCGAGTAGTAGCGGACATTACCCGGCGCATGCGCAATCCAGCCGGAAAGGACGATCATGGCCAGAAACAGCCCGGCCCGCAGGTCCGGCAGAAACGGCAACAGCAGTAGCAACAGCAATTTCAGCAGAATCACCTGGCCCCGCAGCTGAATCAGCCAGATCCCGTTGGACCAGAGGTAGATGCCCGCCAGCCCCGAGCCCGAGATCAACGCGAGATAGAAGTACGGCCACCACCCGGGACTTACCGGGGCGTACAGGTAGGCCGCGCCGATGCCTGCGATCCCGGCCAGATGCAGGGTACGCAGGATGACGTTCGCGCTGCGCTGTCCGGGAAAACTACGCGAGTTTGCCGGAAAGAGGGTATGCCGCAGAGTCATATGGGGATTTGTTGTTCTGTTTGATCCCTGTCCAAGGGAGGCGAACGGCAAACCCCGCGGTCGCTTCAGAGCTCAAACCAGGGGGTCTCCATATCCTGCGATGCAACCGCGAGGCTCGGTTCCAGCGCGGGCAGTTCCGACAGCAGCGTCTCCCGAACCTGTTGCGGAGTATTGTTGGTCTCGCTCAAATGCGCGGCGATCAGATGGCGCAGACGCCCATAGTCGAGCCGTCGCAGAAATTCCAATGCCTGGCCGTTGCTGAGATGGCCGAACTCTCCGCCGACCCGTCGCCGCAACATGGGGGGATAGGGACCGCCGGCCAACATGGCAGAATCGTGATTGCACTCCAGGAACAGGGCGTCACAGGGCGCCAGCAGTTCCAGGATGTGCGGTGTCCAGTGGCCGGCGTCGGTCAGAAACCCCAGTCGCAGACGACCGGCGGCAAACAGGAACTGGGCCGGCTCCCGGGCATCGTGGGGTACCGGGAACGGGGTCACCCGGATGCCGCCGATCCGGAATCCGCCGTCATGCGCCGCCAGCAGATGCAGCTCGGGCAGCTCACCACAGCGGGCTTGGCGATAGGTGCCTTGCGTCATCCAGACCGGCAGCCCGTAACGCCGCGCCAGGGCGCCGACCCCCCGGATGTGGTCCTGGTGCTCGTGCGTCACCAGGATGGCGTCCAATGCCTCGGGTTCCAGTCCCAGCCGGGTAAGCCGCTGCTCCAACTCCCGGGCGGCGAACCCGCAATCCAGCAGGATCCGGGTATCCTCCGCCTCGATTACGGTGGCGTTGCCGCGACTGCCGCTCCCGAGGGAGGCGAACCGCATCTACCTCAATTGCTCATTCAGCAGCGTCAGGATCCGAACGGCGGTATCGGAATTCTCCCGCACCCCCTGCTCGTTCAGAACCACGATGGTGGTGGCTTCCTGGCCCGGTTCCAGCTGTACTTGATAGCGGTTTTCCTTGTCGATATTCGAGTCATCCCGCCAGAAGGCGAGCTTCGACAGGAGGCCCGGTTTTTCCATGTTTTCCATCGGATCGTTATAGCGGACGAAATAGACCCCCTTCTCCCGATCCCGATCCTCCACCGCAAACCCGACCCGATCCAGCGCCACGCCTGCCAGGCGCCAGGCCCGGCCGAAGTCCTCGTTGACCCGGAGCGACACCTGGTCGCGGCCACGGATCAACTGCGACCGGGAGGCCCGCTTCTCACTCTGTCGCGCCAGAGAGGTGCTCGCACGCTTGTCCGAGACCCCCATGTAGATCATCAGGCGCCGCAACATCTCCGCTTCCAGGCCGTGATCGCTCTCCCGCGGCACCCACACATACTGTTCCCGACCGCCGCCGGTGCCGGGGAGCACCTCCTCTTTCATCCCCCGATGGACCAGAAACAGTTCCGTGGTGTTGGAGTCATCGCCCGGCTCCAGCCGCACCCGATACTGGTCCCGGGTGGCCGTCGAATAGAGACCCCCCGCGATCTTGCGGATGGTATTGGTAATGAAATCGCTCTTGATGTCGGCACGGTTCTCCAGCCAATCGGTAAGCAATACGCCGACGCTGGGGTCCTGTTCCAACAGCAGGATTCCGTTCTCCTGCCAAAACGCAACCACCTTCGGCCATACCTCCGACGCCGGCGCCTGGATTACCAGCCAGCGCTGTTCCCCCTCGCGGCGTACCTCCATGTTGTCGATCTGAGGCAGCACATTTCCATCCGCCGACGCACCGGGACTCGTCTGATCCCGGTTGAGAAAATCGGAATAGCTGGCGGAGGCCGAGCCCGCTCCGGGTATGGAGAAATCGTCGTGGATGGAGCTTCGGGTCAGGTCGGGCGGAACCTCGAGGTCCCGTTCGGCCTGTTTCGATTTCTTATACTCTACCGTTCGATCCGGCAGCACGTCGTCCATCGACGAGATAGTGTCACAACCCACGATCGACAACAGGGGAAGCGTAAGAACGAACAGTTTGAAAATCTTCAATAACATGGTGCTAATAACCTTTATGTTCCCTAAATTGTCGGGGTAGCGGGGCGAATACCATCTTCCGGCACTCCATTGGGAAGGGGATTCGCCTTGCCGTCCTGTATGTTCAGGAGTTCCCTATATGAGACCGGCTTGACGCATTGAGTTCCGCAACGGTTCCCGGTATTTCTCCGAAAACCAGGTCAACGGCAAACGGATCCCTGCCGGTATCCGTCCCATCTCTTCCAGCGCCCATTTTACCGGAATCGGATTGGCCTCCAAAAACAGATCCCGATGCAGACCGGCCAGATCCGCGTCGATCTCCGCGGCCGTCTTCCGGTCCCCCGCCAGCGCCGCCGCGCACATACGATGCATCGCGGCCGGGGCGATGTTGGCGGTCACCGAGATCACCCCCTGCCCGCCTGCCAGAATCAACTCCCGTGCGGTGGCGTCATCCCCGCTGAAGATATCAAAATCCGGCCCGCACAGGGCGCGAATCCGGCCGACCCGCGTGATATCCCCGGTGGCCTCTTTGATCCCGACGATATTGGGAACCGCCGCCAGCCGCCCCACCGTCTCCGGCAGCATGTCGCAGGCGGTGCGACCCGGCACATTGTACAGGATCTGGGGAATCTCCACCGTCTCCGCAATCAGCTTGTGGTGCAAATAAAGCCCTTCCTGCGTGGGCTTGTTGTAATAGGGCGTCACCAGGAGGCAGGCGTCCGCACCGGCCTCCTTGGCGCAACGGGTGAGGTCGATCGCCTCGCTGGTGGAATTGGCGCCGGTGCCGGCGATGACCGGGATCCGCCCGGCCGTAAACTCCACCACCTGCCGGATCACCCCGCAGTGCTCATCGAGATCGAGGGTCGCGGATTCCCCGGTGGTACCCACGGCCACGAGCCCGTCTGTCCCCTGCTCGACATGCCACTCCACCAGCAGGCGCAAACTTTCTTCATCCAGGCTGCCGTCTTCCCGCATCGGGGTTACCAGCGCCACCATACTGCCGCGAAACATCGATCTCAACTCCCAAGAATCCGGGTAAGCCGTTCATTCTAAACCCCGGTTCCGGGAACTTACAATAGAACCACTCATGCCGAAAAAGCGGCCCCGGGGGGAGACAGGTGAGAACGGCGGCGCTAAACTGAGCCCTGCTCTCCATCCCGCGGAACACAACATCAATATGCCGGCCAAGAAGAATCTGCTCGTCATTTCCGCCCTCGGCAAAGACCGTCCGGGCATTGTGGATGAACTCACCCAGCCAATACTGGAGTACGGCTGTAACCTGATGGACAGCCGTATGACGGTGTTGGGCGGCGAGTTCGCCATCCTGCTCCTGGTGTCAGGTAACTGGAACACCCTGGCCCGACTGGAGAAGACCATCCCGGAACTGGAACAGCGGCTTGGTCTCACCATCATCTGCAAACGCACCGAGGAAAAATCCTCCGCAGCGCACCTGCTGCCGTACGCGGTGGAGGTGGTGGCCATGGACCATCCGGGCATCGTGCACCACCTGGCCGGTTTTTTTTCCAAACGCAACATCAATATCGAGGATATGATGACCGCCACCTATGCGGCCGCGCATACCGGTACCCCGATGTTTTCCGTCAACATGAGCGTCGGCATCCCCTCCGATATCCATATCGCCTCATTGCGGGAAGAGTTCATGGAGTTCTGCGACTCCATGAATCTGGATGCAGTACTGGAACCCATTAAAGGATAAGGGCTATCCCTGAATCCGCCGACGGCATGCCGCAGCAAACCCCCGCAGCCCCCTCCCGACCGGCCGATATTCTCGTAACCGGTGCCGCGGTACTTGGAATTTCCCGCCACCGCCCCGAGATAGTTATCAGCGATGATGAATCGCCGAGCCAGCGAGGAGGAGTCACACCATGTCGAAAATTGCCATAGGAACGGCGGCCCCGGACCTTGAACTGGCCATCACCGGGAACCGCAAGATCCGATTGAGCGACTACCGGGGAAAATCTGTAGTGCTCTATTTCTTTCCCAAGGCGAACACTCCCGGATGCACCCTGGAGGGACGGGATTTCGCTGCCGCCGCCGATCGTTTCCGACGCCGCGGCTGTATCATACTGGGTGTATCCCGCGACAGTCTGAAAGCACAGGAGAACTTCAAGGCGAAACAGGGATTCCCCTTCGATCTCGTCGCCGATACCGAGGAGCAGCTCTGCAGCGCATTTGACGTCATCAAGATGAAAAACATGTATGGCAAACAGGTGCGGGGCATCGAGCGCAGCACCTTTCTGTTCGATGCCGAAGGGACCCTTCGGCAGGAGTGGCGCAAGGTCAAGGTCGAAGGACATGTAGCGGAGGTTTTGGAAGCCGTCGCGGCACTCGCAAAAAAGTAAATATCCACATAACCGATAACAAGTATTCCAAATGACACCAGAAGACCGTTCCTCAACCCGACTGTTTCTCCTCGACACCAACGTCCTGATGCATGATCCGACCGCCATTTTCCGGTTCCAGGAACATGACATCTTTCTCCCCATGATGGTGCTGGAGGAGCTGGACAACAACAAACGGGGCGTCTCGGAGGTATCCCGCAACGTACGTCAGGTCAGCCGGTTCCTGGACGAACTGATGAGCGGCGCGACCAAGGAGGAGATCGATGCCGGACTGCCGCTGCCGGCGCCCACCAACGGCGCGGCGGAAGCGGCGCCGCCCGCCGGCGGCCGTCTGTTTTTCCAGACCCGGCAACTGCCCCACCTGTTGCCCGAGAACCTGCCCGGCAATATCCCCGACAACAACATCCTGAGCACCGCGCTGGCGCTGCAAAAGCAGTTTCCGGAACGCGCCATCACCCTGGTCTCGAAGGACATCAACCTGCGCATCAAGGCGGCGGTGCTGGGCATCCCGGTGGAGGACTACTCCAACGACCAGGTACTGGATGACCTGGACCTGCTCTATAGCGGCGAGCAGTCACTGCCGGAGAGTTTCTGGGAACAACACAGCAAGGAGATGGAGTCCTGGCAAGAGACCGGAAAAACCTACTACCGGCTGAAAGGACCCGCGGTGGAGGGCTGGTATCCGAACCAGTTCCTGTTCCTGGAGGGTGACGGCGGTTTCGATGCCATGGTGCGCAAAACCGAGGGCACGGAGGCCACCATCGAGCTGGTGACCGACTACACCCATGCGAAACATGCAGTCTGGGGCATCTCAGCCCGCAATCGGGAACAGAACTATGCCCTGAACCTGTTAATGGACCCCGAGATCGATTTCGTCTCCCTGCTGGGGGCGGCAGGAACCGGCAAAACCCTGCTGGCGCTGGCGGCGGGGCTGACCCAGACCCTGGACAGCAATCTCTACCGGGAGATCATCATGACCCGGGTCACGGTGCCGGTGGGGGAAGACATCGGTTTCCTGCCGGGCACGGAAGAGGAGAAGATGACCCCGTGGATGGGGGCGTTGATGGATAACCTCGAGGTTTTGACCCAGATCGAAGGCGGACAGTGGGGACGCGCCGCCACCGAGGAGCTGCTGCGCGGCCGGATCCGCATCCACTCCCTCAACTTCATGCGGGGCCGCACCTTCCTGAAGAAGTACATCATCCTGGACGAGGCGCAAAATCTGACGCCCAAGCAGATGAAGACCCTGATCACCCGCGCCGGGCCGGGTACCAAATTCGTCTGTCTCGGGAACATCGCCCAGATCGACACCCCCTACCTGACCGGGACCACCTCGGGGCTGACCTATGCGGTCGACCACTTCAAATGGTGGGAACACAGCGGTCACATCACGCTGCAGCGGGGAGAACGTTCGCGCCTGGCGGACTACGCCTCGGAAGCGCTCTGAGTAAGACCCCGCCCGCGGGAACGGGCGGCGCGGGGACTACTCTTTTGCTTCCGGCTGCGGTTTGCGCACCCGGATGGAGAGTTCCTGCAACTGCTCCGGACTCACCTCGGAGGGCGCGGAGGTAAGCGGACAGGCTGCGGTCTGGGTCTTGGGGAACGCCATAACGTCGCGGATCGAACCGGCCCCGGTCAACAGCATCACCAACCGGTCCAGCCCGAAGGCGATCCCACCGTGGGGCGGGCAACCGTAGCGCAGGGCGGTAAGCAGGAATCCGAACTTCTCCTGGGCCTCCTCGGGAGCGATGCCCAGCAACTGGAACACCTTCTCCTGCACCCACTCGCGGTGGATACGGATGGAGCCGCCCCCGACCTCGGTCCCGTTCAGGACCATATCGTAGGCCCGGGAGTGGGCGGCGCCGGGATCACTGTCCAGCAGTTCCAGATGGTCCTCCTTGCAGGAGGTGAACGGGTGATGCAGGGGGATCCAGCGATCAGCCTGCTCGTCCCACTCAAACATCGGGAAATCCACCACCCACAGGGGCCGCCACCCCTCCTCCATCAACCCAAGGTCCTCTCCCAGCCTGATGCGCAGGGCGCCCAGCGCCTCGTTCACCACGCTGGCGCGATCGGCCCCGAAGAAGATCAGGTCCCCGTCTTCGGCGGCGGTCCGCTCCAGGATGCCGCGGATCGCCTCATCCGGCAGGAATTTCAGGATCGGGGATTGCAACCCGTCGCGCCCGGCGGCGATCTCGTTCACCTTGATGTAGGCCAGGCCCTTGGCGCCGTAGATCCCCACAAACTTGGTGTAGTCGTCGATCTCCTTCCGGGTCAGCTCCCCGCCCTTGGGAAGCCGCAACGCCGCAATCCGACCCTTCGGGTCGTTGGCGGGACCGGAGAACACCTTGAACTCCACCTCCCGCATCAGGTCACCGACATCCACCAGCTCCAGCGGGCAACGCAGGTCGGGACGGTCCGAGCCGAAACGCCGCATCGCTTCCTGATAGGTCATGCGGGGAAAGGGGTTCGGGAACTCCTCGTGCAACACCTCCCGGACCACCAGGCGGATCATCTCCTCCATCATGCGCATCAGGGAGTCTTCGGTCTCGAACGCCACCTCGATGTCGAGCTGGGTGAACTCCGGTTGACGGTCGGCGCGCAGGTCCTCGTCCCGGAAGCAGCGCACGATCTGGTAATAGCGGTCCATGCCGGACATCATCAACAACTGTTTGAACAGCTGCGGCGACTGCGGCAGGGCGAAGAAGTGTCCCGGGTGGGTGCGCGACGGCACCAGGTAGTCACGTGCGCCTTCGGGCGTAGCCTTGGTCAGCATGGGGGTTTCGATATCGATAAACCCGTGGCTGTCCAGGTAGCTGCGCAGCAGACGGGTCACCTCCGAGCGCAGCTTGATGCGCTTGAACATCTCGGGCCGGCGCAGATCGATATAGCGATAGCGCAGACGCAGCTCCTCGGAAACCCGCTCATGCTCATCCAACTGGAAAGGCGGGGTCTCCGCCCGGTTCAACACCTCCAGTTCCCGGCACAACACCTCGACCTCGCCGGTGGGAAGATCGGGGTTGAAGGTTCCTTCCGGCCGGCTGCGCACCCGTCCGACGATACGCAGCACGTATTCGTTCCGTATCTGCTCGGCGGTCGCAAACATCTCCGGCAGATCCGGGTCGCACACCACCTGCACCAACCCCTCACGATCCCGCAGGTCGATGAAAATCACCCCGCCGTGATCACGTCGGCGATGTACCCAACCACAGAGCTCTACCTCCTGGTCGATATGGGATGCATGAAGATGTCCGCAATAGTGGCTACGCATGGAAATTCGGTTCCGAAAGAATGGCGGCTTGGGAAAAGCGGGAATGTTACGGATTGGAATCGGTCGGCGCAAGCTCCGGGGCGTCTTTCCAGGCATCCGGCACCACCGCCCCCATGGACATCAACATCTTCAAACCCTCATCCACACTCATCTCCAGCTCGATCACGTCCTCCCGCGGAACCATGACGAAATAGCCGCCGGTAGGGTTGGGGGTGGTGGGAACATAGACATTGATTACGTCCCGGCCGGTCTTGTGCTGCGCCTCGCCCCGATCGGTACCGGTCTGAAAGCCGATGGTCCAGAGACCGGGGCG
The DNA here is from genome assembly GCA_050287725.1 of Sedimenticolaceae bacterium. Lineage (GTDB taxonomy): Bacteria > Pseudomonadota > Gammaproteobacteria > Chromatiales > Chromatiaceae > CBFDBF01. The sequence goes on from JBNKCL010000086.1 coordinate 15,198, forward strand.
CGGAAACTCCACCAGCAGCACCTTGCGAAACGACTGGCCGGTTTCGGAGAACATGGTCTCCGCCAGCTGTTTGGCGCCGGAGTAGACCGAACGCACCAAGGGAATGCCCGACAACATGCGTTCCCACAGGGCGATCAACCGACGGCCGAAGAAGTTCGCCACCAACAGCCCGGTCAGCAACAGCACCAGTAGCGAGAGCACCACCCCCAGACCGGGGATGGCGAAACCGATCAGATGCTCCGGACGGTAGGCGTCCGGCAGCAGCATCAGGCTGCCGTCCAGCCAGTTGATCAACAGCCGCACCACCAGCACGGTGATGCCCAGCGGGACCCAGACCAGCAGCCCGGCAATCAGATAGCGGCGCAGATAGGACAACACCCGGCCGCCGCCCTTATTTGCAGGCGCAGCAACCGCCGGCGCCGCAAGCGGGCGTGGAGTCCCCCTGCGAGCCGCCGGAATCATGGATATTCTTCTTTTTGCCCTGCTTGAAGTCGGTCTCGTACCAACCGCCGCCTTTGAGCCGGAACCCGGCAGCCGAGATCAGCTTTTTCAGATCCGGTCGGCCACAGGCAGGACACTCGGTAAGCGGTGCGTCGCTCAGTTTCTGCATCACCTCCAGCTCATGGCCGCAGGCTTCGCAACGATACTCATAAATCGGCATAACAAAATCCTCACCTATTCCTACAATCGCGGAGACCCACACAAAATGGGGTCTCGGCCGAACTGATACAAGATTCTACCATACCCGGATACGGGTAAGTGGGCGAGGAAATGCCCCATGGCGAGGGCCTGAGACCGGCGGTGACGGCTTTATTTTACCCGACACCACCGGACCATAAGGGGGGTGCGGCGAGATCGACCCCGCAATCAGAGACCGAATTTCCCGGGCTCCTCCCCGATCGCCAGCGACTCCCGGAGTCGGGCCGCCTCGAGCAGCTTCTCCAGTCGGGTGTGCTCTTCCACCGGGAGCCCGAACTCCAGATAACGCTCCAGGTGCGCAAGGATCTTTTCCAGATCCTCATTTCGCTGGTACAGATAGAGCAGGCTTTTGGCCAGGAAGTGTGGGTCCTCCTCCCGCTCGCGGGCCTGCTCCGCCTCCGCCAACGCCGTATGTAACTCCTCTCTGGTCGGTTTCACCCTCTTCCCCCTTCACGGTACCGGACACTCCAAATCGCAGCCTGGAGAATAACCCAAGCCCTACCACATCCTTTCAAGACCGCGGCCCGGAAGATTCAGTCCCGATCGGACTCCCTCTCCTCCCGCAGCTTCCGCAGCAACCGCGTCTGTCGCTGGATCACATGACGGATCAACACGTCGCGGTCGCTCTCGCGCATATGGGCGAAATTTACCCGGACGCAGTAGGGAAATCCGTCATCCGCCTGATCCCGCGACTCGCACCCTACCACATCACCATAAATCAGGATTCCGGTGAAGGAAGGGAGTAACAGCAACCGCAACTCCAGCGTGGCCCCTACAGGCACCGCCTCCGCGGCATTGAAGGCCATGCCCGAGGCGCTCAGATTGACCGGCTGTGCCGGCGTCTCCACCAGCTCGTTTCCGGCTGAAAGCAGAGCGCGCGCCAACAGATCCAGTTTCCGGTCCAACGACGCCAGATAGTCGGCCACCTCGGGGGAATCCAGTTCGATTTTATGCAGTACCCCCGCCATCTCCTGGGTAACGGCGGTCAAACTGCTTACCACGGTAAAGTGACTCTCCAACCCATGTTCCAGGCGTTGCAGCCGCTCCCGCACCTCTTCCGGCGGCACTTGGTGGTAACTCAGGCTCAGGGCGTCTTCGATTCGAAAATAGCCCCTTCGATCCTCGCTTACGGCAGATTGAATCTCTTTTCCGCTCACGGTTGCCCCTCCTCTGTCGCTGGTCCGGATCCGATCTTTAGCGGCTCGCCCTCCTGATCCTCGCCGTGAATCAGGACCAATTCCACCCGCCGATTCTGGGCACGATGCTCCGGTGAGTCGTTGGTCACGATGGGGTGGGAATCGGCATACCCCTCCACCAGCACCCGTTTGGGGTCGATCTGGGGATTGCGCAACAGGGCATGCACTACCGTAACGGCGCGCGCCGCCGAGAGATCCCAGTTGGAGCGAAAGCGGCTGGTGGCGATCGGCACGTCATCGGTGTGCCCGGCCACCACCACCCGTCCGGGAAACTTCGCCACCTCATCGCTGATCCGATCGACCACATTCATGAAGCCCGGATTCAGATCGGCGCTGCCGGATGGAAACGATCCCTTTTCCTGGATCCGGACAATGATCTTGGACTTCTCGGTCTCTATGCTGATCAACCCGTCTTTGATCTCTTGTTTCAATGCCTCCTGCAGATCCTCGGTCTGCTGCTTGACGTCCTCGGCGATCTTCTTCGCCACCGCATCCATCACCTCCTTGTTCACCTCCAGTTGTTCCTTCTCTTCAGTGGTGGTCTGCCGGACCTCATTGTCGGGGGTGGGTTGTTGCAGAGAGGAGGGACTGAACTCCTGCTTGATGACACTGGTTCCCATTACCACGTCGGTAGCAGGGATCTCCCGCTGCACCCCGAAGGCGTCTTTCATGGATTCGGCCATCTTCTTGAAACGAACGGCATCGATCTCCGAAAACGAAAGCAGCAGCACGAAGAAACACATGAGCAACGACATCAGGTCGGCAAAGGTCGCCAACCAGGGAGGCAGACCGGGATCGCATTTGGGGCACTCTCTTGGCATCGTCCCGGAGCGTCCCCCCTACTCCTCTCCTTCCCGCTGGCGTTTGCCTGAAGGGAGATAGGTGCTCAGAAGTTGTTCCAACACCCGCGGATTCATTCCCTCCTGAATCCCGGAGATGGTCTCCATGATGAGGGATTTGTTGGTCTTCTCCAGTTCGCTGGCGCGCGCCAGCTTGTCGGCCATCGGTATGGCAAAAGCGTTGGCGATCACCGCTCCGTACAGGGTGGTGAGCAATGCCACCGCCATGGCCGGACCGATACTGGACGGGTCCGACATGTTGGCAAGCATCTGCACCAGACCCACCAGAGTACCGATCATTCCCAACGCCGGGGCCATGGTGGCCATACTCCGGAACATTTTTTGGCCCACCTCATGCCGCTCAATGGTGAGATCGATATCCTTGGTAAGCATTTTCTGCACAAAAGCCGGGTCGTGGCCGTCCACGCACAGATTGATTCCGGTTTTCAGGAAATCGTTGCTGATCTCCTGGCCTTCCAGCGCCAGCAGACCGTTCTTGCGGGCGATATCCGCCAACTGGACCGCCTCTTCGATCAACTGCCTGGCATCGTCGGTCTTGTAAAAAAAGGCCTTCATGCCGATGCTGAACGAACCCAGGAAATCCTTCATGGAGACCTGCATCAGGGTCACCATGAAGGTACCCCCGACCACGATGAGAACGGATGGGATATTGACGAACAGCATGATATCGCCGCCCGTTGCAATGGCGCCGATAATGATGCCGAAACCACCCAGCAACCCGATTAGTGTCGCAATATCCATTCCGGATGCTACTCCTCGCCAACCTCGCCGTTTATCGAAAGCCCATCCCTGAACACTCTAGAAAATAGCGGACCCGCAGATAAAAACTTTAATTCCGGCCTATCCCTTCGCGGACACCCGGCCCAGGCCATCCCGGCCTGGAGCGACAATCCCCGTTTCCCTCAATAAACCTGTGAATTCCCGGCTATTTCAAGAACCGAAACCCGGCCGGCCGCGGCAACGATTATCCCGGCTTTCGCCCCGTACGCCAGCCCCGTGATCCTCAATGCTGCGCAAAATAGTCCTGCAGGAAGTCCGCGAACGGCCTGGGATCCTGCTGTTCCAACAACCGTTGTTGCTCCCAGGAACGCTCCGCCTCCTCCTGAAACAGACGCCGGCGCTCTGCCGTCAGAGAGACCGTCTGAAAATAGCGATGATGTTGCAGCGAGACCCGTTTGGCAAACTGGAAGAAACCCTCGCCGTTCTCCCGCATCTCGGCCAGCATGCGGGCCGATGGGGTTCGCTCCGGATCGTCCACGGCCGCCCGCTGTTCCGCCAGGGAAACCGCGTATTGATCGTCTCCCGTAACGGCATCCAGCACGCCGCAGACCTCCTGCACCCGGTCACAGATCTCCGTCGCCCAGTCGCGCAACCGAACCCCCGAGCCTTGGCGTTGCAACTGCAACAACGGCTCTCTTCCGCGTTGCGCCGTCAGCTCCAGATTTTGATCGATCTCACGCTGCTCCTCGGAGGAGATCCGTGGACTCTCCTGTAACAGACAGAACAGCAGGAACGCCTCAAGAAACCGGATCTGTTCCTTGCTGATCCCCAGGGGATGAAAAGGGTTCACATCCAGCGAGCGCAGTTCCACATATTGCACCCCGCGCCGCCGCAGTGCCAGAGCCGGCTTTTCCATCCACATTACCGGTTGCTTGGGACGTACGGTGGAATAGTATTCGTTCTCGATCTGGAGAAGGTTGGCGTTGAGTTGTTCAAAACGACCGTTCACCACGACTCCGATCTTCTGCCACCTGGGACACGGCGTCTCGATCGCCCGAATCAGGCTGTTTACATATGATTCCAGATCATCGTAACAAGCCTTCACCCCCACCCCCTCTTCCTGGCGGTTGGTGTAGCCGATATTCCCCATTCGCAGTGAAGTGGCGAACGGCTGGAAGTAGGTGGTGGCGTTAAACTCTGAAAAATGGGGCGCTTTGTCTTGCAGATACGATTTACAGACGGCCGGCGAGGCGCCAAACAAGTAGAGGACCAGCCAACCGTAGCGCTGGAGATTGCGGATCAGCCCAAAGTACCGGTCATCACGAAAACGTGCGGGATCGCCTGTCACCCCCTCCAGATCCTGGAGAAACGGCCATAACTCCACGGGCAGAGAGTAGTTGAAGTGGACACCGGCGATTACCTGCATAACCCGCCCATAGCGATGCCCCAAACCCCGACGATAGACCGTCTTCATAATCCCCGCATTGGAGTCGCCATACTGCGCGATCGGAACCCCCTCATCGCCCGGCAGGACACAGGGCATGCTGGCGGACCATAAAAACTCATCCCCCAGGTTCTCATTGACGAACTTCTGGGTATCCCGCAAAAAACCCAATACCGTTTCCACGTCCGGCGACGGCGGGGTGATGAGCTCAAGCAGCGCTTCGGAATAGTCGGTGGTGATGTAAGGATGGGTCAGCGCCGAACCGAGAGAGATCGGATGGGGCGTGTGGGCAATCACGCCTTCGGGCGAAACCCGCAAACTCTCTTTCTCCAACCCGACGACACCGCCCGCCAAGGACGCATCCCGACCCATATTCTGTAACCGGGAGAGGCGTTGTTCGAACGAGCGATACAACCTGGGATCCAAAACGGAAAAAGGATTGACGAATTGCCCGAAAAATCGGATTGCTAACGCGCCATTGCCGCACGCGGCGCCTGGCCGGAAATATAGTCCGCAAGAATACGCGCCGCCTCATTGGCGCCGACCCGTTTAATCGCTTCCTCTTCCTCGTCCTGCTCGGGACTTTTGTTCTCTCCCGCCGACTCATCCTGAGCAATTGGCGGAAGACCTACCGAGGCACGAAATTGCTGCTCGCGTTCCTTGCGCGCCTGCTCCCGTTGTTCCCACTCTTGCTTGCGTTTCTGCTCCTGCAGGGACAACACCTTCTGGTCCCGCAAACTCTGCAGCAATGCTTCCTGTTTCAGCAGAAACTGAAATCCCGGGTCCTTCTGAATCCGCTGCCGGGAGAGCTCCCGATAATGATCCAGTGAACCAAGCCGGCTGGGAGTGTAGTTCGCCGGCTGGATCTTGGCCCAGGGCAACGCATTGTCCAAAGACCGTTCTCCATCCTGCTTGGGGTCGTCCGCAGAGGGAAAAATAAAATCGGGAACCACCCCCTGAAACTGGGTGCTACCGCCGTTGACCCGGAAGAACTGCGCCATCGTAATGCGCAAACGCCCCAGGTTGCTGTCGGGATCACTGACATAACGGTCCAGTTCAATCAGACTCTGTACCGTCCCCTTGCCGAAAGTGGGTTCACCGATGATTACACCACGGCCGTAATCCTGAATGGCGCCGGCAAAAATCTCCGACGCCGAAGCACTGAACCGGTTCACCAGCACCGCCAATGGGCCGCCGTACACCAGTTGCGGATCCGGATCGGTCTCCACGTCCACCTGGCCGCTGGAGCTACGGACCTGCACCACCGGTCCGGTGGGAATAAACAGACCGGTCAGCTCGGTCGCCTCAATCAGAGAGCCTCCGCCGTTTTGCCGCAGGTCAATTACAATTCCGTCCACCTTCTCGGCCGCCAACTCCTGGAGGAGCTTGCGCACATCCCGGGTGGTACTGCGGAAATCCTTGTCCCCCTCTGAATAACCCTGAAAATCCCGATAAAAAGCCGGGATCTCGATCACGCCGATCCGCACCTGCCCCATACCCTTCAATCCCTTGATGATATATTTCTTGGCGGCCTGATCTTCCAGTTTGATCTTATTACGGACCAGGGTAACCAGTTTCGACGGCCCATTGGTTCCGGCATCTTTCGGCAGGACCTGTAACCGCACCACCGTACCCTTGGGCCCGCGAATCAGATCCACCACGTCCTGTAGCCGCCACCCCACCACGTCGACAACCTCGCCGCCGGACCCCTGCCCGACACCGATAATACGGTCCCCGGAACGCAACTGGCCGCTCTGGGCCGCCGGCCCTCCCGGGACGGTCCGTTGCACTTCGGTATATTCGTTTTCCAGATTCAGCACCGCCCCGATCCCTTCCAGTGACAGACTCATGCTGATATCGAAATTCTCAGATTCCTGGGGCGACATATAGGAGGTATGCGGGTCCAGGCTGAAGGTATAGGCGTCGGCAAAAACCTGAAACACATCCTCCGAATTCATCTGCCGGGTGCGATGCAAAATGCCTTCATACCGTTTCCGCAGGGTCTCCCGAATCTCCTGCATCTCTTTACCGGTCAGGCGCAGACTCAGCACATCGTTCTTTACCTGCTTGCGCCACAGTTCTTTCAATGCCGCCAGATCCTTCGCCCATGGCACATCTTCGCGGTCGAAGCGGTACTGCTCGTCCACAGTGAAATCGAAGTCCTCCTGCAGCAGAACCAACTCCTGCTCCACCATCTGTTCCACCCGCTGGCGAAACACCCGGAAAATCTCGAATGGCGGCTCCAACGACGCCCACCGCAACACATCATCAAAACGATCCCGGTACCGGTCGAAATGCTCAATATCCTGTTGGGTGAAATAGCGCTTGTTGGGATCCAAGATTTTCAAATAACGATCAAAAATCTCTTCAGAAAAGGAGTTGTCCAGCGCGCGCTGCTTATAGTGAAACTTGCCGATCACCTTACTCATAATAATGGTGGCCTGGCGCTCTTCGCGTGAGGGCTGGAGTTGCCCGAGCGGCACCTCCGTCACATCCGCCCAGAGCGGGACATTCCAAAGGAGCAGGAAGGCTAACAGTACGCTGTATCTAATCTTCATGACTTTTTCAGTGGACTCAAATTATCACTACTTTGATCCATGTAAACGACGAAAGGTTTCAGCCGTTCGGTATTATTTCGATCCCGCCGCCGATTGCGACGGCAACAACGGTGGATGCAATCCGGTAATCAATTCCAGATACTCCTCATGCTCGGGACCCAGATATCCGTGCCGAATTAAAAAATCGATCACCACCAGATTGCAGTTTAATTTAAACCCGTCGCCCCGATACACGATCTCCATCACCTCTTCTACCGGAAGCAGATAAAACTCCTCCATCTCCCCATCGGGACAGTGAGGAACAAAATCTGGCGACAGCTCCAGATCGTAACAGTATAGGGTATCCGGTTTGCATCCTTTTACCGATTCCGCATTGTAGGTCACGGCCCCTACCGGTGTCGCCCTTCTCGCCAGTTCCAGGGGAATCCCCGCCTCCTCCTGACACTCTTTCCACAGGTTCTGTTCCCAACCGATGCCGTAGGGCAACCCTCCCGCCGTCAAATTATCGAGCCGCCCGGGGGCGTTGATCCGGTCCCGGCCGCGCCGGCCGATCCACATCTTGAGCCCGGTCCGGGTCCGCACGTAACCGTTGAGGTGTTGGCCGAAGGCGCGAATCCCGAAATAGGGTGCCGCCGCCCGATCGATCAGCAACATTCCCTGCTCCCGCCCTGCGGGGGTGGCGACATATTGTTCGCCATGCAGGTGGGTGAGCACACCTTGCTCCAGCAACGCCGCCAGCACCTCCGCAACGGCCGCGCTTCGCTCCTCAAACCCGCCCTGCAACTCCAGATCCACCCCCTGTCCGGCGACCCGGAAAACAGCAGGCCACTGCCGAAGCCTCTCGGCGAAGGAGGGGCGCAACAAGCCCACCGTAATACGGTCGACCCGAAACGGAAGAAAATGGGAACCGTCCAGATTATTGCAGGCCCGGATGTGCCGGAGAAAACTCATTCGTTCAGTACTACTCAACTGCCGGTAACCGGAGCGGCCTCAAAACCGCATCCTGAAAACCACGTTCCCTATGCCGTCCCACGCTCCGGGAGATAACCCGGAAATCCGTGGCTCCGGGAATTGTACCTTGTTCACTCTCCCCGGTCCTCTTCGGTTTGCTCCCGTTTGACCCGTTCCCACAGGGCGTCCATCTCCGCCAGACCGGCCTGTTCGATATCGCTTCCCGCCTCGGCCAGGATCCGTTCAATTGCCTGAAACCGGCGGGTGAACTTGTGGTTGGCATCCCGGAGAGCCGTCTCGGCATCGACCCCGGTGTGCCGCGCCAGATTCACGCAAGCAAATAACAGATCTCCAATCTCCTCCTGTATGCGCTGCCGCCCGGCGCCCACCTGCAACTCGACCTCCACCTCGGTCAGCTCCTCTCGCAGTTTGTCGAATACCCCGGAGATCTCGGGCCAGTCAAAACCGACCTCCGCCGCCCGCTGCTGCAGTTTTCCGGCGCGCACCAGGGCCGGTAATGCCTCCGCCACCCCGTCCAGCCGGCTTGGAATCGACACTTGCGCCTTACCGCGCTCTTCCCGCTCACGCGCCTTGTGGCGTTCCCACGCCTGCCGCTGTTCCGCGACATCGGCCACCTGCGCCTCTCCAAAGACATGGGGATGCCGCCGCAGCATCTTTTCGGTAATCGCCTCCACCACCCCTTGAAAATCGAATACCCCCTCCTCGCGTGCCAACTGCGCGTAGAAGACCACCTGGAACAACAGATCGCCCAACTCTTCCCGCAACTCATTCAAATCGCCCCGCCGGATGGCATCCGCGACCTCATAGGCCTCCTCGATGGTATGTGGCGCAATGGTGGCAAAAGTCTGTTCCCGATCCCAGGGACAACCATCTGCAGGATCGCGGAGGCGTGCCATAATTTCCAACAGTCGTTGCATCGGGTCGGATCCCGCTTCAAGTTGTTTCACGAATTTTCTTCCGGATCAGTGGCATATACGGATTTGCCTGCCAAAAAAGCTTCCCTTCCCGGTCCCGAGTCAAGGTTCAATAATCAAATCGGTGGCAGTGCATCAGGGTCTGATGGTAGCGTGGACCCATATCCCAGACCAATCAATTCAGGAATAAATTTCCTTTTTTCCCTTTATGGCCTAAGTGTGTTGTTGACCGTGGAGCGAGTACAGGGTTTAGAGTACGGGGGCTGCGTTCTTCACAAAAAGCCATAAAAACATGATGGAAGATGAGTTAACAATAGGAAGGATATCCGCACTTTCAGGGATTTCCGTCGATACAATCCGGTTCTATGAGCGCAAGGGACTGATCAAACCCCCGCAACGCAACGCATCCGGTTATCGCGTATACCCCCCTGAAGTAGTGGACCAGATGCGCTTCATTAAGCGAAGCCGGGATCTCCGGTTTTCTCTGCAGGAGGTATCCGAGTTATTCAACTTCATATTCGAGGGTGACGGACAATCGAAAGAGGTTCGGAAGCGCATTGAAAAAAAGATTTCCGAAATAGACGATCATCTTGAAGAACTGGCCACTATTCGCGGGCAGTTGGAGCAGTTGCTGAAGATTTGCAAAAACGACTCGACGTTCGAAAGCGCTGCGATACTAGATCATTTTTTGAAGTACTCCTGAACCCAGGCACGAGGGATCGGCATGAACATGGAGTTCGCGATCAACCTGTTCACGACCTTTTCCCAAGAAGGGCCTGGGCTTGTGCTATTTGACCCAAACCTCAACCTGGTGCAGGCCAACACACCTTTCTGCCGCATGCTCGGATACTCCACACCGGAACTTACGGGCATAAATCGCAGTAATGTTATTTCACCACTTTTTCGGCAAGAGGATCGCGGGCTACTTCAACGATTGCACTCGGGACAGTCACATTCTGAAAAACAGCAGAAACCCTTTCTGCATCGAGACGGAAATACGGTTTGGGCGAGCGAGGTAATCTGTGCGCTTCATTCCGAAGCAAATCCCGAAGCCCGCCACTTTCTCTCCCTGGTCGAGGATATCACCCAGCACCGGCAACTCGCGGAAAATCACCAGTTGGCATTCGATATCACACAAAGCATGACCGACGGTATGATTGTGACCGACAACCATTTCCACATTCTTCATGCCAACCCGGCGGCGACGCGAATTACCGGTTACCAGAATCACGAACTATTGGGACATCCGCCCCGCTTTCTACAAGCCGGGGACCAAGACACTACGTTTTTCCGAAATATGTGGCTACGTCTGAAGCGTAGCGGTGAATGGCAAGGTGAGATCTGGCACCGTCATAAACAGGGTGAACTCCATCCCCTCTGGCTGCGAATCAATTCACTGTATGATGAAGCAAAGAAGATTTTGCAATATGTGGGCATCTTTTCAGAGATCAGCTCCCAGGTAAAACTGCGGGAAGATCTGAATTATCTTGCGCATCATGACATACTGACCGGACTCCCCAATCGCACGTTGTTTCACGACCGCATGAAGATGGCCATGCGGTATGCGGATCGCTGCGGCCGGGGAGTGGCGCTCCTGTTCATCGATCTCGACAATTTCAAACAGGTCAATGACTCTTTGGGTCATACGGCCGGTGACCGTCTCCTGACTGAAATCGCCGCACGCTTGAAGTCCGCGGTACGTGAAGAGGATACCGTCGCCCGTTTTGGAGGGGATGAGTTCATGGTGCTGGCCGCCGGAATCGACAAGTCACATGACGCCGCATTAATCGCGAACAACATACTCGCCGCCTTTCGCCGGCCGATAACAACGACGCATGGACAGGAATTAACTATCACCCTCAGTCTCGGCATCAGCTTTTACCCGCATGACGGGAACGATGTGGAAGAACTGATTATGAAGGCGGACGCCGCCATGTACGGCATCAAAGGCGAAGGCGGTAACAACTACCGCTTTTTTAACCCCCGCTAGCGCACCCTGCCATACGGCAGTTTTTATTATATTTCAATAACCTATATGACACTCACGGATTGTCCGGACGGCGGATCACGCACCTCTACAGCCACTGCTGCACCTCCTTCCACAGCCGCTCATAAGCATGTTGCGCCGGACAGTGAGAAGCAAACCGGCCGAGCGGCGCCCGATGAATGCCCATCTTTTCCACATCACTTGCATAGGGAATGACGGTGCGCAGCAATTCACCGTAGACGGCCGGTAACTGCGAGAGCAAATCACGATGCATACTCTTGCGCCGATCGACCATGGAGAAAAAGGGCAGCATTCGCAGCCCGCCGACCTTGTGGTCGGCAAAAAAATCCAGCAGTTGTTTGTAAGTACGCACCGAAAGCGTGGTCGGGATCATTGGCACCAGGAGAATATCAGCCGCCCGGAAAATATTTTCCGACACCAGTGAAATACTGGGCGGACAATCCAGAAACACCCGATCGTATTCATAGGAAAGCGGACGCAGCAGGTTCAGCAACTGTTTGGTCGGTTTCTTCGCATCCTCCAATACCAGGTCCATGTGACGATAGGAAAAATCGGCAGGCAGCAGGTCAAGATTTTCGAAATCGGTGCCCTTGATCAGTTCATCCAGATCTTGCTTGCCTCGTACCATGTTCTTGCTGCCGCCCTTAATGCGCGGTTTGATGCGAAAATAGTAGCTGGCGGCACCTTGCGGATCCAGATCCCAAACCAGGGTGCGGTAGCCGTCGCGGGCGGACAGATATGCAAGATTTACGGCGGTCGCGGTTTTACCCACCCCGCCTTTTATATTGTAGACGCCGATAATCCTCACTCTGTCCTCTCTTGATCTGTTGCTGTCGAAGCAATCAACTGTCGCAATATCTTTTGATTACCTTTTGCGGCAAACATTGAAAAACGGCGCAGGAAGTCCGCATGCGCCTCCTGTTGCCCTCGCAGCAATCCATCCACCAACATACCCATCGCCAACAGTGTATCGGTCTGAACCGTTCCTTCCTGTTCCATCTGATGGGCGAACTGACGCAGCTTATTCGCCTGCACCTCCCGATCCTGAAACATTCCCAGCGCATCCAAAAGTTTTTTCAGGCTTTTGATCAACGGGCTGATCTCCTTTGCAGGATAGAGGTTCTGAAAAAACTCCATCAGATAACGTAACTTCTTGCTGCTCTTGCGCAGCTCATGCAGCTCCGCAGGTGGCGAGTCCGCATGCAGGGCCATCCCCTCCTTCAGTACCCGCTTAAACATTTTTCTAATCTGCCGATCCGCCACTTCACGGATCGGACGGGCCGCATTGGATGCCGATGGAGACCGGGGCGGCGGCGATTCCAAAAACGCACGCCACTCCGCACATAGTTTTTGGAAACGCGCAGATTTCAGATGTTTTACCAGCTTCCGCTGTTCGACCTTACGATGCGCCGTCAGAAAGTCGCGCAATGGATCAAGGTCGGCCCGAAACGGTTCCGGCAGACTGTTCCGATAGCGACCGAATTCGAGCAGATAAACATCCAGATCCCGGGTCGGGCCGGTGATCTTTCCCAACCAGGCGAATTCAGAGCGAAACGGTTCCGCCTCTTCCGGGAAAACCCGTGGGATCTGGTTGAGGGCGGAGCGTATCCTGCGCACCGCAACCCTGAGATCGTGCAGAAACTCGCTGTCTACGTCCGCAATCAAACCGCCCACGTTGGCTTCGATGATATCCAGCAGAAACAGGTGGATCTCGCGGACCACCGTATCCGCCCGCTGATCGGGTTTAAATTGGAAATCAAGCTTGGCAGAGTAGTCCCCGGGCCGCCTGCCGATCGCCGCCAGCGCCTCGTCGAGCATCACCGGCGCTGTCTGTCGTAACTGAAACCGACCCATCAGCAGGGTCGTCGCTTCCGCCAGTTCCCGGTCATAGCCCCGCACCGGGAGCAGGCGAAGACGCCGGCCCAGCGGCCGGAACTCGCCGGTATCCCCGGAGAGACGGCTGCGGCTCTGCTCCAACAGCAGCCGCACCACGGTCTTATCGTCCTCGTTCAACAGGCGGTAGCCGCGCACGTCGCTTTCCAGTTCCACCCTGGGCAGCACGGCACGCATCTCCAGCACCGGCTCCAGTCGTTCCCGCATCTCTCCGGACTTCCAGTCCCGGACAAATCGCCGGAACGTCCGCGTCAGCGGCTGGGTTCCCAGCAGCGCTCCGTTTTTTCGATCCCGCCATTCCAGGCAATGACTGGTAGCGCCGTGAGTCTCCGCCAGCACGCCACCGGCCTGATAGATCCTCCAGTCGAAACTGTCATGGTAGACCGTGCGATAGCCGCCGGACCGGTTGTCCGGCTCCAGTCGGAACATCTCCCCCAGCCCCTCCAGGAGGTCCTGGTCGGAGAGATTATCAGGAAGCGTGAAACTGAGTTCCGGGGTCGTCATGGGGCTCCACCTTCAAGGCCGCCCCTCGTCCCAGGTATTGTGAGTGGTCGAAGAGCCGTCAATCCGTCGTCCGCTAATACTAGTCGACCCCATGCGGATTGTGAAATCGCCCGTTAGGTGTCGTCCCCCAGGCTCTTGTGAGCCACCTCGTAAACATCCCGCGAAAGACCTTCACTGGCCAGCACCCGTTGCAGTTGCGACCGCATCAGCGCCCGTCGGTAATCGTCATAGCGCCGCCAGCGGGCCATGATCCGCAACAGCCGGGCCGCCACTTGCGGGTTGGTGGCGTTGAGCTCCAGCACCCGGTCCGTCAGAAAGGCGTACCCGGAACCGTCCGCGGCATGGAATCGAAAGGGGTTGCCGCTGCAGAAGGCCCCCACCAGCGCCCGCACCCGGTTGGGATTCCGCAGCGAAAATGCCGGATGCTGCAGCAGCTCCTGCACTCGCATGAGGGTATCCGCACGGCGTGACAACGCCTGTACCGTGAACCACTTATCCAGCACCAGCGGATCGGCCTGCCAGCGTTCATAGAAATCGGCGAGCGCCGCCTCCCGTTGCGGGGCGTCGCTGTCCGCCAGCAGCGTCAATGCCGCCAGCCGGTCGTTCATGTTGCCGCCCTCCCCATACTGTACGGCGCAAAGCTGCCGGATCGGCTCTTCTCCAAGCTCCATCAGATAGGCGAGACAGAGGTTCTTCAAGCGCCGGCGTCCGATGGCCGCCGGGGTGAGCCGGTAGTCCCCGGTCTCGGCGTTGGCGTCATAGACCGCCAGCAAATCGTCCCGCAGCCGCCGCGCCAGAGTTTGCCGCAGGGATTGACGCGCCAGATGGATCGCCTCCACCTCCACCTGTTCCATCTGATCCCCCAGGTAGGACTCCGAGGGCAGGGTCAGGATCTCCGCCAACAGCGCCCGGTCGGTGTCCGGATCCCGCAGGGCGGTGCCGAACGCCTCGATAAAACCCTCCGGAACCGGGGAATCCGGCTGCGCCACCCGTTGCAGCAGGATGCGCTGCGCCAGGGTCTGGGCCGCATCCCAACGGTTGAAGCCGTCGCCGTCGTGGGCCATCAGAAACATCAGTTCCGGGTCACTGTAGTCGTACCGCAATTTGACCGGCGCCGAGAATCCGCGCAGCAGGGAGGGCACCGGCCGCTCCGGTACGTTGACAAAGGTGAACCGCTCCACCGAACGCTGCAATTCCAGCAACCGGCTCCCGCCCTGGGGTTCGTTCTCCCCCTCCAGTTGCAGCGGCAGGTCGTTGCCTGCGCGGTCCAGCAGGCCCAGACGGAACGGGATATGCAACGGGCGCTTCTCCGGTTGTCCCGGTGTGGGCGGGCAGGACTGCCGGATCTCCAGGGTGTAACGGCCGGCAGCGGCGTCATGGTCGGCGGTGACATGCAGCTCCGGGGTGCCGGCCTGGGAGTACCACAGCCGGAACTGCTCCAGATCCCGGCCGCCGGCCGCCTCCATACAGCGCACGAAATCGTCGGTGGTCACCGCCTGACCGTCGTGGCGCTCGAAGTAGAGATCGCTGGCGCGCCGGAACGCCTCCGGCCCCAGCAGTTGGCGCAGCATGCGGATCAGCTCCGCCCCCTTCTCATACACCGTCACGGTGTAGAAGTTGTTGATCTCGATATAGGATTCCGGCCGCACCGGGTGGGCCATGGGACCGGCGTCCTCGGCGAACTGGTGACTGCGCAACAGGCGTACGTCCTCGATGCGCTTGACCCCGCGCGAGCCCATGTCGGCGGAGAATTCCTGGTCGCGGAACACCGTCAGCCCCTCCTTGAGACTGAGCTGAAACCAGTCCCGGCAGGTGATACGGTTGCCGGTCCAGTTGTGGAAATACTCGTGGGCGATCACCCCCTCGATGCCCTGGAAATCGGCGTCGGTGGCGGTATCCGGGCGCGCCAGTACATACTTGGAGTTGAAGATGTTGAGCCCCTTGTTCTCCATCGCCCCCATATTGAAGTCGTTGACCGCCACGATCATGTAGATGTCGAGATCGTACTCCCGGCCGTAGTTCTCCTCGTCCCAACGCATGGCATGCTTGAGAGAGGCCAGGGCGTGGGTGCATTTATCGACATTCTCCGGCTCCACATAGATCCGCAGATCGACGCTGCGGCCGCTCGCGGTGGTGTACCGGTCGCAGATCGCGCGCAGATCCCCCGCCACCAGTGCGAACAGATAGCAGGGTTTGGGAAACGGATCCTGCCACGTCACCCGGTGGCGTCCGTCCGGCAACTCCGTTTCCGCCGCCGGGTTGCCGTTGGAAAGCAGCACCGGGTAACGGCTCCGGTCGGCGATTACGGTTGTGGTGAACCGGGTCAACACGTCGGGTCGATCCAGAAACCAGGTGATCTTGCGAAACCCCTCCGCCTCGCACTGGGTGCAGAACATCGAACCCGAACGGTACAACCCCTCCAGGGCGGTGTTGCGCTGCGGATAGATCCGCACCTCGCTCTCCAGCACGAACCGCTCCGGCACCTGAAATAGGGTGATCCCCTCCCGGTCGACCGTGTATTCCTCCTCCCTCAGCGGCCGGCCGTCGAGGCTGAGGGCGAGCGATTCCAGCTCCTCGCCGTCCAGCCGCAGCATCTGCTTCGTTTCCCCGGAAGCGGGATTCCGTCGGATCTGCAACCGGCTGCGGACCCGGGTCTCCTCCTCTCCCAACTCCACCTCCAACGCCGCCTCATCGATCAGATAGGCAGGCGGCAGGTAATCCTGCAGCAAGATCGGCTGATGGTTGTGGTGGGACATCGAAGACACCTCAGACAGATAACGGAAAGCGCCATTCTACCTGATGCCGGGATAACCGTACCGGATGACTACAAGAACACGCAGGCCCCGAGGGTTGTAACACCCAACGCCCCCGTGACCTCTGTGGTAAAAATGCCGGATCAGACCCGCTACCCGGTCATTATCTGGACCGTCCTTCCGACCGTTGATAGGATATGCCGCACCAATTCGCAGCCAGAGAAATCAAGATGCCGAAAGTCGTAGTCTATTCCACCGCCGTCTGCCCTTACTGCGTGCGCGCCAAGGCGCTGCTGCAACGCAAGGGGGTGGAGTACGAAGAGAAAATGATCGAAGGGGACCGCGAGGCGATGCGGGAGATGCTGAACCGCAGTAAACGCAAGACCGTACCGCAGATCTTTATCGATGATTACCATGTGGGCGGTTATGACGATATGGCGGCACTGGATTCCGAAGGCAAACTGGATCGTCTTCTGGGGATCGCATCGCAGGAACCGGACGAGATTACGTGACACCCGCCGGCCCGGGATCGCTGGAGTCGCTGCGCCTGGATAAGTGGCTGTGGGCCGCCCGCTTTTTCAAGACCCGGCTGCTGGCGGTGGAAGCGATCAACGGCGGCAAGATCCATTTGAACGGCCAGCGCGCCAAACCCGGCAAAGAGGTAAAAATCGGTTCCCGCCTGCGCATCCATATCGGCTCCCTGGAGTGGGAGATCACGGTCGCCGGGATCTCCAAGCAACGCCGGCCGGCGTCCGAGGCGGCGCTCCTCTATACCGAAAACGAGGAAAGCAAGGAGCGGCGCAAACGGCTGGTGGAAGAGCGCCGGGCATTAAAGGCCGACACCCCACCGCAGCACGGCCGCCCCACCAAACGGGATCGGCGCAAAATACAGCGGTTTACCAATAGCGACGGCTAAAATCACCATTGCATGCACCAACCGATCTCGGAATGAACTTAATTCTCGCCAAGACGCAAAGAACGCCAAGCGAAGCAAGATGTTGATTTCTTTGCGTGCTTGGCGCCTTGGCGAGAGTTCTTGGATCAATCCCTGGACCGCCGCATAGTTCAAACCTTGCGCCGTCACTGACAAAGCCGGGGGATTACCTCATCGATTTGGAACCGCGAAGTCTGCGAAGAACGCAAACAGCCAGTTGGCGCTCTTTAGGGTGATTTATTATTCTTCCGGCGGGACGTAGTGGTCGTCATTGGGATTGAGAAAGATGAACCGGAACTCTCCCTCCTCCAGTTCCACGTAATCCATGGTCGCCCCCTTCAGCAGCGGGATATACTCCGGCGCCCACACCACTTCCAACTCTCCCGCCCGGACCCGGATATCCTCTTCGTCGGCCTCGTCGAACCCCATCAGGTAATCGATCGAGCCGTCCTCCGCCCGCTGTGCGGCAAGCCGTAGCGCCATGCCTTCGGCACCGCCCTGGCGGGCCGCCTGGCGTACCTGTTCGGCCGCCGCATCGGTCACCGCAAACATCACATCACCATTTTCAGAATTCATTTCGATTTCCGCCCACCCTGTTTCACCCTGCGCACCTGTGCCAGGAAACGGCTGGTCCAGTGATTTCCACCCACGTTCCGCAGATGGGTGTAATTGGCCAGCAAATTCTTGTAAACGATACCGTCGTGCCGGCCGTCCACCCCGGTCCCACGCACCACCTCATAGGCATAGATGATACCGGGATCCAGGTTTTCAAGCGAAGAGTAGTGAAACTCGTGCGCCGGAATTTCTGCCTCGCTGTTCTCCACACCCGGCCAGGGCATCTGCCCGGTCTCACGCAGCCGCACATAACCACGCCCCTGGGGTCGCTCGTGCATCACCGCATCGCCGGGAAGAATCCCGACCATGGGGCAGCTCTTACCCTTCCAGCGCAACGAGCGGGCCAGATACATAAGGCCACCGCACTCGGCGTAGGCCGGACCGCCCTCCTCGATGAATCGATGAATCTCCGCCCGCATGGAATCGTTGGCCGCCAACTCCTCCATCGCAATCTCAGGAAAGCCGCCGCCGAGAAACAGCCCGTCCACTTCGGGTAAATGGCTGTCCCGCAGGGTATCGAACGGGACCAGCTCGGCCCCCTGCGCCTCCAGGGCCGCCAGGTCGTCCGGATAGTAGAAACCGAACGCCCGGTCGCGGGCATAACCGATCCGCACCGGGACTGGTTGGTCGGCCGCCGGGGTCTTCGGGAGCGACGGCGATACCGGAGCGGCGTCCGCCGCGATCGCCCGGACCCGGTCCAGATCCACCTGCTCCGCCACCGCCTGGCCCAGTCGTTCAATCTGGCGCTGCGCCTCGCCCGCCTCGTTACTCGGCACCAAGCCCAGATGGCGCTCCTCGATGGTGAGCGCCCGGTCGTTGGCGACCGCACCCACGACCGGCAGATCGGTATAGTGTTCGATGACGTTGCGTAGTTTTCCCTCCTGGCGCGCACCCCCCACCCGGTTGAGGATCACCCCGGCGATCTTCACTTCCGGATCGAACGCCTGATAGCCGAGCAGCAGCGGAGCGATCCCGCGGGTGATACCGCGCACGTCGATCACCAGGATCACCGGCGCACCCAACAGCTTGGCCATGGCCGCATTGCTGTCGCTGCCGTCCAGCGCCATCCCGTCATACAGCCCCTTGTTTCCCTCGATCACCCCGGTCCCGGCCCCCTCCATGGCACGGGCGAATCCCTCCGTGATCTCCCGGTGCGGCATGGTATAGAAATCGAGATTGAGGCAAGAGCGCCCGGCCGCAGCCGACAGCCACAGCGGATCGATATAGTCCGGACCTTTCTTGAACGGCTGTACCGTCAAGCCCGCCTGCCGCAGGGCCGCGCACAGACCGATGGCAAGCGTGGTCTTACCGGAGGATTTATGGGCGGCAGAGAGATAGAAATAGGACATCGGATCTTTTTACCACAGAGGGCACGGAGAACACAGAGGAGCCCTGATGAGAGGAGCGGCGCGTATTCCCCCCAGGCGAATGGATCAGAGCCGGAACGCGAAATACAACCACCCCTAACAAAAATCCACTGCCGGCAGAGCCGGCAGTGGATCTTATTGCGATACGGACCGAGTGATACCGCCTGTCCGGCGGCGGGTTACGCCTCTTCCGGCGACTCCAGACTCTCCGGCAGTAGCGGCAGCATGCGGGAAGTAATCGCCATCAACAACAGGGTAATCACGATACCGCCGAGACCCAACAGGGTCTCCGCCAGGGTCGGTGAGTAGCTGTTCACCATGCCGTCGAAGAAACCGCTCTCCACCACCTCTTTGCCGGGGAAAACGCTCATGGGATAGGCCTGGCCGCCGATCACCAACACATAAACCTGGCACAGACCGCCGATGATCACCAGCAGCGGCGCCGCAATATTCGCGAAGCGGGAACCGTTGAACGCCGGAGAAAATACCAGAACCAGCGGGATAATCCCGCCGATCAGCACCTGGCCGATCCAGAACAGCTGGGTATAGATGCCGCCGTTGAGCAGGATGAAGGCCTCGACCCCGTGATGCTGGGTTACATAGAGATTGGCCAGATGATAGATGGCGGCGAAATAGAGCACGGCGCCCACAAATACACCGAGCAGCCGCTTCATCACCGTGAGTTGTTGCTGGCCCACGCTCTTGCCGGTCCACCAGTAGGCGGCCATCAGCACCAGGATAAAGAAGGCCAGACCGTAGGCGAACGAGTTGATGATAAACATCGGCGCCAGGATCGCCGCGTCATACGCCTCGCGCGCCACCAGGAACCCGAAGATGGAACCGGTACCGGTGGTCAGTATCAGACGCCAGATAAAGGCGGTGACACCCAACGGCTTGTAATAGCGATTCGCCGTGCGATCCATCATAGCCCAGAGATAGAAACCCACCACCACGAAGAAACCGGTGTAGAGGTAGATATTCCAGGCGAAGATCGATTTGAAGTTATATTTGGTCATCGCCACGATCAGGCGATCCGGGCGTCCCAGGTCCAGCACCAGCACCGCCAGACCGCCGGCCAACAGGGCAATCGCCAGCATGCCGGAGAAACGCCCCAACGGCTTGTACATGGGCTTACCGAAGACCGTCCCGATGGATGCGACGTTGAGCGCCCCGGAGGCGGCCACGATCAGGAAGATCGCAAACACATGCGGCATACCCCAGACGATCTGGTTGCTCATGCCGGTCACCCAGTGACCGTGATGTTCCATATAAAAGGCGGCCGCCAGGGAAACCAACACCAACACGCCCAGCAGCACCAGCGTTCCCCAGTAACGGGGGGATGCAAGCGTCAATTCGCGATATGTAATCTTTTCCATCGACTCTCTCCCCCGCCGTTAGACGTTCTGGTACCGAACGCCGGTATTCAATTCAAGATCCGCCCGCAGTTGACGACTGACGGCCCGCTGCAAAGCTCTGCTGATGGCGCTGCGAGGATCGTTCAGATCGCCGAACATGATGGCGTGATGACCTTCTGCGGCGCATGCCTCGACACACGCGGTCGTGCCTTCGCCGGCGTCGATCCGGTTGACGCAAAGATTGCAGGACTCCACGCACCCCTTGCCGCGCGGCGCCTTCACCACCTGTTCTTCCACCTCGGCATGATTGAAGGAACGCGCCTTGTAAGGACAGGCCATCATGCAATAGCGGCAACCGATACAGACGTGCCGGTCCACCATGACAATACCGTCCGCCCGTTTGAAGGAGGCGCCGGTGGGACACACATCCACACAAGGAGGATGTTCGCAATGCTGACACATCAACGGTAGATTGGTGATTACGCCGGTCTGGGTATCCTTCAACACCACTTTACGAATCCAGCGCGGCTTCTGCTGCGCCCACATCTCGTCCGATTCGCCTTCCGGTTTCTGCAACAGATCGATACCGTTTTCCTTATCGCAGGCGGAGACGCAGGCTTCGCAGCCGTCAGCGCAGCGGTTGGCGTCGATCAGCAAACCCCAGCGATTCTCGCTGGAAGCCCCTTCACCTTCTTCCTCTTCTTCTTCGCTGGCCCGCGCCACCGTCAACAGTACGCCAGGGGCGATGGTTGCGACGGAGGCAGCCAGTGCACTCTTGCCGAAGAAGGCGCGCCGTTCCAGATCCGGCCGTTCGTCATTGTTTCGGTTATGCATGATTACTTCTCCTCCGGTACCTTGCGGTGGCACTGGAAGCATGGAATGTCGACCGCCACATAGTGATGACAGGTATCACAGAACTGCCCTTGCGCGTTCACCGGCACCGGATGACCGTTGTCATCCTTCCCCGCATGGCAGTTCACGCATTCGGCCAGGCTGTACTGAGTATCACGTTTGCCTTCACGCACCACTTCATTGCGCTCGTGCTTCAGATATGCCATATGGTTCCGCCGCATCTCAGCGGTGGGGGCCACACAATGGTCCATGGTCGACGCCTTGGAACCCTCGACAACCACTTTTGACTCACTGACCGCCGCAGTGGAAAGGATCAGGGAGATCCCGCCCACCAACAGTATCAAGAATCGTTTGAATCCGATTGATCTACGCATCACACCGCTGCTCCTGGTTGAATGGAGAGACCCTATTCTTCGCTTTCCTGAGCCTCATCCTCTTCCTCGGTCTGCTGACCGGTAAGGACGATGGCGTTGCTTACCAATTGATGAACACTGACAATCTGGTCCATCTCCATGCCGAAATACGGCAACACCTTGGTGAACTGGCTCTTACAGATGGCGCAAATGGCCGCCATGTGGGTGACACCCTGTTCGTTCATCGCGTTCTGCAACGCGGTCATCCGCGGCACCGCGCCCTTGACGCGAACCTCCATCAACTCATCGGTCAGCAGACCGCCGCCGCCGCCGCAACAGAAGGTCTTCTCCCCGATGGTGTCGTGGTGCATATCCACATAGTTGTTGCACACCGCCTTGATCACCGCACGCGGAATCTCGAACTGTCCGCCCGGCTTGTCACCCATGCGGGTGGCACGCGCCACGTTGCAGGAGTCGTGGAAGGTGACCGTCATGTGGTCGTTCTTGGACTTGTCGAACTTGAGCCGGCCCTGCCGGATCAACTCATCGGTGAACTCGCAGATGTGCTGCGGCACCGGATAGTTCGGGTCCAGAAAATCGAACGGACCGGCCAGGGTATTCAGGAAGGCATAGGCCACACGCCAGGCGTGACCGCACTCGCCGAATACGATGCGCTTGACCCCCAGCTCCAGAGCGGCCTTGCGGACCCGCATGGAGACACGCCGCATGTTCTCGTAGGAACCGATGAACATGCCGAAGTTGCCGGCCTCGGAAGCGGTGGTGCTCATGGTCCAGCTGATGCCGGCCTCGTGAAACACCTTGGCGTATCCGATCAGGCCGTCGATATGCGGCTCGACGAAGAAGTCGGCGGACGGGGTCACCAGCAGTACCTCGGCGCCCTCCACATCCAGCGGAAATTTGACCTCTACGCCGGTATCGTCCAGCACATCCTCTTCCAACCCTTCCAGGGTATTCTCGATGGCGGGACCCGGCAGACCGAGGTTATTACCGATCTTATGGACCTTGGCGATGATCTCGTTACAGTACTTCTGGCCGTAACCGATGCTGTCCAGGATCTCGCGCGCCGCCATGGAGATCTCGGCGGTATCGATGCCGTAGGGACAGAACACCGAACAACGCCGGCACTGGGAACACTGGTGGTAGTAGTTGTACCACTCGTCCAGGGTTTCCCGGGTGAGATCCTGCGCCCCCACCAGCCAGGGGAAATACTTGCCGGCGAATGTGAAATAACGGCGATAGACCTTGCGCAACAAATCCTGGCGGCCTACCGGCATATTCTTGGGATCGGCGGTACCGAGGAAGTAGTGACACTTGTCGGTACAGGAACCGCACTTCACACAGGCATCCAGATAGACCTGCAGACTGCGATACCGGTTGCGCAGGTCGTCCAGCTTCGCCAGCGCCTTCGGATGCCAGTCTTCGACCAGTTCGCCGGGAAAACCAAGATCGGTATTGTGATCAGGATTGGTGACCACGTATGACTTCATATGAGCCATCGTGCCTTCCTGAACCGCCGGTACATCCACGAACTCCTGGAGTTCCGGAACCTCGAAATCGTGCTTAGCCATGTAGCGCCCCCATTGGCTTGCTAGAGATTAGTTCTGCTCTTGCTCTTCCAGCGCCTTCGCCCACGGGGCGATATGGCGTTGTTCGCGCGGATTGTCCACCTGATTGCGGGTGGGGCTGAAGAAGACTCCCGGCACATGCAGCAGCTTGCTGAACGGGAAAATAATCAACAGCAGCGATACCAGGGCCAGGTGCACCAGCAGCGGCAGATCCGCGGGCAGGGCTCCGCCGCCGAAGGTGAAGAACTGCTTCACCGCCACGATATCGGTATGCGCCAGGAATTTCATCGCCAGCCCGCTGCCGCCGATCAGCATCAGCAGAATCAACATCAGGTAATCGGAAGGAGCGGAGATATAGCGCACCCGGTCCACCAGGATGCGGCGCAGAAACAGGCCGATCAATCCGATCGCCATGGCGAATGCGGCATAGACGCCGAACGGCTGAATCAACTCGATCAGCAGCCAGATCGGTCCGGGAACCCAGGAAGGATCAAGGAAGTAGCGCAGATGGCGCAATAGCACCAGCGCCAGCCCCATATGAAAGGCCCAGGAAAAAAGCCAGGTCCATTTGGTGCTCTTGAAGAGGCTCTCGAAAAACACCACTTCGCGGAACAACCGCATGACTACGCCGGTCTTGGTCGTCGGTGCCGGGGTAGTGGCAATCTTGAGGGGTGCGGGGGTGCGGGCATAACGGGCGATGCGCAAGGCAAGACCCACTACAAAAACAGCCACCGCCACCAGAAACAGTACGCCGTAGAAAAATGACATTTTCCTGCCGTCCTCTGTCGGATTGAATCCTGATCACTATCTCAGATCAAACGCACAGAGCGCAAGATTCGCGTTGCGGCGCAGAAGCAGCGGGGTTCGCCCGTTCCTGTTTGCGTTATTCTCCCCAAATCGAACTTCAATCGAAGTTCTGCGGAAGATCGCGTTTGTTCTGATCTATCAGGATCCAGATTGAACTGGCCGGAAGAGACATTCGTCTCTTCCGGCCGTTTGCCGTAGCTCTTAGATACAGCCGGTCGGCTTGGGCAGGCCGGCGAAACGGCAGGCCTGTTTGCCGGGACCATACGGGAACAGCGCATACAGATACTTGCTGTTGCCTTTGTCGGCGCCCAGTTTCTTGCCAACCGCCTTGGTCAGCACGCGCACGGCCGGCGCGATCTGATATTCATCATAGTACTCGCGCAGGAAGTTGATGATGTCCCAGTGCTCATCGGTCAGCTCCAGATCGTCCTGGGCAGCCATTACATTGGCGACAGCGGGAAACCAGTCGTCCAGATTTACCAGAAAGCCTTCCTCATCGACCTCAATGGTCTTGCCATCTACTTCAATAGTAGCCATCTAATTTCTCCTAAGTTAATAATTTGCAAGGCCGGATGCGGTTACACCCAAGCCTGAACCTTGTCGTGCTCGGCGGCCAGATCGACAAAACCTGCGTAGTCTATCACTTCGACCCCACCGATCAACCGATCGGCGGAAACACCGCGCGCCTGCATGTCCGGCCCCAGGGCATAAACCTTCACCCCTTTGGCGGACGAAATAAGCCCTTCGATCGCAGTCCCCTGCATGGCCGCATATACCGCGTCCTCGTACAGCAGAACCGCACTACCCTCCTTCAAATGCGCAAAGCAACTTGCAACGGAGCTCTTTTCAAAAGGCGATTTGTTAACGGTATGTAAAATACTCATCGATAGCACTCCGTTTTAGAAACTGAACAGGATGTCCTGCTGGTCCATCAGCTCGGCAAGCTCTTGGCGGCTCACCACTTGAATGGAATCCTTCTCCGCCCAGTCGTCATTCTCGTCTTCATAGGTGAGAGGCATCAGATCGTCTACCGTCAGACCTCGTTCCTCCAACGACTCCTTCTCGACATAGAGCTGGGTGACGTCATAGTCACCGAGCGCCGAGTAGGTCGGGGAGAAGTTCTTCATCTCGACCGCTTTCGTATCCTGCCCCTTGACGATCTGATAAACGCCGTCGTCCAGGAACGCCAGGCTCACCTTCTGATCGAACGCGGCGCCGATGAGCACAACCTCCAGCGACTCCCAGGCATAGATGGTGCCATAGGGAGCCCGGCGGTTGAGATACATGAACTTTTTAATATCTTCAGACATGATTCAACCCCCTGTGCTCAATCGCCGAATACGACCAGTCGCTCGGACTGGATCGCGGCTTCGACCAACTGCCCCAACCCGGAGATCCGGAACTTGGGATGGATATTGGTGGCATCCTTACCGTTGCGCTTGGCTTCGCCGTCGTCGACGATACCGCGCCGCTGTGCCGCGGCCACGCACACCACCAGATCCAGTTCGTGTTTCTCGGCCAGTTCCGCCCAACGGTTGACGATATGCCGGTCATCCTGCGGCGGCGTGGTCAACCGGGTGCTGTTACCGACACCATCGTGGTAGAAGAACACACGAAAGATCTCGTGCCCCTTCTCCAACGCGGCCTTGGTGAACTGGTATGCCGAATCAGAAGCCTGATGCTGATACGGCCCCTCGTTAATTTGAATCGCAAACTTCATCTCAATCCCTTTCCGTTAATCAGAAGCGGATATGCGCAGAAGCGTTCAGATTCACGCGACCGCCCTTCCAGTCGTCCAGATGGTACCGGGTGAACGGCAGTCCGGTCTTCTCGAAGAAGCGACCCCAGCCGATCCGCTCGGCCCACTCGCCGATGCGTTCCCAGTCCTTGGCATCTTCTTTGTAGGCCTTGAGGATGCGCTTGACGATATCGGACACCTCGGGCCAACGCGGCGGGTTGTTCGGCACGTTGGAGGCGACCAGCTTGTGGAAGGTAGGCTTGCTACGGGCGTTGGAGCTCTTGCCGCCCACCCAGATCGCGAAGTTGGAGTGCACCGGATCGTTGATCTGCATCGGCGGGCACGGCGGGAAGCAGGCGCCGCAACAGACGCACTTCTTCTCGTCCACTTCCAGCGACGGCTTGCCGTTGACCATGGCCGGCCGGATGGCCGCCACCGGGCAGCGGGCCACAACGGTCGGGCGCTCACAGACGTTACCGACCTGATTGTGGTCGATCTTGGGCGGCTTGGTGTGCTGCACGTTGATGGCGATGTCACCCTGGCCGCCGCAGTTGATCTGGCAGCAGGAAGTGGTCATCTTCACGCGGTTCGGCATCTGTTCGTTCTGAAACTCCTCGATCAGCTCGTCCATCAAGGCCTTTACGGCGCCGGAGGCGTCGGTACCCGGGATGTCGCAGTGCAGCCAGCCCTGGGTGTGAGCGATCATGGATACGGAGTTACCGGTGCCGCCGACGGGGAATCCTTCCTGGGTCAGCTTGTCGATCAGGGGCTGGACCTTGGACTCGGCACTCACCATGAACTCGATGTTGGAACGGGTGGTGAAGCGAACATACCCTTCCGCGAATTCGTCGGCGATGTCCATCAGCAGACGGATCATGGTGACGTCCATCTGACGCGGGGTACCGGCGCGCACGGTCCACACCTCGTCACCGCTCTTGGCGACGTGATGCAGAACGCCCGGACGCGGACGGTCGTGATATTTCCAGGCGCCGTAGTTCTTCTTCAGTACCGGATGCAGGTACTTATCGATCTCCGGGACGCCGCTTTCGATAGGCATACGAGGTTCGGCCATGGTTTCCTCCAAAATCTCTTAAATCTGATTCGTTTCCGCGAATTCCCGGCCGACGGAGTCGGCCGGCATCGCAATAATTACGCCTGTTTGCGCGCTTCCCACTTGGCGACTTCGTCGTCCCAGCCGTCCATCCGGACGTAGGGGTTCATGCGCGGGCGGTTGATCATGTTGGGATCGATTTCCAGATCGATGCCTTCCAGGAAGTTGGCCAGGCCGATGCGCTCAATCATTTCGCCGGTACGCTCGTGTTCCAGAGCGTTGTCCGCGAAGAACTCGATGATCGCGGTAGCCAGTTCACGCAGCGCTTCGAAATCGTCGTCGCTCTCCAGCTTCATGAACGGGACGATCACGGTGCCCATCAGATCGCCGATCTTGAGGGTACGCTTGCCGCCGCACAGCAGGGTCACGCCCTTGTCGTCTCCGGGGGAGAGCGCCTTGGTCATGACGTTGATGCAGTGCATGCAGCGCACGCAGTTGCTGTTGTCCACTTCCAGGCTGTCGTCGTCCTTCAGGGCCAGGGCCTGGGTCGGGCAGCGGGTGATGACGTTGTCGATCACGTACTGACGGCCCTTGGCGCCCACGAAGGCCTTCACTTCGGCCTGGTCCACCTTCATGTCATCACGCCAGGTGCCGATGATGGAGAGGTCGGAACGCTGAATGGAGTTGACGCAGTCGTTGCCGCAACCGGAGACCTTGTACTTGAACTTGTACGGCAGCGCCGGACGGTGCATGTCGTCCAGCACGTTGTTCACCAACATGCGCAGGGTGCGGGCCTCGTCGAAGCAGGACTGCTCGCAGCGGGCCGCGCCGACGCAGGACATGCCGGTACGGACAGCCGGACCGGCGCCGCCCATATCGAAGCCCATTTCGTTGACTTCGTCGAAGGCTTCCTGCACCTGCTCGGTGGTGCAGCCCTGCAACATGATGTCGCCGGACTGGCCGTGCAGCGCGATCAGGCCGGAGCCGTGCTTCTCCCAAACGTCGCAGAACTTGCGTAGGGTGGCGGTATCGTAGTGCATGCCGGGAGGCGGCATGATACGCAGGGTGTGGAACTCGGCACAGGCCGGGAACTTGGGCTTGCCGTCCGCGTTCTTCAGCTCGGTGAAACGCGGGATTACGCCGCCACCGTAACCGACAACACCCACGGTACCGCCCTTCCAGTAACCTTTGCGGGTCTCGTAGGAGGTTTCCAGCTGACCCAGCAGGTCAACCATCATGTCTTTCTCTTTGGCGAGACGCTTGATACCAGTCACAAAGCTCGGCCAGGGGCCGCTTTCGAGCTGATCAAGCATCGGGGTGTTGTGCAGCGGTTTTGCCATTACTGTCATCTCCTAAGTTTGAGGGCTGGCGCGGTTGCCGTCCGGTTCCGTTGTGCGGTCCAGGACACGCCGCGTACCCACTCGAATATCAAACCTATGCGCAGGCCGTCCGGCCCACGGTCAATGGCCGGAAATTTTAGGGACTCCTAATAGACCAACATATCCTCCTGATGGGGGGCAAACAGTGATCCGGCATATCCCAAATGGGATATACGGCATCCGTAATTTCGGCCAGCCGCAGTATAAAAGGGAACCTCTGGCGGCCTACCATGCGGTTTTCGGGGAACCTATCTCCCTGGCCCGTTCGATTCGGAATCTTTAACCTTATAACCCAAGCAATTCACTATGGTATTATTGTTGCGACGGTGATTCCGGAAACGCGCTATCCCCGAGCGGTGAAGCGGCCGATCGGGGGTTACCCAACAGACACTATGAACGGGAGAGAGAGCCCCCATGTTGTACCTGAGCGAGATATTGATCCAGAACCCCCAGCTGGAAAGCTTCGAGCAACTCCTGGCGATGGTGAAGGAGCGCAGCAAAAGCGAGACCTTCTTCCGGATCGACGTAAAGCCCCAGTATGCGGACACCCCGGAGGACTGGGAGGACCGGCTGGAAGCGGCTTTCACCTGAGGTTTGGCGAAAAAATACCATGCGACATCTGGAACAAGAGATTCATCTGGGCGATGCCGAAGATGCGAAGGATGCCGTTCCTTCGAGCGAAAGCCTGGAGCAACGCCTGATCACCCTGGAACGGGAACTGACGGAACTGCCGCCGGACGCACCGCTGGTCGAGCGCCTGAAGCTGCTCCTGGACAGCGGTTATCTGCTGCTGGATCTGGACCGCCGGGACCAGGCGTGGCAACGCGGCCAGGAGGTGCTGACACAGGCCCTGGAGCACCATCTCTGGACCCAGGCGGTGGAGGCGTGCGACATCCTCTTTCAAGCCGACCGTCCCGACTCCATCCGGGCGTTGGCGCACGGCATCTGGTTGGGGGTCACCTTCCCCATCGACCCGGAACTAAGCGTGGCGATGCTGCAACACCTGGTGGACGAAACCCCGGACCGGTCGGACGGCGCCGCGGTGGCCGCCGCCACCGCCGCCTATGTGGTGGATCTGCGGGCGGAAGGAAAACAGCGGGAGGAGCTCCAGTTCTTCACCGGCCAACTCCTGGGACAGGTGGCGCGCCGTCACAGTCAGGTGGAGGAGCAGGAGATCTTCGATTTTTGGATGGACCGGCTGGAACTGAAGGAGCCCGCCAAGTTTCTGCCCCGACTCGCCAAGGTGCTGGATGTGATCACCGCCGACCAGTGGTGGTTCGACCGGGATGCGTTGCGTTCCCTGATCCCGGATCACGAGGTCTAGGATGTACTGGCAGGAAGAGAAAAAAGAGGAGCTGTTCCAGGTCCCGGACGACGTGCTCGACGTCGCCTTCCGGATCCAGTGCAAGGCGATTCCCAACGACCACGCCTGGGGACTGTCCCAGGCGGTGAAGTCGGTCTTGCCGTGGTTCGGCGCAGAGGAGACCCATGGGCTCCACCTGATCCATGTGGCTGAATCCGGGCATGGCTGGGAGCGGCCCCAGGCACCGGACGCCGTGCTCTACCCCTCCCGCCGCACCCGTCTCAGACTGCGGCTGCCGAAAGAGCGCGTGGAGGCAGCGGCGGCTTTGGTGGGAGAGGCCCTTACGGTAGCCGGCAACGCGCTGGAGGTAGGGGAGTATAAGACCCAGCTGCTGGCCATGACCAACACCCTTTATTCCCGCTATGTGATCTCGCCGGAAACGGAGGAGGACGAGGCGTTCATCGCCCGCATGGTCGAGGAGTTGCGCGCACTCGGGCTCCAGTTCAGCAAGGTGATCTCCGGCAAAGGCCATGCGCTGGCCACACCGGACGGCCCGCTCGGCACCAAATCCCTGATGGTGGGCGGACTCTCCTTCCCGGATGCGGTGCAACTCCAGATCCGTGGGCTGGGTCCGGAACGATCCCTCGGCTGCGGTCTGTTCATCCCTTATAAGAGCATTTAACATAGGTCCCCGCGGAAATTGCTTCCCCCGGCGCCCCGCCAAGGGGTCGATTGAGGGATCTCCGGTTTCTCCCCACGGGAAACCGTCAAGATCGGATGAGCCGCCCCCGACCGGGTGCGCTCTCCGCTCGACGGAAACGCGGAGTTCCCCGCTCAGCCGAACGAACAACAACTCAGGCATATATCTATAGAAGGAGACAACAATGAGTATTGAAGTAAACGGCGTCACCCTCGAGACCACCGCCAACGGCTATTTGGTGAACCAGGATGACTGGAACGAAGAGGTCGCCAAGGTGATCGCAGAAGCGGAAGGGGTCGAGCTCCGCGAGAAGTCGTGGGATGTCATCAACTACCTGCGGGAAGAGTATTTCGAGAACAACGGTAACCAGCCCAACGAGCGCCACATGGTGAAACACTTCAAGGATGTGTGGACCGATGAGGCGGTGGACACCAAACTCCTCTATACCCTCTTCCCCAAAGGCCCCGCCAAGGAAGCCGGCAAGATCGCGGGTCTGCCCGAGACCAAGCGCAAGGGCGGCTACTGAGCAACCAGGGAACCGAAACGCCGGAAAGCCGAGGCTTCCCGGCGTTTCGGTTCCCCGCCTCCAAACTGCGGCCAAGCCGGATGAGTATCCCTCCCACACCCTCCCCGTTCGATCTGAAACAGGATGCGACCTACCGCGAGTGGCGCGACCGCAAGCTGGCTGGCTATCCCCAAAGGGTGGAAGAACTGTTGGTGGAGGTACGCGACCCGCGGAACCTCTCCGAAAACGAGTACCGGGCGCTGCTCCGGCGCTGCCGCAAAACCAACATGGCGCTCTACGCCGGCGGCACCGGGAATGACCCGGATCCCGAGATTCCCCTCACTCTGGGCCGACGCTTCGGGCTGAACCGACTGGACCGCAACTGGCTGGGGGACGATTCCGGATTGACCTCCCTCACGGCGGTGGAAGGAGGCGTACGCCGACACTACATCCCCTACACCGACCGTCCCATCAAATGGCACACCGACGGTTATTACAATCCCGCGGATCGACAGATCCACGGTTTACTGTTGCACTGCGTGGAAAGCGCCGCCAGCGGCGGCGAGAACGCCCTGCTGGATCACGAGGTCGCTTATATCCTGCTGCGCGATCGCAACCCCGATTATATCCGGGCCCTGACGGCGCCCGACGCCATGACCATTCCGGCACGTACCGAATCGGGCGAAGTGGCGCGCCAGATGGAACCGGGGCCGGTGTTCTCGATCACTTCCGAGGGCGAACTGCATATGCGTTTTACCGAGCGCAAACGCAACATCGAATGGAAAGAGGATCCCCTCACCCGGGAGGCGGTGGCCTATCTGAAGGAGCTGCTGGCCGGCGACTCCCCTTACATCTTCCGCGGCCGCCTGGAACCCGGCATGGGTCTGCTCAGTAACAACGTCCTGCATGACCGGGCCGGTTTTCACGACGGAGATACGAGCAAACGTCTGCTCTACCGCGCCCGCTACTACGACCGGATCGCCGATACCGGCTTTCGGCTGCTTCCGACTTCCGACTGATCCCACACCCCTCTCCCGTTTCACTCTTCCGTCATACGGGTGAAACGAAACCGAAATATGACAGCCGTATGATTCCTGGATGGTTGCTAATCGCATCCGGAATCCGTCATTCACGCGATCAGTTGTAACGGGAAGGAGAAAACCTTGCGCATCCTGATGATCTCGGACGTCTACTTCCCGCGCATCAACGGCGTCTCCACCTCCATTCAGACCTTTGCCCGGGAGCTGCAGAAGCGCGGCCATACCGTTACGCTCCTGGCACCTGACTATGGGAATGCACCGAACGAATCCTTCGAGGTGATCCGCATCCCTTCCCGCCCGGTATACCGGGACCCGGAAGATCGATTCATGAGTTATCGTGGCATCAAACAGTTGCAGCCGATACTCAAACAACGCGGATTCGATCTGATCCATATCCACACGCCTTTCGTCGCCCACTACGCCGGCCTGCGGCTGGGTCGGAGGCTCGACATCAAGACCGTCGAGACCTATCACACCTTCTTCGAGGAGTACCTGGATAAATACATCCCCTGGCTCCCTGCAACCCTGCTGCGACTCATCGCCCGCCGGTTCTCAAGCCATCAGTGCAACGCGGTAGACGGTCTGGTGGTGCCGTCCGGACCCATGCTGGATGTGTTGCGGGGATACGGTGTAATCACCGCCGCCCACGTCATTCCCACCGGGATCCGACCAGCGCAGTTCCGGCACGGAGACGGCGAGCGGTTTCGCGAACAGCTCCGCATCCCCGCCCGGCAGCCGCTGCTGCTCTATGTGGGACGGGTTGCAGTCGAGAAGAACATCCGGTTCCTGATCGACGTAGTTGCCCGGGTCAAGGTCAGCATCCCGAATATCCTGTTTCTGATCACCGGCGAAGGACCGGCAGAACAGGGACTGGCACGGCATGTACATAATCTCGGATTAGACGACAACGTCCGGTTCACCGGTTATCTGGACCGGAACAGCCAGCTTCAGGATTGCTATCGTGCGGCCGATCTGTTCCTGTTTGCATCCCGCACCGAAACCCAGGGATTGGTGCTATTGGAGTCCATGGCTGCGGGCACCCCGGTGGTATCCACCGCGGTAATGGGGACTAAAGAGGTGCTATCGGATGGCGAGGGTTGCCGGATCGCGCCGGAAGAGGTGGAGGTATTTGCCGCCCGGGTGACCGCGCTGTTGCAGGATTCGGAACTGCGCACTCAGCTCAGCCAAAGCGCGATCGACTACGCCGACCTCTGGTCGGCTCCGGCCATGGCACACAAGATGGAAACCCTCTATCTCCAAATGAATCCCGCACCTGCGGTAAGAGCGGGAGCGATGGCGTTCGGAACCCTGGAGTAATACCCCCTACCCGCCGGAGCGGTCGCTCCGGCTCCTTCCACCATCCGGCCACGTCGGCAGCGGCCGCCTGCCTTGCCACAATATTGCCATCTTTCCTCCCCGCCATTGCCAGATTGTTGCGTTTCAATAATCACGGGGAAAACGAGAGGAAGACAGATGGCAAACATAAGCGTGAAAACGACGATAGGGATAAACAAGGCGCCGTTGATGCGAATCCTGGGAATGGGGCTGTTGGTGATTTTGCTACAGATTCCAATCCTGAAAATAGACGGACTAATCGGTGAGCGAAGAGCCACACGCGACAGTGCGGTCGCAGAAGTCACGCAGAAGTGGGGCGAGCAACAGATACTGAAAGGCCCGCAGATTATCGTGCCGTATCTGGTGGACGTGAAGCGACCTCAGGGTACGGCATGGATTATTGAACCCGAGGAACGGTACGCCGTATTCTTGCCGGAGCGCCTTGACGCCGACGTTCAGATTCAAAGCGAAGTCCGCTATCGGAGTATCTACGGAATTCCTCTCTATCGCGCCCGAATTCAACTGGGCGGTGAATTCGACCTGGGAAAGATGGAAACGGCGGCCGGAAACAAAAAACTGCAATGGGAAAAAGCGCAGTTCGTCATCGCCATTTCGGATCCTAAATCCGTAAAGGGCGAAACCTCATTCCAGCTCAACGGCAGGAAAATCGACCTGGAACCGGGAACCGGCACCGGGCTGGCAGGCCAAAACGGCTTTCATGCGCCTCTCGACCTTGCCGCCGACAACGGCAAAAGCAAATTTCAGATCGCGCTGGAGATGGGAGGCAGCGACGGCTTTTACATGGCCCCGGTCGGACGCCACAGTTCGATTCGCATCGATTCGAACTGGGCGGACCCGAGCTTTCAGGGCAACTGGCTTCCCACGCAACGCACGGTTACCGACCAGGGCTTTAACGCGGTTTGGGAAATCCCCTATCTCGGCCGCAATTATCCGCAAAGCTGGTTCGAACATTGCGATCGTTATGAACAGAAGATGCAAGAGTCCGTGGTCGGGGTCAATCTTGCGTTCCCATTGGATACTTACGGTAAGACCGAGCGCAGCATCAAATATGAGTTGATCTTTATCGCTCTTACGTTTATCGGATTCTGGTTGTTTGAGATTTTAAGCGGGTTCCGTATTCACCCGGTACAGTATCTCCTGGTGGGTGGCGCCATCTGTATGTTCTACCTGCTGCTGCTCTCCCTGTCGGAACACATCGGTTTTCTCGGCGCTTACTTTGCGGCCGCATCCATGGTGGTCTCACTGGTGACCGTTTATGCCATAAATGTCCTAAAGAGCGTCGGGCGAGCCGGCTTGACCGGCGGCGGCATGACGGCCCTTTACCTCTATCTTCTCGCGCTGCTGCAGGAACAGGAATATTCCCTGCTGGCCGGCTCAATCGGTCTGTTTGTGATTTTGGCCCTGATCATGTTCCTGACGCGAAACATAAGTTGGTACGCCGCTCAGGAAGAAAGGTACGTTGAGGAAAAAGACGAATGATCATCGGACACATTCCCGCCGGATATATTTTTTCGAATCTTGCCTATGGACGCTTCTCCAGCTCCATATGCGGGTACCGCGCCTTTCTGGGATGGGGTATTTTCGGCGCCATCGCGCCTGACCTGGATCTGCTGTTTTTCTATTTTGCAGAACACAGACACATCCACCATCATGAGTATTTCACGCACTATCCGATTACCTGGCTTGCGCTGATTCTCCTGTCGGCAGCGGTCATTTTCCGGAAACCAAAGCGGCGGACTGCCGGCTACTATCTGCTTATCTTTTCAGTTTCTGGTTTTCTTCATCTTATCCTCGACACGATCGGCGGCAACATCTGGTGGTTGGCACCACTCGCGGATCACCCGTTTTCTTTAGTAACGGTATTGCCGGGATTTCGTGTATGGCAGTTGAACTTCTTACTTCACTGGTCTTTTGCGATTGAACTGATACTTGCTGCATGGGCGGCTCGGTTATGGTTGAAAAAGAACCCCTTCCGCAACCCGTCAAAGGGCGCGAATGGCGCGGGTATTCGCCATCCAATCCGATCTCCCGGCGCTATTGATAGACATACGCCAGTTTTTTCATCAAATCGTCCATCATGATCGGCTTGATGAGCAGATCCGAAAAACCGGCATCCAGGATCGCCCGGCGGTGCTCAGGGAATGCGTGTGCGGTGACCGCAATTAATGCCGGCACCTGATCCTGTTCCTCACGCAAGCGAGCCGCCACATCGATACCGCTGATATCCGGCATCTGAATATCCAGGAGCACCAAATCGAACTCGCCGCCGCGAATACGCTCCAGCGCCTCACGGCCGTTTTTCGCCTCAGAGAACGGTATGCCTATCTTGGCCAATAGGGCGGTAAGCACCATTCGATTGATTTCGTTGTCATCGACTACCAGCACGTTGGAGGCCCGCCACTGTTTCAGCGATTGATCGCGACCCAGAATCAGCTGCGTCTCTTCGTTCATATCCTGACTTTGCTCAAACGGCAATTCACAGCTGAAACAGGAACCTTCACCGACTTTACTTCGAACCGAAATTTTTCCGTTCATCTTATTGACCAGGCTTTTCACAATAGCCAGGCCGAGACCGGCACCTTCGCTCTTCCGCGTCTCGAAGTTTTCCAGACGCGTAAAATTTTTAAAAATGAAGCTCATCGCCTCTTCATTAATACCGACTCCGGTATCCTCGACATCAAACCGCAGTACTTCCTTTCCCTTTCGCGCCTCCAACCGGCTGATCCTGAGACTCACATATCCGGTCTCGGTGTATTTCAGCGCATTCGAGAGGAGATTGCCGACGATCTGCTTCAGTCGATGGACGTCACCGCACAAATCATCTTTTACCTCCTCCCCGATGTGGAACCGAAGAGACAGATTTTTGCCTTCCGCCATAGGCGTCATTATGCCCAGCAGATCCTCCATCTCCGCACGCAGCGAAAACGGTTCATCATAGAGTATGATGTGTCCCGCTTCGATGGCTGTGATATCCAGAATATCGTTGACAATATGTTGTAACGCCTTAGCCGCTTTATTGATCTGATGGATATAGCGTTTCGGCTTCTCCTCCAGCTCTTCGTCCCGCAACAGCTCGGAA
This sequence comes from Sedimenticolaceae bacterium, assembly GCA_050287725.1. Taxonomy (GTDB): domain Bacteria; phylum Pseudomonadota; class Gammaproteobacteria; order Chromatiales; family Chromatiaceae; genus CBFDBF01. Next base: position 51,739 of record JBNKCL010000086.1, read on the forward strand.
AAACCGACAATGCCGTTCAACGGGGTTCGTAATTCGTGACTGACGGTGGCCAAGAACTGATTCTTCGCTTCATTCGCCCGCTCTGAACGATCCTTCGCCTCCACCAATTCGCGTTCGATTTTCCTGCGATGCTCCACTTCCTCGGTCAGATCGCGATTGACCCCCTCCACCTCGGCGTGCGAAACCTGCAACTTCTTCACCAGCTTTTCATTGCTCAGCCACAAATGTATGTTTCGGGCAACACTGGCGCTGTAGTTTTTGGAGACGGCGATCATGAAAGCCAGATAGATCAGAGTCATGGCAAGCATGGCATGAGCAACCATGGTGTCCTGCAACGCCAAAGTAATAACGATCGGCGTCAACAGCGAGAACAGCGATATCATGTAGATCTCGAAGATGATGCCGCGGGTAACAACCGCACCCGTAGTCATGCCGCCCAACATAAACAGGGTCAAAATATGATAAAGCGGATCGTTCACCATGAAACTCATGGGCCCGATCAACCCCCAGGGCGCATCCTGAAACAACAGCAAAAACGCATAAGCGCGCAGCCAATTTCCGGCATTGGATTGCGATGCGTATCGCTTGAAATATACGGCTGCGATTAAAAAAGCGACAGCGGCGACAAAATTCACCCCAGCCCAAATCAGCAACAGATACGGAGGGAGTTTCCCCCAGTAGAAATAGACCGTCACCCCGAGGAGGGCGCATATGGTCGCAGAGGCCATCGGCGCAAGTTGGTAATACTCCTTGGCCAGTTCCAGCTTAAGTCTGTCGTTCATTATCAGGAGGGCCTTCCCGCCACGGCTATTCAGATCTACCCCGAGATCTATGGTTGTCAGCTCTCCCTTGCAACCGGATCATCATCTCCCTGATATGTGAAACAAAAGGTTTCGCAATGATCTTTGTATCAATCAGTCCCTAACGAATTTTGAGCAATTCTACTACAGCAGGATGGTGATTACGCACAGCCCAGTCCAAAGGCGTATTCTCCTGGAAATCGGCAATATCGCTATTTGCACCATGCCGTAACAACGCCGCAACACTCTTTGCATGGCCCTCTTTGGCGGCCCAAAGCAACGCGGTCCAGCCCATGGTCTGTTCCCGGGCGTCGATCCCGGCGCCGTGTTGCAGCAACAATTCGATGATATCCGCATGGTTATTGGAAGCGGCAAGCAACAGGGCCGTATAGCCGCCCTTGTCGGTCAAATTGACATCCGCGCCCTCCGCCAGCAAGCGCTCCACCACCGCGATATGGCCGTTGAGAGCGGCCTTCATCAGGGGCGTCCAGCGACAACTATCCTGCACATCGGCCTGATGGGATACCGCCAGCAACCGCTCTACCTGGGTCAGATTCCCCGTTTCCGCGGCGGTCACAAGAGCCGGCGTTGAATCCAGACTGCCGTCTTGTTCGGCATCGTCACTGCACGCGATCAGCAACAGAGCGAGAAACAGGAGGAATAGCGCTTTCCCAAAACCATTCTGCGCACAAAACCGACCACCCGCCATACGCATTGCCAAAACCTATTTCAAAAGTGAACCCAACACTCCCCGGATGATCTGCCGGCCGATCTGGCGACCGATGGTGCTGGAAACGGAACGCGCCACGCTCTTGACGATGGCCTCGCCCACGCTCTGCCGGCTGGAACCGCGCCGCTGTTCGCGTTGCTCTTGCACCCGCCGTTTCTCCTCTTCCTGCCGCGCCCGCTCGGCCGCCGCGGTGCGCGCCTCCTCCTCGGCCCGTTTCTGCAACATCTCGTAGGCCGATTCGCGATCCTGCAAGGCATCGTAACGGCCCTTGATGGGGGAACGGGACAACATATCGTTGCGCTCCGCATCATTGAGGGGGCCGATTCGGGAAGCCGGCGGGCAGATCAAAACCCGCTCCACCGGAGAGGGCGCGCCCTTGTCGTCGAGGGTCGAAACCAGCGCCTCGCCGGTGCCGAGTTGGGTGATGGCCTCCTCGGTATCGATGGCCGGGTTCGGGCGAAAGGTTTCGGCGGCGGTCTTGACCGCCTTCTTGTCGCGCGGGGTAAAGGCGCGCAGGGCATGCTGGATACGGGCGCCGAGCTGTCCGAGGATATCGGTCGGGATGTCCAGCGGACTCTGGGTGATGAAGTAGACCCCTACCCCCTTGGAGCGGATCAGACGCACCACCTGTTCGATCTTGTCCAGCAGCGCCTGCGGGGCGCGGTCGAACAACAGGTGAGCCTCGTCGAAGAACAGCACCAATTTCGGCTTCTCCGGGTCACCCACCTCGGGCAACTGCTCGAACAGTTCGGCCAGCAACCAGAGCAGGAAAGTGGCGTAGAGACGCGGCGACTTGTTCATCAGGACGGTAACGTCCATGACGTTGACAACCCCGCGCCCGGAGAAATCGGTCATCATCAGGTCGTCCAGCCGCAGAGCCGGTTCGCCGAAGAAGTGCTCCGCGCCTTGTTCTTCCAACACCAGGAGCGCCCGCTGGATGGCGCCGACCGTGGCGCCTGAAATGTTGCCGTACTCGGAGGCCAGTTCCTTGGCGTTTTCGCCGACCCAGGCGAGCATGCTGCGCAGGTCCTTCAGATCGAGCAACAGCATGCCGTTGTCGTCGGCCACCGCGAAAGTGGCGTAGAGCACCCCGGTCTGGACATCGTTCAGCTCCAACAGGTTGGAGAGCAGCAGCGGCCCCATATCGCTGATGGTGGCCCGCATCGGATGACCCAACTTGCCGAACAGATCCCAGAAGATAACGGGGTTGGGGGCATTGGCGTAAGATTCTATGCCGATGGTATCGATACGCGACCGGATCTTGTCGTTCATGCTGCCCGGCTGGGCCAGCCCCGACAGATCTCCCTTGACGTCGGCCATAAATACCGGCACGCCGATACGGGAGAAGCCCTCGGCCAGAACCTGCAGGGAGACCGTTTTGCCGGTGCCGGTGGCGCCTGCGATCAGGCCGTGGCGATTGGCAGTGCGCGCGGAGAGGCCGACCTGGGTCTGGCCGTTCCCGCCGATCAGGATTTGCGTAGTCATTAATGGTTAACCCTGGCTGATGTTGTAGAGGGTCTGGGTAGGGAACGCGAATTCCAGGCCGTGGCTGTTGAACTGTTTCAGGATCTCCATGTTGATCGCCGTCTGGGTCCCGGCGATATCGGCATCCTTTTTAATGTAGTAAACAAACAAGACGTTCAGTGCAAAATCGCCGAAGGCGTTGAAGGCGATGACCGTCTTGTCTTCGGTGTCGCCGTTGGCGTCGGCGATCTGTTTGAGGGTGTCCATCGCCAACTGCATCTTCTCGGGGGTGGTGTCGTAGGTAAGCCCCAGATTGAGGACCACTTTCCGGTTCGGCTCACGGCTGATGTTCTCCACCGGCGCATCGGCGAACTTGGCGTTGGGGATGGCGACCTCACGCCCCTCGAGGGTGACCAAACGGGTGGAGCGGACGCCGATCTCCTTCACCGTGCCGTCGTAACCGGCCACCTTGATACGGTCATTGATGCGGAAGGGCTGGTCGGTAAAGATGGTGAAACCGCCGAAGATGTTGGACACCGTATCCTTGGCCGCCATGGCCAGGGCCAAACCGCCGATACCGAGACCTGCGATAAGGGCACCCACATCATAGCCTGCGTTATTCAGACCTATGATCACGGCAAAGGCCCAGATCGCCGTCTTTACCGACTTCTGCAAAATGGGTAAAAGCTGGTCATCCAGATCATTCTCTGTCTTCTCCGACCAGGGAAGCAGATACTCCTTGCAAGCCGCATCGAACAGACGGCTGACCAACCATCCAACCAGCAGGGCCAACAGCACCTGAAAAGAGTTATTGATGGCGTTATTTACAGCATCAGGCAGCGTCAATTGTCTTAGCCCAAACCAGATGCCGGCTGAGATAAGAAAAAACACCATCGGCTCTTCGATCATATCAACGATGATGTCATCAAGTTTGGTCTTGGTGCGGCTGGTGAAACGACGCACGATTTTGGAAAAGATCCAGTAAACCGCCTTACCCAACAACAGTGAGATGATAATTATGCCGAAGGATATGGCCCAGGTCTGAAGGGTATTATTGAAATAGGTTTGTTGTAACAGTTCGTTCATTATCCTGCCCCTAATTATGCTTTTATAGCGATGAGCATAACAGTTTCCGATATCCAGATTCCACTTACAGCAGATATTCTATTATCATATGGTCTTAGGCACTGGGGAGATGCTTAAAATGCTAGATATTAGAAGAGAGTTAGATCTGAAGGGGTTGAGATGCCCTTTTCCAATCTTACGTATAAAACAAACTCTGTCCCGCATGGAAAGTGGTGATGTGGCAAAAATAACCGGTACTGAACCTGGTACGGAACGAGAAGTTATGGTGTTATGCAAACAGGAAGGACACGAGTTTCTGGAATGTACGCAAAATAAGAATAATTTT
>JBNKCL010000087.1:0-5338 GCA_050287725.1 Sedimenticolaceae bacterium
CCCGAAATCCCCCTTGTGCGCCGTGCGCCGCCGCCGGGGCAGCCGGGCGGCGAGTTGGCACCAATCGATACGCCGGGCGGTCGGGGAGACCTGCGCATACACCTCCGCAGGCACCTGCAGATCGTTGAAAGAGATCCGGCCGCACTGCTCCGGACCCTCGCCGGTGAACAGCCCCTGTTTCAAGCCGATGAAGGTGATGGTGGCGTCCGCCCGCACCGCGCTACCGAGCACCCGCCCGGTGTCCGCATGCAGTCCGGAGGGGATATCCAGTGCCAGTACCGGTGCCGGGTGGCGATTTACCGCCGCCAGCGCCTCACCCCAGGAGCCGCTCACCTCGCGCTCCAGTCCGGTACCCAGCACCGCATCCACGATCACATCGGTCCGTTCCGGCAGCTGCTCGAAGGGCGCCGTTTCGCCTCCGGCCGAGAGGTAGGCATCCGCCGCCGCCCGGGCGTCCCCCTGCAGGCGTTCCGGATCGCCGAGTTGCAGCACCTGTACCTTGAGACCGGCCTCGTGCGCCAGCCGGGCCACCACGAAACCGTCCCCACCGTTGTTGCCGGTGCCGCACAGAATCGTAACCGTCCGGGCCCGCCCCCAGAGCCGGTTCAGTAACCGGAACGCCGCCGCCCCCGCCCGCTCCATCAAGGTACCGCCGGGGATGCCGGTCTCCTCGATCGCAACCCGATCCAATGCACGCACCTGTTCTGCGCCGTACAGCGATGCGGGAAGCGTATCGGTCTTGTCTGGGTTGTCGTTCATGCGTTTTGTCTCGAATCCCGGAACGGAAACCACTTCATTGTAGCCAAATCGGACTGGCGCCGGGTTATAGTCTTCGCCATGTCTGTCACGCTCACAATCGCCCATGCGGAACGTTTGGTCGAACAGATCCGCACCTGGGGCCGGGAACTCGGTTTTCAGCAAGTGGGAATCAGCACCACCGATCTAACAACCGCAGAGGCGCGACTGGCGCAGTGGCTGGCGAACGGCTGTCACGGCGGGATGAATTACATGGCTGCCCACGGCCGCAAACGCAGCCGGCCGGAACTGCTGCTTCCGGGAACCGTCAGTATCATCTCCGTCCGCCTCGACTATCTGCCGCCGAACAATCGCGCGGCCGCTCTGTTGCAGCAACCGGAACGGGGATTCGTTTCCCGCTACGCCTTGGGCCGGGATTATCACAAACTGCTGCGGAACCGCCTGCAACGACTGGCGAATCGTATGAAACAGGAGATCGGCGGTTTCGGTTACCGGGTGTTCGTGGATTCGGCGCCGGTGCTGGAGAAGGCGATTGCGGAACAGGCGGGGCTGGGATGGATCGGGAAACATGGCAACCTGATCAATCGCCACGCCGGCTCCTGGTTTTTCCTGGGCGAGATCTACACCGATCTCCCCCTCCCGCCCGACCCGGCGGCCGGAGGACACTGCGGCCGCTGTCATGCCTGTATCGATGCCTGTCCCACCCGGGCGATCGTCGCTCCGTATGTGGTCGACGCCAGGCGCTGCATCTCCTACCTGACGATCGAACTGCAAGGGTCGATCCCACAGGAGCTGCGCCCCCTGATCGGCAACCGCATCTACGGTTGCGACGACTGTCAACTGGCGTGCCCCTGGAACCGCTTCGCGACCCCCACCACAGAGGTCGATTTTTTGCCGCGCAACGGTCTGGAGGCGCCCCTGCTGGCTGAACTCTTCGCCTGGAATGAACAGGAGTTCCTGCAACGCACCGAAGGCTCGGCCATTCGCCGCCTCGGGCATGAACGGTGGCTGCGCAACATCGCAGTGGCGTTGGGAAACGCCCCGTCCGGCGCGGCGATTCGCGCGGCCCTGAACTCCCGGCTCGAAGATCCTTCCGAACTGGTTCGGGAGCACGTCCGGTGGGCGCTGCAAACGGTTTCTAATTAACCCTCAGCCCCTGATCCGACGAGGAACAAAGCCACTGGATCGCTTCTTTCTCGCTGGTGCAGATGCGACTGGGATAAGGAGGATGGTGATAAAACTGAAACAGTTTGCCCAAGAGCTGGGCAACCGGATTGCCGACCACGATACCGAGCGCCAGAATATGCTCAATGACCTCCGGTGCGGAAGCGAACCGTTCCGCCTCGTACTCCACGGACAGGATCGAATCGCAATGGAGTAACACCGGGCACTTTCGGTCAGGCACCAACTGCAGGTGCCGTTGCCGCGCCTTTTCAAGAATATCCAGGGAGAGCCGGGTCCATCCACGAAGATCTATATGGATGACCCCTTTTTCATCCAAATACACTCCCGGGATCGGATAGTCATCATACCCAGGCATCTTCAGAATCCCTCTTCCCGAACCGAATCCGGTTCGGTCCTTATATCCCCGGATATTATAATAGTTTTGTTACAAAATTTTTTTGATTTTCGTCCGGTTACGAACCGTTCGTTCCGAAATCCAATACGACGAATCGATTTAAGACGGTTGCTCCGGGAGCCGCAGAAAATGCTCGCGATAGTAGCGAAGCTCCTCGATGGAGTCCCGGATGTCATCCAACGCCAGATGTTTGCCGTTCTTGACCACGCCGCCCGCCAACTCCGGCGCCCAGCGCTTAACCAGTTCTTTCAGTGAGCTGACATCCAGATTGCGATAATGAAAATAGGACTCCAGGGTCGGCATCCAGCGGGCGAGAAAGCGGCGGTCCTGGCAGATGCTGTTGCCGCACATGGGTGACGCCCCTTCCGGGACATGTTGTTCCAAGAACCGCAAAGTCTCCCGTTCCGCATCCGCTTCCTCGTAAACGCTGGCCAGAACACGTTCGGTGAGACCGGAGCCTCCGTGCTGATTCCGGTTCCAGTCGTCCATGGCGTCCAACACCTCGCGCGCTTGACGGACCGCAAGCACCGGACCTTCCGCGATCACCTCAAGATTCCGATCTGTGACGATGGTGGCGATCTCGATAATCCGATCGCGGTCCGGTGCCAGGCCGGTCATCTCCAGATCGATCCAGATCAGGTTTTGGTCAGATAACGCCACTTCGTTCTCCCGCCGGAAAAGGCTGATTCTAGCAGACCGGCCGATCTGCCTGTATGCTTCCCCGAATGTTCACCTGGTTCTTCCTCTCCCTGCTTGTCGTCGGTTTGGCGGTGCAGCTTCTGCTTTTGTGGCGTCAGCACCGGCATGTGGCGGCACACCGGGGAGAGGTTCCCGCCGTCTTCTCACAGCAGGTCACTTTAGAACAGCACCAAACCGCGGCCGATTACACCCATGCCAACCTGACGATCGCTGCGGCAAAACAGATCTTCGGTGCTCTGCTGCTGTTGGCCTGGACCCTGGGCGGCGGTATCGAGGGCATGATCTGGATCTGGGATCGCTTTCAGTCAAACCCGCTGCTCGCCGGTACCGGTCTGCTCCTGTCGCTCCCGCTGATCAACACGATTCTGCGGCTCCCGTTCTCGTTCTGGCGCATCTTCGGAGTCGAGAGCAGATTCGGTTTCAATCGCACCACCCCGGGACGCCTCATCGCGGACCTGTTGCTGCAACTCCTGCTGTTCCTGCTGCTGGGGATTCCGTTGGTCTGGGTCATACTCTGGCTGATGCAGGAAAGCGGCGATCGCTGGTGGCTGTTCGCGTGGCTGGTCTGGTTCGGCTTCTCGCTTCTGATCAGCTGGATCTATCCGACCCTGATCGCGCCCCTGTTCAACCGCTTCACGCCGTTACAGGATGACCGACTGCGGCAACAATTGCAGGCATTGATCGAACGCTGCGGTTTCTCCAGTGACGGAATCTTCGTGATGGACGGTTCGCGCCGTTCCAGTCACGGCAACGCCTATTTCACCGGTTTCGGCCGCAACAAACGGATCGTCCTGTTCGATACCCTGCTGGCGCATCTTGATCATGCGGAGGTGGCTGCGGTGTTGGCCCATGAGCTGGGCCACTACAAACGCCACCATATCCGCAATCATCTGTTGCTGGGAGCGGCCTCCTCCTTCCTTGCCTTCGGGGTGCTGGGCTGGCTGTTGCATCAACCCTGGTTTTACTCCGGGCTTGGGGTCGCCACCCCCTCCAACGCGGCGGCGCTGGTGCTGTTTGTTCTGGTCACCCCGCTGGTCACCTTCTTCTGGCAACCGCTGATCGCATGGTTCCAGCGGCGGCAGGAGTTTGAGGCCGACGACTTTGCTTCACAACAGACCTCTGCAGCGGCGATGGCCGACTCCCTGGTGAAACTCTACCGGGAAAACGCCGCGCCACTGAGCTCCGATCCGCTCTACTCCGCCTTTCACGACAGCCATCCTCCGGCACTGGTTCGCATTTCCCATCTCCGCGCCAGACAAGGCACTACCACCGGCTGAGCGCTTGTATCCGCCGGGCGTCTCACATGGCTGTACCTCGCTCCATTTCACACTTCCGTTATTTGTGATGGAGAGCGGCACAATCCATTAGTGCCCGATCACACGGTCACGATCGAGCCGTATCGTGACCTATTGCCGTATCCTATAATTTCCATCAGAAGCTGCCTCTCGCGGGCAACAAACTGCGGTACAGGCGCATGAACCAGTCTCTAAGGGATGAAGAGCAGTCCGGTGCGGAATGGATCCTGGGAATCAATACCGATATCCGGGAACTGGCCGCACATGCGCAGTTCGGTCTCCTGCATAAACAAACCCCGATCACGATACTGGCCAATATCGTCGGCGGTATCGTTCTGTTCACCGGCTTATCTCAAGCCATCGCCCGGGACAGCCTCACCCTCTGGTTTGCCATCCTGGTGATATTCAATCTCGCCCGCTCGGTTCTGGACGGTCGATTGCTGACGCCGACCTTCTCGCCCGAAAAAATTATGCGGGGGCAACGCTACTACCTGCTGATGGTGTTCGGGTCCGGGCTGATATGGGGGAGCGCCGGCCTGTTGTTCTTCCTCCCGCAGCAAGTGGAGTATGGAATTTTCCTTGCCCTGGTTCTGATCGGGATTACCGCCGGATCAACCGCCCTGCTCTCCTTTCATCGGTTCGCCTTTCCACTGTTCATGGTTCCCGCCATTGCACCGCTGGGCGTGCAAATGTTGTTGAACGGACAGGGATTGATCGTACTGGTGGTTGGATTGAGCCTCCCGGTCTATTTCGTCATATTGGCGTTGCTTTCGCACGAGATCTATAACGTGTCGCAGCAGTCGATCATCGGACAAATCGAACAAAAGCGCCTGGCCCACATGGACCATCTCACCAATATGCCGAACCGGCGCGCCTTCGAGACCTATCTCAACGAGGAGTGGCGTCGTGGCACGCGTCATCATAGTCCGCTATCCGTGATCATCGCCGACATCGACGATTTCAAACACTTCAATGACCATTACGGTCATGCGGCGGGGGATCAGGTATT
>JBNKCL010000088.1:0-35515 GCA_050287725.1 Sedimenticolaceae bacterium
GGCAAAACGAATATCGCTTACCATTATCTTGGTACCTATATGTATCTTACTTGCATGGTATGTTATTGGGTTCTTACCGTATGTAAACGATCTGAAATCAATCTCAGATATGGGAAAGCTGGATGTCTCGCTTGTCGAAGAACGAGCATATGAAATCGCTTTATGTGCTGAAACAGCTGCTGAAATGCGTACACAAGTGACAAGGAATGCATACCGGTCGATGGGTCTCAAAGATGAATCTCAGAGAATGCTTTATTGGCATTTAAATACAGCATTTTGGTATTTTGCGAGCTATTTGAATTTTAGTGACAAAGAAATATTCTATATATGGTCAAAAAGAGCGTGGTTTGGACATAGCGCTGGCCTGGCTGAAGCTGCATACAGCTACTTTAATAAACCACTAAACCAGCTTAGTGATGCCGAGCTGGCATCATTGTTTGCCATGGCGAATGCTCCCGGTCTATATAAATTAGGCAGTGATAGACTACAAAATCGTGTCAGCAATATACTCAGGCAGGTTTCACATAAAAATGCAAATTAACACGGACCGAGAATTGCGTTGTGCTTCATCAGCGTTAGGTTGTATGCTTCTTTAAAACAAAAGGACGAGAAGTGAATATTTCCAAGTTAAATGAGGCGGTTTTGGTGCAGCTTATTGGGTTCATCTTGCTGGTGGGGACGCCTGAACCGATGATACGCATTCTTGGAGTAGTTGTAATAATATGGGGTGGCATTCTGTATCGGAAGGAGCGTAAAAGGTTAAAAGCAGCAGAGACCTCTCCAGAAGACGCAACAGGTGAATAAGGGTAAGCGATCGAAAGCCTTTGCCAGACAGGCGCATAAGCCGATCCAAAGAAGTTGCAAGGAATTGGGTCGGCTGAGTAGCAACGTTGGGCGCTATTGATGTGCATAATGCAGCGAAGGGAATAGAAGAATGGTTGTGAAAATTAAGCGGTTGCTGGTGGTATTCGGAATCATTGTTATTGTCGGCTGCGTAAGCACCCCGGGCCGCGAATACCAGGTTACTAACGAAAAACTAGAAAGAGACTACGCCCCGATCCGGCTTGTAACGAAGCCCTTTGGCAAGGATTCATATATAACAACGGCTGAGTGGGCGGGCACGGCGGGAGTGAGCATAACAAGCAGGGCTCCTCAAGTCAGGGCCGACGTCTTCAATGCTCTCAAGGAACGCTGCGGTTTTGAGCAGGAGCAGTTATTGGAAACTCGTATCGTTTCCCATAAGGCGCCGCTCTTTTATGAGGTGTGGGTCTTTCACGATGCAATGTCCGAACAGAAGGAAAAGCAGTCAGGCGTGTCTGTGATCATGAAACAGCTTCCGAATGGAGGCGGTGTCGATTTTAGGCTATACGGCGATTGTCATAGCAAAGAGTCGCCCGTTTTTATTTCGACACGCTAAAGATCGGTCGTTGCAAGCTCTGACGCGCCTAAATCCGTGGAAGTGACAGTCGCACATAATCTGCTTAAGTCGCCCGTTCTGTCCACTTTGGAATCGCTTTTGCCGCGCTCCTTGGCAAAGCATCAAAATAAATAATTCGAGATTCCCGCAAAATGCCGAATACGACTGTCAATGGTGTAGATCTCTATTACGAATGCCATGGAGAAGGCAGTCCGTTGATGCTGATCGCCGGGCTTGCCAGCGACTCTCAGAGTTGGCTGTCAATCGTGGGGGATCTGTCCAGGCGCCACCTTCTGATACTGCCGGACAACCGGGGTGTGGGCCGAACGAAACCCCAGGATGCAGAGACGAGCATCCGGCAGATTGCCGACGATTGCATGGGGCTTGCTGAGCACTTGGGGTTGCCGTCCGTCGCTTTGCTCGGGCATTCGATGGGAGGATTTGTCGCGATGGATTGCGCCATCCGCTATCCGGAGCGGATTACCAAGCTGATCCTGGCGGGGACTTCGGCCTTCAACTCCGAGAGGAACAGGGCTCTTCTCCATGATTGGGTCGCCTATCAGCGGTCAGGGATGAATCCGGAGCGCTGGTTTCGAAACCTGTTTTACTGGATCTTTTCCAGGCGGTTTTTTGAGAACGTGGAGATGGTGGATGCCGCGGTGCAATTCGCTATTGCATATCCCTATCCGCAAAGTGCCATCGCGTTCGAAAAACAGGTCGCGGCGATTGAGGGGTTCAGTTGCCGGGAAAAGCTGGCGAGTATTAAAGCAGAGACCTTGATAATGTGCGGGAAAGAGGACCTGCTGTTTCCGCCGGAAGACAGTATCAGGGTGTTGCAGGAGATCCCCGGGGCAAGCGTTTCTGTGATCGAGGATGCGGCGCACTCCATCCATGTGGAAAATCCCGGGTCGTTCTCGGAAAGCGTCTTGCATTTCCTGGGGAGTTACGACCCAGTTGCGTAGTTGTCATGATTGCAGGCATTCATGGACTGCGTCCCATCAGCGTCCGTACCCGCTGTATGTGATAGTCATCGCAATATTCCTGATCGTGCTGTTCGTGCTATATAACTTTGGTATTTTCATATTTAATTTGTCTCCGGATTTCAGGTATATATAGCGATTCGCAAATAAAAAAACAGGCCGTGACCATGAAAAGAAATGTTCGCTATTTGTCCCTGTTGCTGGCGTTATGGGCTTGTCAGAATCCCTCGCTTGCGGCAGGTGTGGAAGCTGCGGAAACGGCTGTTCCCGGAGACGCCGCGGTCGTTACGCCTGCGCCGGGGACGCCTATGCGCAAGGCGATTCTGGATGCCTTGCGAGAAGAGGTCCGTCGGCTGCATGGGCTGGAGGTGGTGTTCGTGGTGGACGAACTGAAGGTCAAGGATGGCTGGGCATGGGTCCAGACGCAACCGCAATCCAGGGATGGCCTCTCCCACTATGAAGGGGTACCCGCGCTGCTGCAAAAGCGTGATGGGGTCTGGGTAGTGGCGGAACTTGTCTGTACCGAGGTGGATAATCCCGAGTGCATCGACTCTCCGGACTATTTTGCGAAACTGCGGGAGCGGTTTCCGGGGGTCCCGGAAGATATCTTGCCTGCTCCAGAAGAAACAGAAGAGAATATGCGGTAGTTCGCCCGTAGTTACGGAAAAAATAGGGGAAAGCAATGAAATATATGACGTCTGTGTGTGCAATCGTGGGCCTGTTGTTCGGCCAGCCGGCGATGTGTGTGGAAGAGCAGCAAGCGCCGCCGGAGGAACAGCAGTCGGCCCCCGAAAAGCAGCAGCTTTCGGAAGAGGATTTGCAGTATTTGATGATGGCCAAGGAGATCTGGGATTCGCTGGATCGGCAGCAGGGGAAGGTGGAGTTGGCGGACGGCGTCGCTACCCTGGACGTTCCGGAGAACTTCTATTACCTGAGTCCGGAGGACTCCGAGAAGATTCTGGTGCAGGTGTGGGGTAATCCTCCGGGTACCGGGCGGGATACGTTGGGTATGTTGCTTCCGGTGGATGCCTCGCCGTTCGGCGATGACTCGTGGGGGGTGACCATCTGGTACGAGGAAGACGGCTACGTCTCTGACGACGATGCGGGGGATATCGATTACGGCGAGTTGCTGACGCAGATGAAGGACGATACCCGCGCCGAAAGCGAGGATCGGGTGAAGCAGGGCTATGAGTCGATCGTGTTGGTCGGCTGGGCGGCACAACCCTTTTACGACGAGGCTACGCATAAACTGCATTGGGCCAAAGAGCTCAAGTTCGGCGATGGGCCGGAAAATACCTTGAACTACAACATCAGGGTATTGGGCAGAAAGGGAGTGTTGGTGCTGAACTTTATTGCCGGCATGAGCCAGAAACAGATGATCGATTCCAAGGTGGAGACGGTCCTGGCGATGGCGGATTTCAATCAGGGTTCGCGCTATTCGGATTTTGACCCGAGTATCGACAAGGTGGCGGCTTACGGGATCGGGGCGCTGGTTGCCGGGAAGGTGCTTGCCAAGACCGGTATCCTGGCGGCCGCCTTGATCTTCCTGAAGAAGTTCGGAGTGATTATCGTGGTGGCCGCCGCCGCATTCTTCCGCAAGCTGTTCGGGAAGAAATCGGCCCCCGAAGCCTGATATTTAACGGTTGCGCCTGCTCCTGCCGGAGTGCGGGAGCAGGCGCGGCCCCGTATTGTGCGGATGCTGGACGCGGATTGCTGTTATTTGAAAAAGCGCCCCAGCATCTTCGAGACCCACCCTTTGTTGACCTTGCTGCGGATCTCCCGCGCGTAGTCCTGATCCTCTCTTTGGATGTGGGAGATGAGCCAGATCTTCAGGTCATTCAGCAGTTTGCGCGAGATATCTTTTCCTTCGGCCCACTCCTGCTGATAACGCATAATGCGGTCGGTGAATGCCTGGTGAACCCGGCGGTGGGCCTCGGTGAGCGGATAGTCGTGGTTTTCCATCAGTACTTCTTCGAAGGAGAAGTGGGAGATGGTGTAGTCGATGAGACTCTCAAGCACTTCGTCGACTGCGTTTTTGTTATGGGTCGAAATAGCGTTATGCAGTTGATTGATGTAGTCGACGATCTGCCGGTGCTGCGTGTCGATGACTTCAATGTCGGTGTTATAGGTGTCATCCCAGGCGAAGAACATGATTTCTATTCACTCCAGTTTATTGAAATCGGGGCGGGACAGAGCATAAGCGCCGGCAGACTGCCGTTTCGCTTGTCTGTCTATCCCGTTGTATCTTTGGGAAATTTTAGCGGATCGGGGGAGATAAAGAAACGGCTTCAGTGGTTTTTTCGGCCCAAAAACCACGCAGCGGAACGGAGCGTTCGCGTGCTTCGACACCGATCGAGCGCAACTCGGCCAGCAGCATCTGAACCATCTGCTCCAGCCCTTCCAGGGTCTCATTGCACAGCCCCAGTACGTTGCGCAGGGAGCGGGGCACCATGCCGATAATGGTGATATGACGGGGTGCCTCGTCCGATACCTGTAGCACCGCCAACAGATCGGAAAGGCCCACCTGGTGATTGGAGATCTTGGTTTGAAAAAATGCGGGTACCTGGTCGTCGCTCAAACGAACCAGAGTACCCGGGGGATCGCCGGTCTGGACCGCGTCCGCAATGATCAGATGTTCGCGGCCGCGCATCGGCTCCAGCATTTCAGTGCCGGAGGTGCCGCCGTCGATCACCTCCACCGACTCCGGGAGGTGATAACGGCTCTGCAACAGTTCGACCGCGCGTACCCCGACACCTTCGTCCTCCATCAGGACGTTGCCGAGTCCCAGTATCAGTACTTCACTCACCCGAACAGTGCCAGCGCGATACCGGTGGAGGTAATGATGCCTCCCAGAACCTTGTAGAGGGGAGCCTGTAGCCGCAGCAGTTGCTGTCCGAGCAGGATGCCGCCGAGATGTAGAGTCATGGTGGCGGTGGCAAATCCGAGACCGTAGGTATAGCCGCTGGCGGAAGGCGTGATCTCCAGTCCGTGGGCGTAGCCGTGGAAGACTCCAAAGGCACCGACCAACAGGGCGGCCGGCAGCGCCGGTAACCGGATCCCCAGTGCCAGCATCGAACCCAGCACGACTACCGAGAGCAGGATTACGGATTCCACCAGCGGTAGCTGGATGCCGTTCATGGCCAGCGCCGCGCCGCCCGTCATCAGGCCGACGAAGGCGACCGGTAGCAACCAGACAGACCGGCCACCGGCATAAGCGGCCCACAAACCTACCGCCACCATCGCCAGCACATGGTCCATACCGGTGATCGGGTGAAGCAGTCCGGCGCTCAGGCCGCTTTCGTGGTGCAGGCCGGTATGGGCGAAGGCTGCCGGAACAACACCCAACAGTCCGATCGTCAATACCAGTTGTATCGCTCTGTTTTTCGTCATGACGGAACCTCTTTGTCTCAGTAATTCAATGAATCCTACAGCGCCTTGACCTTGACGATCTCCCGCTGCTCGGTATCCACCATGTGGATGGCGCAGGCCAGGCAGGGATCGAAGGAGTGGACGGTGCGCAGGATCTCCAGCGGTTGTTCCGGATCGGCCACCGGGTTGTCGACCAGGGATGCCTCGTAGGGACCCGCCTCGTCGTTCTGGTCGCGCGGGCCGGCGTTCCAGGTGCTGGGTACCACCGCCTGGTAGTTCTTGATCTTGCCGTCCTCGATCACCACCCAGTGGGAGAGGGTGCCGCGCGGCGCCTCGTGGAAACCGAACCCCTGGATCTCGCCCTTCGGGAATACCGGTTGGTTGAAGGTGTCGGTATCTCCCGAGCCGATGTTATCCACCAGCTTTTGCCACTGCTGTTTCAGGGTATCGAGCATAACGGAGGCGCGTACGGCGCGTGCCGCATGCCGGCCGATGGTGGAGTGCAGGGCGGCCAGCGGTATATCCGGTTTTTGGGAGACCGCCTTGAGGATGTTCATGGCCGTGTCCAGGTACTGCTTGGCCGGCTCATGGCCCGCCGCCACCATGCAGAGCACGTTGGCCAGCGGTCCCACCTGGGCGCGCTTGCCGTAGAAGGTGGGCGCCTTGACCCAGGAGTATTTGCCGTCGTCCTGGAAGTCGGTGTACTGCGGGTTGGTCTCTCCCTGGTAGGGATGCAGGGCCGCTTCGCCTTCGTACCAGGAGTGCTTGGAGCTCTCGGCGACGCCTTGTTTGAAGTAGGGGTCGCCGTGCGCCGTGATCGGGTGGAAACTGGCGAGGTCGCCGTTCTCGATGAAACCGCCGGGCAGGTCGAACACCGTGCCTTTCGTGTCCTGCGGGCAGTCGGGAACCGACAGGTAGTTGGTGATCCCGGAGCCGTAACCGGCCCAGTCCAGATAGAAGGCGCCGACCGCCGGCACATCCCGCAGATAGACCGATTTCACGAACCCGTCCAGCCGGTCGATCCATCCCTTGATCAGCATCAGCCGCTCCATGTTCAGCACCGACTGGCTGTCCAGATTGATGGAGTTGCTGATACCGCCCACCGCCAGGTTCTGGATGTGCGGGGTCTTGCCGCCCAGCGCCGCCACGATCTTGTTGGCGTAGTTCTGATACTCCAACGCCTGCAGATAGTGGGCGGCCGCCAGCAGGTTCACCTCCGGCGGCAGTTTCATGGCCGGATGGCCCCAATAGCCGGTAGCGAACGGCCCCAACTGGCCGCTCTGCACGAAGGCGCTCAGTCGGTCCTGTACCGCTTTCATCTCGTGCGGTCCGTTCAGGTGCCAGTCCGAAAGGCTTTCCGCCAGTTGCGCCGCTTTCACCGGGTCCGCATCCTTCACCGCCGATACCACGTCCACCCAGTCCAGCGCCGAGAGGTGATAGAAGTGGACGATGTGGTCGTGGATCGCGTGCGCGGTCTGGATGATGTTGCGCACCAGTTGGGCGTTGACCGGCACCTCCAGCCCCAGGGCGTTCTCCACTGCCCGCACCGAGGTGATGGCATGCACTGTGGTGCAGACGCCGCAGAAGCGCTGGGTGAAGAGCCAGGCTTCGCGCGGATCGCGGCCCACCAGGATCTTTTCGATCCCGCGCCACATCTGACCGGAGGACCATGCCTTGGTGACCTTGCCGTTATCGACTTCGACATCGATGCGCAGATGTCCTTCGATACGGGTTATGGGATCAACGGTGATTCGAGTCGTCACGGGTTGTTCTCCTCAACTATGTTGTTGTCTCAGGCTTGCTCCGCGCGGTGCAGAACCGGGAAGAGTTTCACGACCAGCAGATAGACCAGGATCTCGGTTGCGATCAGGCCCAGCGTTACCAGGATCTCCGGAACCGACGGGAAGTAGCTGTATCCGGGTCCGGGATTGAATGCGAACAGGAAGGCGTTGAAGCGGTACAACGCGCCCGCCAGTATCATCGAGAGTGCCGCGCCCAGCAGCAGGCGGCTCCGCTGCCGGTATTTGGGCGAGGCCAGGATCACCAGCGGGATGACGAACAGTGCCGTCTCCACCAGGAACAGCAGCGTATTGAAGTCACCCGCGAAAATCAGTCCCAACTTGCCGCGCAGCAACAGTTCGCCGAAGCGCACGATGAGAAAGGCCGCCAATAGCCAAATGACCCCTTTGCCGAGCCCGGCCAGTAACCGTTTTTCAGAGGGTTGCCGCAGCCCGGCGGTGGCCAGGGAGGACTCGAAGATGACGATGGAGAAGCCCATGATCAACGCGCTGATGATCGCCAGTAACGGTTGCAGTTGCCACGACTGCCAGAGCGGATGCACCTTGTAGCCCATGGCGATCAGCAGCGATCCCAGCGAGGATTGATGCATGGTGGGCAGCAGCATCCCGAGGGCGACGATAAAAAACAGCACCTTGTTCAGAGACTTCAGGATTTTCTGAAAACCGAATCGTTCCAGAACGACGGGGGAAAACTCGATGGCCAGCACCAGAATGTAGGCGGTTACACAGAGCGCCACTTCCAGCATCACTGAATTGAAGTTCATGTGCCACGGCAGGAACAGGTTGTAGAACTGCCACCAGCGTCCCATGTCGAAGAAGGCGCCGAAACCGCCCAGACCGTAGCCCAACAGGCTGGCCAGCAGGGCGGGGCGGATCAACGGGTGGTACTGTCCGCGGTTCAGGATATAGATGGTAACGGCCAGGGCGTAACCGCCGCACGCCAGGGCGGTTCCGATCACCACGTCATAGACCACCCAGATGCCCCAGGCATGGGCGCCGTTCATGTTGGCGACCGCGCCCAGACCGTAGAACATCCGCACCCCGATGAAGAAGAAACCGACCAGCGCGAGGGCTCCCAGCACCAGGAAGGGGATGGTAAAGATCCGTCCGCCAAGGGGTTTGTAGCTGCTCATTCCTCACCTCCCTTGTCCTGGTCTTTATCGTTGCGGCGCACCACGTAGGTAAGACCCGCCAGGGCCAGTGCCGGCAGTGCCATGTAGCTGTAGAGGCCGTGTTGCACCCCTTCGGCGATGGAAGCGGCGGAACGCTCACCCAGGGGAGGCATACCCAGTTTGTCGAACGGGATGGCGGAGATATGCATCACGTTGGTGCCGCCGGCCTCCTTCTCGCCCCAGATCCGGGGTTGATAGGCGGGTGCCGGTTTCTCGTGCGGCAGGAAGGGATCGCTGAGGCTGCCGCGCGGATAGCTGTAGATCTCACCCGGTTTCAGCGCCAGGCGGCGGCGGGCCTCCGCCATGAGGTCTTCCCGTTTCCCGAACAGCGTGGCGCCGGTAGGGCAAGCCTCGGCACAGCCGGTCATCTGGCCGTTGTCGATCCTGGAGACACCCTCCTGATTGCATAGCTGGCACTTCCGGATCTGTCCCAGCGGGTTGTTGTACTCGAACTGGGGAACGCTGTAGGGACAGCCCAGGGTGCAGTTGCGGCAGCCGATGCAGGCGTCGCCGTGGTAGCTCACGATACCGGTGACCGGGTGCTGGCGCATGGCGGTCACGGGGCAGACCGAGACGCAGCCCGGATCCACGCAGTGCATGCAGCTACGCTTCTCGAAGGCGAAACCGTTGGTCTCGCGGTCTTTTACCTCCGCGTCGCCGTTGCGGTATACCTTGATGATATTCAAGGTCTCGGCGGAAAGGTCGCGGGCGGAGTCGTATTGGGGATGGTTGTCCCGGATTTCCGGGGGCATCCCGTTGACCTCTTTGCATTTGACGACACAGGCTTTGCAACCGATGCAGAGGGTGGAGTCGTACAGCATGCCCACCGCTTCGGGGAGTGGTTTCTTGTTCTCCCGTGCCTGGACCGCGCCGCCGCTCAATGCCAGCGTCGCACCGCCGGCTGCGGCTTTCAGAAAATCTCTGCGTTTCATACCCCCTCCTACTCCCGGCTGTCGCCGGAGGAGTCTTGGTCCGATTCCGCATCTCCGAGTTTCTTGGCCGCCACCGCGCCGGCCCCGATCAGGCCGCCGACCGCAGCGCCGGCCACCGCGGCGGCTGCCACCGTGGCGGTGGTCGGGTGGTCACGTTGATCGATGCCCGGGAACTGGGTGGGCGGGGTAAGGTTTTCGACATTCGCCAGGGCGAACAGCGGTTTGGTGAAACCGATTCCCTGTTCGGTACAGCCGAAGCAGGGATGACCCACCCCGATGGGCCAGGTGCCGCCGCCGATGTCGTTGAACTCCACCGCCGGACAGTTGGCGTGGGTCTCCGGACCTTTGCAGCCCAGTTCGTAGAGACACCATCCCTTGCGATGTCCCTCGTCCCCGAACTCCTTGGCGAAACGGCCGGCGTCGAAATGGGGACGGCGCTCGCAGTTTTCGTGGATCAGACGGCCATAGGCGAACTGCGGGCGGTTCTGGGCATCCAGCGCCGGCAGTTTTCCGAAGGTCAGAAAATGGACCACCGTGGCCAGGAAGTTGTAGGGGTTGGGCGGGCAGCCGGGGATGTTGACTACCGTCTTGTCCGGCAGGACCCCCTGCACCCCGGTCGCCCCGGTGGGATTGGGATCGGAGGATTGCACCCCGCCCCAGGAGGCACAAGAGCCGAAGGCGACGATGGCCGCGGCATTCTCCGCCGCTTCCTGGGTGTGCTGGAGCATGGTCTTGCCGGCGATCTTGCAATAGATGCCGTCGTCCTTGGTCGGAATCGAGCCCTCCACCACCAGGATGTACTGGCCTTTGTTGGCCTCCATGGAGGCGTCCTTGAACTCTTCCACCTGTTTGCCGGCTCCGGCCGCCAGGGTCTGGTGGTAATCCAGAGAGATCAGATCCAGCAGCAGGTGCACCAAGCGCGGATGTTCGGCCCGCAGCAGGGTTTCACTGGGTCCGGTGCACTCTTGCCCGTGCAGCCAGATCACCACCGGCCGTTTTCTCGGGGCGGCGACCGCCTCGGCCATCGCCAACGCATCGGCGGTGGAGAGGCCCATGGTGGCTGCCACACCGGTAAAGAATTTCAGAAAATCGCGGCGGGACACCCCCAGCCGCTGTTCGAGTCGGTCAAGGTCGCCTGTTGTCATCGGTGGTTCTCCGATTTGTTCAGGTTGCGGTGGCGGCAACCGGCAAGGCGCGGGAGTACCGGTACAGCGGGTAATCGGGCGTCGCTACTGTTACCGAGAATACATCACAGCTTTTGCCCACCCGAGCTTCGGGTTTCATCGGCAGGTTCAGTTCCGATCCGGCCGGAGGCGGCGTCTTGATTACACAGTGCGGCTATCCGCACTCTCAACAACGCCCCCCCCACACTCCTTGGAGGAACCTGATAACGATCCCGTAGTTATCGGTTGGATGGTGATCTACGTTATTTGGCGGGAATGATCCCCGGACATACGTTTTTATTTCACCATCAGTCAGTATAGAAAAGGGAACGTGCTTTGCTACCCCTCGTTCCGATAAATTTTTCAGGATCGCTGCTATATCAGGAGTTCCTTGTATAGGCTTCCAGCACAATCTGGTTCCGGCCGCCGCTTTTGGCGGCGGCCAGGTTGTAATCCGCCTTGCGGAACAGGTCCTCGGCGGTGTGGTGCCAGGTGGCGTCGGAGAGGGCGCCGCCGATACTGACGGTGACGGCGACGGAGTCGTTTGCGATATCGAACGGCGTATCGGCGACCCCCGAACGGATCCGTTCGGCAATCGACACGATCTCCTCGACGCCCTGGGGCCAGACCAGGGCGGTGAACTCTTCGCCGCCCCAGCGGTAGACGGTGTCGGCCGATCGCAGGGCGGCCGCCAAGCGCTCTGCGATGGCGCACAACAGGTCATCACCTACGCTGTGCCCGTAACGGTCGTTTACATGTTTGAAGTGGTCGATATCGATCACCAGCAGTCCCAGGGGGTTTCCGGTGCGGCGTACGAACGCCAGCTTCCGTTCGATATCCCGTTCGAACTGGCGGCGGTTCGGGAGGCGGGTCAGGGTATCCTCGATGGCCATCTGGGTGAGGCGCCCGGCCAGGGCGTCGTCCAGAATGATGGTGATTTCGTCGGAGGCGGCATCCAGGTCGAGGAGATAGCGGGTGATCGCCTCAGGCCGTCCCAATTCCACGTCGACGGCGGCGGTTTCCACCAGCCGGTGCAGACGTTCGTGGGCGGCGATCAGGCTCGAGCGCCGCCCCTTCGGGATCTGGTCGATCCCTTTTCCATCCTCCAACCATCTGCCGAGGGTGCATTCACGGGGCGAGAGCGGTAGTTCCAGTTCCGAGAGCGGGGCTCCCAGAGCGAGTTGGTAGGCTTTGATCTTCCAGTTGAGGTGTTGCACATAGGCGTTCAGTATCCCCCCCTCCTGGTCGCGGGGCGGCAACCGCTGGAAGGTTTGTCGCACCCGTGTGATCGATTGCTCGGCCGTCTGCTGGTGGCGTTCCAGAAGTTGACTTAAATGGTGAACCATCGCCTGAATCGACTGGGCGAGATCCACCACCCGGCAGAGGGAACGGGCCAGGGGAAGCGCCTGCAGTTGGTTCCCGATCTCGAAAAAGAGATCCCGCAGCTTGCTCAGTGACGCAATGATGATGCCGGACTGGATGCCGCGTTTGCGCCAGAAGGCGGCCTGCCGGTACTGCATGGAATAAAAGGCCTCGTCGTAGCGGGCGCCGATGAAGCTCTCCAGGTAACCGGGCAGAAAGGGGCAGGGTTGCTGCATCGGCCATTCAACGGCCTCGCAAAACCACTCCTCATAGAGTTGCTGCTGTTTCTCCAATCGGGAGGAGAGCTCTTCCCGGTAGTCGGCGATCCGCGTGATGTCCTCTGCGGTCAGCCCGACCAGGGTGCGGAGTCGGTCGATATCCTGCATCTTTGCGTTATGTTCCTTCATACCAGGGGAATCCTGTCGTCACTCGATCATCATATATGAGACTCTCGCGGGGATGCTACCAAGTCCGGTGTGTGGGATTTGCGAATATTTTCTATGGGTTGGTTGAATTTCCGCGAAAAAACAATAGAATAGCGTTGGTTCTTGAGTAGGGACGGTCGCGCGCCGATCCCTCTGCAAAATGGGGAGGATCCTGCGGCAGGATCACGCAACCCCATCGGATCTGTAAACCGGGTCACCAGTACCCGGTTTTTTTGTTCATGTGGCCTCTCGTATGGGTCACCACTGAGAAGGAAACGGTTATGCCTGTAATTACCCTTCCCGACGGCTCGCAACGGAGTTTCGATCATCCGGTCTCGGTGCATGAAGTCGCCGCCGATATCGGTGCCGGTCTGGCCAAGGCGGCCCTGGCCGGGCGTGTTGACGGCCGGCTGGTGGATACCTCCTACCGAGTCGAAGAGGATGCCGAACTTGCCATTATCACCAGCCGGGACGAAGAGGCGCTGGAACTGTTGCGGCACGACGCGGCCCATGTGATGGCGCAGGCGGTGCAGGAGCTCTATCCCGACACCCAGGTGACCATCGGTCCCGCCATCGAGGACGGGTTCTACTACGACTTCGCGCGCAAGGAACCGTTTACGCCCGAGGATCTGAAGAAGATCGAGCAACGCATGCATGAGATCGTCAAGCGCGATCTGCCTTTGCAGCGCGAGGTGTGGGAGCGGGAGGAGGCGATCAAGAGCTTCGGCGCCATCGGCGAAAAGTACAAGGTCGAGATCATCCAGGACATCATCCCTGAAGGGGAGGAGGTCTCGGTCTATCGCCAGGGGGAGTGGTTCGACGTCTGCCGCGGGCCCCACCTGCCGAGCACCGGCAAGCTGGGCAAGGGTTTCAAGCTGATGAAGGTGGCCGGCGCCTACTGGCGCGGCGACTCCAGCAACGAGATGTTGCAGCGTATCTACGGTACCGCCTGGCGCGACAAGAAAGAGCTGGACGACTACCTGCACCGCCTGGAGGAGGCCGAGAAGCGGGATCACCGCAGGCTCGGCAAGGCACTGGACCTGTTCCATACCCAGGAGGAGGCGCCGGGTATGGTGTTCTGGCACGACAAGGGGTGGCAGATCTACCTGGTGATCCAGGACTACATCCGGGCCAAGCTGCGCAAAAACGGTTACCAGGAGGTGCACACCCCCCAGGTGATCGACCGCAGCCTGTGGGAGAAGTCGGGTCACTGGGAGAAGTTCCGGGACGACATGTTCGTCACCGAATCGGAGAAGCGGGTATTCGCCATCAAGCCCATGAACTGCCCGGCCCATATCCAGATCTACAACCACGGTCTGAAGAGTTATCGCGATCTGCCGCTGCGGCTGGCGGAGTTCGGCTCCTGTCATCGCAACGAACCTTCCGGTACCCTGCACGGCCTGATGCGGGTGCGCGGCTTCGTGCAGGATGACGCCCACATCTTCTGTACCGAGGGTCAGATCCTCTCGGAGGTGTCCGATTTCATCGACCTGCTGTTCGAGGTGTACCGCGATTTCGGGTTCCACGAGGTGTTGGTGAAGTTCTCCACCCGGCCGGAAAAACGGGTCGGTTCCGACGAGACCTGGGACAAGGCGGAGAAGGCCCTGGAGGATGCCCTCAACCAGAAGGGTCTGGCGTGGGAACTACAGCCGGGGGAGGGGGCGTTCTACGGTCCCAAGATCGAGTTCTCCCTGCGGGATTGCCTCAACCGGGTCTGGCAGCTGGGCACCATCCAGCTCGATTTCTCCATGCCGGAGCGGCTCGGGGCCTCCTATATCGCCGAGGACAACAGCAAGCAGGTGCCGGTTATGCTGCACCGGGCGATCCTCGGTTCCCTGGAGCGGTTTATCGGAATTCTGATCGAACATTACGCCGGGGCGCTGCCCCTCTGGCTCTCCCCGGTTCAGGCGGTGGTGATGAATATTACCGACCGGCAGGCCGAATATGCGGAAAAAGTGGCCGGAACCCTGCGAGAACAGGGGTTTAGGGTCGAAACGGACTTGAGAAACGAGAAGATCGGCTTTAAAATCCGCGAGCACACTTTGGCTCGGGTGCCCTACCTGCTGGTGGCGGGGGACCGGGAGCTGGAAAGCGGGAGTGTGGCTGTCCGCACCCGAACCGGGGAGGACCTAGGCAGCATGCAGGTCGAGGAGTGCGGAGCAAGACTCACCGAAGAGGTGGGGAGCCACAAATTCTAGAGCTTGCCCAACGCGGGGTACCGGCGGTTTCGGGTACCTGCGCAAGGCAGGCTTTGTCTCTTTTCGGAGGAACCGGTTATCGCTGTATTACAGAAGAAAAATCGCCTGAATGATGAGATCACGGCAACGGAAGTTCGCCTGATCGGGGAAGACGGGGAACAGATTGGAGTTGTTCCGCTGCAACAGGCGATGGAGACGGCCACTGCGGCTGATCTGGATCTGGTAGAGATCGTTCCGAATGCGGAACCGCCGGTCTGCCGGGTCATGGATTACGGCAAATTTCTGTTTGAACAGAAGAAGCAGCAGCAGACGGCCAAAAAGAAGCAGAAACAGGTTCATGTAAAAGAGATCAAGTTTCGCCCAGGGACCGGGGAAGGGGATTATCAGGTAAAACTGCGCAACCTGATACGTTTCCTTGAAGACGGGGACAAGACCAAGGTAACCATGCGGTTCCGCGGTCGGGAGCACGCTCACAGGGAGCTGGGTCTGGAGATCCTGGAACGGATCGAGAAAGACCTGGAGGAATACAGCGAAATGGAACAGAAGCCGATCATGGAAGGTCGGCAGATGGTGATGGTGCTGCGCCCCAAAAAACATTAGCAGTTAATTTTGAAATGCGGAGTTATGTGAAATGCCGAAGATTAAGACAGTACGCGGCGCGGCCAAGCGTTTTAAGAAAAACGCCGCCGGGTCGTTCAAACGAGGCCAGTCTCACAGGAGTCACATCCTGACCAAGAAGACCACCAAACGGAAACGCCAATTGCGCGAGCCGATGCAGGTGCATAAGTCCGACGCGGCTGCTGCCCGTCGTATGATGCCCTACGCCTGATTTGGAGAGAGAGACATGGCAAGAGTAAAACGTGGCGTAACAGCACGCGCCAAACACAAAAAGGTGCTGGATGAGGCGAAGGGTTACTACGGTGCCCGGAGCAAGGTTTATCGGGTTGCCAAGCAGGCGGTTATCAAGGCCGGGCAGTATGCCTACCGTGACCGGCGCCAGAAGAAGCGCCAGTTCCGCGGCCTCTGGATCGTCCGGATCAATGCCGGCGCTCACGAGAACGGTCTCTCCTATAGCCGGATGATCAACGGTTTGAAGAAGGCCGGAGTGGAGATCGATCGCAAGATCCTGGCCGACCTGGCAATCTTTGACAAGCCGGCGTTTGCTGCATTGGCGGAACAGGCCAAGGCCGCACTCTCCAGCTGACCGTTTGTCATTGCAACCGGAATCCCCGGTTGCCGACTATGACATCGAAAGGGGAAAGGCCTTCCGGTCTTTCCCCTTTTGTTTTTGACGGTCCCGATGCCTGTGTCGGTTGACCCCGCCGGGCCGCAGATTCAATTTAGAAGGAAATAAAGCATGGGAGCCGATTCCAAATCCGAACTCTCGCAACTGGTCGCCGAGGCGCAAGGGCTGATCGGCGGTAGTTCGCAGTTGCGGGAACTGGACGAGGTGCGCGTGCGGTACCTCGGCAAGAACGGCTTGCTTACGGCGCAGTTGAAAAGCCTCGGCGGTCTGCCGCCGGAGGAACGTCCCCTGGCGGGACAGGCGATCAACCAGGCCAAGCGTGAGTTGGAGGTGTTGATCGAGGCGCGCAAGGAGACGCTGGAACAAGAGCTGTTGCGACAGCGGCTGGCCTCCGAACGCATCGACGTCACCCTGCCGGGACGCGGCCGCGGCCACGGCGGCTTCCATCCGATCACCCGGACCCTGGAACGGATGACGGAGCTGTTCGCCGGCGCCGGCTTCAGCGTGGCCGAAGGGCCGGAGATCGAGGATGATTTCCATAACTTCGAGGCGCTGAACATCCCCGCCCATCATCCGGCAAGGGCGATGCATGACACCTTCTACTTCGACGAACATCTGCTGCTGCGCACCCACACCTCGCCGGTGCAGATCCGGGTGATGAAGGAGAGCGAGCCGCCGCTCAAGATCATCGCCCCGGGGCGGGTCTATCGCTGCGACTCCGATCTCACCCACTCCCCGATGTTTCATCAGGTGGAGGGCTTTCTGGTGGACCGGGATGTGTCGTTCGCCGACCTGAAAGGTGTGCTGTACGACTTTCTGAACCGTTTCTTCGAGCGGGAGCTGCGGTTGCGGTTCCGGCCCTCCTATTTTCCGTTCACCGAGCCGTCGGCCGAGGTGGACATCGAGTGTGTCATCTGCGGCGGCAAGGGCTGCCGGGTGTGTAAGCAGAGCGGATGGATCGAGGTATTGGGGTGCGGCATGATCCACCCGGAGGTGTTTCGGCACGTCGGCATCGACAGCGAGAAATATACCGGTTACGCCTTCGGTATGGGGGTGGAACGCCTCACCATGCTGCGTTACGGCGTCAACGACCTGCGGCTGTTCTTCGAGAACGATCTGCGGTTCTTGCGGCAGTTTGCGTAATGGGATTAGCCGCAAAGGAACGCAAATAACCGCAAATGTTCGCAAAGGTATATAGGATTGAGCGCCTGAATGGTTCGCGTAAATTTGCGGTGATTGGCGTCTATTTGCGGCTTAACAAGTAATCTGACAACAGGTAATGAAATGAGATTTAGTGAAGCCTGGCTGCGGGAGTGGGTAAACCCGGACATCACCACCGGAGAGTTGGCGGATCAGCTCTCGATGGCGGGTCTGGAGGTGGATGCCGTAGAACCGGTGGCCGGCAGCTTCGAGGGCGTGCTGGTGGGTGAAGTGTTGGTCCGGGAGCAGCATCCGGACGCCGACAAGCTGAGCGTCTGCCGGGTTACGGTCGGTAAGAAAGAGGAACTTCAGATCGTCTGCGGGGCGGCCAACGTGGCGGCCGGTATGAAGGTGCCGGTGGCGGTGGTGGGTGCAACGCTGCCGGGCGATTTTCGCATCAAGAAGGCGAAGCTGCGCGGCGTGGAGTCCTCGGGGATGATCTGCTCCGCATCCGAACTGGGGCTGGCGGAGAGCTCCACCGGGATCATGCCGTTACCGGCGGATGCGCCGGTAGGAACCGATCTGCGCACCTACCTCGTCCTGGACGACCATGCCATTGAACTGGATCTCACACCCGACCGGGGCGATTGCCTCGGGCTGGCCGGCGTCGCGCGCGAGGTCGGTGTAATCAACCGCTGCCCGGTAACACCGCCGGTGATCGATCCGGTGGATAACGGGAGCGAAGAACGGTTCGAGGTCCGGCTGGATGCGCCGGAGGCGTGTCCGCGTTATCTCTGTCGGGTGATCCGTGGGATCGATCCGGCCGCGGAGACGCCGCTCTGGATGTGCGAACGGCTGCGGCGCAGCGGTCTGCGTCCCATCAGCCCGGTGGTGGATGTCACCAACTATGTGCTGCTGGAACTGGGCCAGCCGATGCACGGTTTCGATCTGGCGAAGCTGGATCGCGAGATCCTGGTACGCATGGCCGAGAAGGGGGAGCGGATCACACTGCTGGACGGCCAGGAGTTGGAACTGCGGGAAGACACCCTGGTGATCGCGGACGCCGGGCGGCCGGTGGCGCTGGCGGGCATCATGGGCGGCAGCGACTCGGCGGTGAGCAGCGAGACCCGGAACATCCTGCTGGAGAGCGCCTTCTTCGCTCCCACCGCCATCACCGGTAAGGCGCGCAGTTACGGACTGCACACCGACTCCTCTCATCGCTTCGAGCGCGGCGTGGATCCGCACCTGCAGCGGAGCGCCATAGAACGGGCCACCCGGTTGTTGCTCGATATCGTCGGCGGGGTTGCCGGTCCGGTGGTCGAGGTCGAATCCGAAAATCATATCGTGCCGCGTCCCGAGATCCTGTTGCGACGGAAGCGGGTGGGTCGGTTGCTGGGAGTGGCCATCAGCGACGACACCATCGTGGATATCCTCAATCGGCTGGAGATGCGGGTGAAGCCGACGGAGGAGGGGTGGCTGGTAACCGCACCGAGCTGTCGCTTCGATATCAGCATCGAGGCGGACCTGATCGAGGAGATCGGGCGCATCTACGGTTATACCGAGATCCCCTCCCATCGCAGCGCCGCAGCCGGCGAACTGCGGGCGGAACCGGAGACCGCCTTCCGGTTGCAGCGGGCCAAACAGCTGCTGGTGGATCGGGATTACCAGGAGGTGATCACCTACAGCTTTATCAGTCGGGAGCTGCACGACCTGATGGACCCGCAGCACGGCACCGTGGAGCTGGCGAACCCCATCTCCACCGATCTTGCCATTATGCGTACCAGCCTCTGGCCGGGCCTGTTACAGGCGGCGATCCACAATCTCTCGCGTCAGCAGGGGCGGATCCGGATCTTCGAGTCGGGACTGCGGTTCATCCAGGAGGGGAAGGAGATCCGCCAGGAGCCGATGTTGGCGGGACTGGTGACCGGCAGCGCCTGCCCGGAGCAGTGGGGCTCCGCCGGCCGGGAGGTGGATTTCTTCGATCTCAAGGGGGATCTGGAGGCGATCCTGGCGCTCACCGGCTGTTCGGGGCAGTTCCGGTTCCAGCCGGACCGGCATCCGGCGCTGCATCCCGGCCAGAGCGCACGAATCCTGCGCGGTGAGGAGGCCGTGGGGTGGCTCGGGCTGTTGCATCCGGAGTTGGAGCGGAAGCTGGACCTGGAGGGAGGCGCCTACCTGTTCGAGATCCATACGGATCGGATGATGGAGGGGGTTTTACCCGCATTTCGGCCGATTTCTAAATTCCCCTCTATTCGTAGGGATATTGCCGTCGTAGTGGACGAGGGCGTGGATTTCGGCGCGCTGGAGGCCTGCGTACGACGCGCGGCACCGAAAAACCTCCAGGAAATCGTCCTTTTTGACCTCTATCGGGGGGAAAAGGTAGATTCGGGACGAAAAAGTCTCGCTTTTGGCTTGATTTTACAGGAAAGTTCGCACACTCTTACAGATCAGGAAGTCGAAAGTGTGGTCGAACAGGTCTTAGCCGCGCTGCAAGAAGAACTAGGGGCACAGTTGAGGGACTGAGAAAAATGGCACTGACCAAGGCGGATATGGCCGAAAGGCTGTTTGAAGAGTTGGGGCTCAATAAGCGCGAAGCGAAGGAGATGGTGGAACTTTTCTTCGAAAAGACCCGCTACGCGCTGGAGAACGGCTCTCAAGTGAAGCTCTCCGGATTCGGAAATTTCGATCTGCGCGAGAAGAAGCAACGTCCTGGGCGCAACCCCAAGACCGGCGAAGAGATCCCAATCACGGCGCGTCGCGTCGTCACCTTCCGTCCCGGCCAAAAACTGAAGGCGAGGGTGGAGGCATATGCTGGAAGCGAGTAATACAACCGCGGACCTGCCGACTATCCCGGGCAAACGCTACTTCACCATCGGTGAGGTGAGTGAATTGTGCGGTGTAAAGCCGCACGTCCTGCGTTACTGGGAACAGGAGTTCCCGCAACTCAAGCCGGTCAAGCGGCGCGGCAATCGTCGGTATTACCAGCGCCACGACGTCCTGATGATCCGCCAGATCCGGAACCTGCTGTACGAACAGGGGTTCACCATCGGCGGCGCCCGGCAGCAGTTGACCAGCGAGAACGCCAAGGAAGACCACAACCAGAGTCAACAGATCATCCGGCAACTCCGGATGGAGCTGGAAGAGATTCTGCACATCCTGCGGCGCTAAGGCTCCGGGATTTGACAACCGAACACGGGGCGCCTAGTATGCGCGCTCCTGCGGAGCGTAGCGCAGCCTGGTAGCGCACCACAATGGGGTTGTGGGGGTCGAGAGTTCGAATCTCTCCGCTCCGACCAATAAACAGCAGGTAACGAAAAAAGCCCGTTCAGCGGGCTTTTTTTGTGCCCGCAAGAACCTGCGGCGTCGTCCGAGAGCGACCGTGAGGCGAAGCGGGAGCAGGGAGAGGCCGCGCCGGGCTCCCGGGCTTTCTGTTCGTGCGGGCTGCATGTGCGCGACCTCTCCTTCTGCAAGAATTTCTCTGCAACATCCCGAGAAAAATGGAATATTATTCGTGAGCGGAGATCGCTTGGCCGCATAATTCAATATCAGAGCCGTCTGCATAGTTGGCTGGTAGAAGCAAGAATACATATGGAAGATGTTGTCAGCATATTGCGGGTGTTTCCATTTAATCCGATTTCCGCATTAGTGATTTCCGGAGCATTTGCATTTTCTGCTTATATCAGTTCACGGAATTTGAACAGAAAAAAGTACCTCATAGCTGTTTCATTGGCGTGGGGACTTTACGCTGCATGGGAGATCTATATGCTTGGCTGGCGTTCCCCAACTGGTGATCATGCGATAAGAGTGGATATGGTGTTTCTGGTACCGCTAATGCTTGGTATTACGGTTGCGGGTCTTGTTAAGTTCTCATGGGGCGCGAAGAGTGATGCCTCTGATAATTAGCCCAGGTCGTTCGCCATCACTCGCCGGGACGCTCCGCCCAGTGGTTCCGCGTCCCTTGGCAAAGCGTTAAGCGTCAAGAGAATGGAAGCCACCCTTTACGCATTTACTACCGCACTATTTGTGATATTGGTTTGGGTAATTGCCTTTGTTGTTTTGCTTTTCAAGAAATGCTGGAAAACAATAGTTACTTATATAGCGCTAGGGGTAATCGGGGGCGTGGCGGGATACCTTTTGCCTTCCGATGGTTCAAACATTATGGTCGCGAGATTTCTCAATATGGATGTAATGATGGAAGTCTCGATTGCGGAAATACACATGATCATCGGTATTGCCGTTGGTTTGCTGTTTGGAGTGTTTTCAATCGTGGCCAAGTCAATGCGCAGACGTCATGCGTCTCAACATGATATGCGTTAAAAAATGCAAATTAACGCGGGCCGCAAATGCCGCCAGGTTCCATTTGCGTGCGGTTCTTTGCGGCGCTGGAAATAACTGATGCCTCGAACCCGCATCACGACCGCGCCTTGGATATATATGCTATTGACGTCGGGCGCCGCGCTTTGCGCTACCGGTGTCGTTACTCTGAGTGACGACACCGGTTGGGAGTTATGGGGTTTGGTGGGGATGCTGGTGATGTTTTTAGTAGGTTTGCTGGAGGCCGTTTTTACCAGGATCGAAACGGATGGTGAAATTATTCGCATCGTCGCAAACTTCAGAACAACGGAGATTCAGAAATCCACTGTTGAAAAGGTTTCATGGGAGAAGGGCGGCGGTTCTTTTTTGAAATTAAAAGACGGTACCTTCGTAAAGCTCCCGGTCACCGGCAGAAATGAGCAGGGTGTCGCAAACAGTGTGCGCAGCTGGGTTGGAAGATCATAAGATTCTGTAAAGTCAGTATGCTGATGAGAGCGCCATTAGCTTACTCCGCCTGTACCGGGCGTATATATTCGAACAGGAGATATCATGGCAGAGGATATTTTAATAATAATCGCTATTCTTGTTTTCGGAGTTCCAATTCTTATAAATCTCGCAGGGCCGTTTTTGATATGGAAAACACAGAAGCTTCCCGCAATCGTCAAATTTCAGCCGATCGATGACGAGTCTTTCATGGAGGACAGGAATGCGGCGTTCCGGGTATATGATAAGTCGCTTCGCAAACACGGGTTTGAAGTTGTCGGTTCGTCGGTACTGCAGGATACCCACACAGACAGTTTTTTTCGCATCTATTGGAGTCCAAAACTGAAAGTGGCTGCCATGGTCGTCACCATGAAAAGCAAAGTGGAAGAGGTGACTTATCTTGAAATTACACAGCAATATGATGACGGCACCGCGTTGGGTGTCTCCAACTCTCCCGTTGCCGAAGCGTATCCGAAACATGATCTGAAGCTGGCATTCCCCTTCCCCGGTGTCTCCAATACGCTGGAGCTGCTTCTGCGGCATGCAAAATTGAAAAGTAAATTCAAGGCCTCGGCCTCGCCGGTGGATTATGCGGTGGAGAAAGGGTTTTATGATGTGGAGGATTTTCTTCGAAGGGAGTCGGAGGAGTTGCTGAAAAAGGGGATTGTGGAGCCCGCGATCGACGAGAATGGAAAACGTTCCCTGACGTTGCGGGGGGCGTTTGCGCTTACCTACAAGGCGATACCGCCCGGAAAGTATATATGGAGATATATAGTGCAAAGACAGGCCGAGGCGGCTCTGAGAGACGCGTGACGAGCGTATCTGCGGGAAGGAGTCGTTACAAAGGTGGCCGGGTCGGAGAAGAGCTGTTTCCGGCAATGAGCGATTGTGCCCCGGGCGTATTCATTCGGCGTCGATAATGACTCTGTTCCGCCCGGCATCCTTGGCGGAATACAGCGTTCTGTCGGCGCGCCCGAACCAGTCGTCAACGCTCTCGCCGGGATGCAGCAATGCCCCGCCGATCGAAGCCGTGATGGAGCGGCCGTCTGGATCAAGGATTTTTGTTTCGACTGCGTTACGCAGTTTTTCCGCCAGTGACGTTATCCCTTCATGGCTTGTCTTCTGTACGAGGATGAGGAATTCTTCGCCCCCGAAGCGGAAGACGCGGTCACTGATACGTACGGTACGTTCCAACAGGCGGGCAAGATCGAGCAATACCTGGTCCCCTGCCTGATGGCCGTAGCGGTCGTTGATCTGTTTGAAATGGTCCAGATCAAGCAGGAGGATGCCGCAGAGGGATTGTTCGCGTGCGAAGGTCTGATGCGCGCGTTCCAATTCATCCAGCATCGTACGGCGGTTATAGATGCCGGTCAGCGCGTCGCGTGACGCCAGGGTTTCCAGTTGACTCCGCTGCATGGCCGTTCGATAGGCAAAGGCATAGCTGAGCAGGGCGCAGACAATGGCAGTGATAAAATAGGAAGCCGTCTCGGTTCTTGGCATTTGTACGATGCCGCTCAGCATCAGGACGGCCACGCCGAGCAGGGCGATCGCCAGGGCATGGCGGCGATTCACCAGGAAAAAACTGGCTACGATCGTGGGATAGAACCAGTACTCGGCGGCGGCTCCAAGGACGAAAATAGCCACGATCACCATGGCGCCGATATAGTATGCGAGAAACAGACTGGGGATGTGCGTATCGCCGGATATCCAGGCGCGCAGAACACTGGCCAGGATGCCGGCCTGGATCAGCAGATCGGTAGTAAATGCCTGCCATTGGCCGTTGATCGCGCGCAGCACGGTGAAGGGCGTTATTCCCAGCAAAGCGATCATTCCCAGCAGGGTCATGACCGCCAACTGAAAGTCATTGGTCAACCTGTATTTTATTGTTCTAAAATCCACACGAAAACCCTGGGAATAGTCGTTTGCTTTCAGCGATTACCGCCAGCGAGTACACACGAGAGGTTAATAAATCCGCCAACAACCGGGAGACAGAATTCCTTTCAATTGTAGCCCTCATTTTGTCAGCTGCTTTGCGTTTATAGTGTTCGGGCCGTATTGGCAGGTCTCAGTGTCCGACTGGTTCAGGCGCTGTCATCTGGAAAGTATGAGCGCGATAGGAAATATGTCACGCGCATATGCAAGGAGTGGAAATAGCGCCGTATCAGAGGTTGCCTCGATCCGGCAGTTCTTTGATGTACAGGTCGTGTTTGGAATAGGGGATCTCGATCCCTTCCGACGCGAAACGCTTGTAGATCGCGGTATTCAGGTTATCCAGGACCTTGCCGCGCAGTACCGGGCGCTCCACCCAGCATAAAAGTTCCAGCTCCAGGCCGGAGTTTCCGAAGCTGCGGAATCTCACTCGCGGTTCCGGTTCGCCGCATACTTCTGTGTCTTCTTCGGCCACCTCCAGCAGGACTGCGCGTGCCCGGTCGATATCGGAACCATAGGCGATACTTACCGCCGCACGGATGCGGAATTTCTCGTAGGGCCCCCCGCTTTCATTGATGATCTTGGTGTTGCCCATGATGGAATTTGGGATAGTGATCTCCATGTCATCCCGAGTCAGCAGCCGGGTGCTGCGGATACCGATGTGGGTCACTTGTCCTCGTTCGCCGCTCTCCAGCACTACAAAATCACCGATCTTGTATGGGGCGTCCGCCAGGATGAAGACGCCGGAGAAGAGATTGGCAAGGGTATCTTTGGCAGCGAAGCCGATGGCGATACCCGCGATGCCGGCGGAGGCGAACCAGGCAGTCATATCGATGTGCCAGGCGGTGAATATGAGATAGAACGCGATGGCCAGGATCAACAATAGCGCCAGGTTTTCAAACAGCGGGAGGGTTTGGTAACGGACCAGTCGCGACGGTTTTGACGAATAGCTGATGTGGTGCAGCAGAATGCGAGACAGCCTGAGCAGGAAAACACTCCAGGTCAGGACCAGAATGGTTTTCAAGGTTGCGAGGATCGTCCACCCGATCTGGGTTGCGGGCTTGAACAGGGCGGTGGCTAGTAAAACTCCTCCCAACAAGATCGTGATGAAAATCGGTTTGCGGATGATCTGGATGATCCGGTCATCCAGGTCGCTGCGGGTCTTTTTCGCCAATTTTGCGAGCAGGCGGCTGATGATCAGGTCGATCACGATTGCCAGTAGCAGAGTGGCAGCGGTTACCACCAGCAAATGAATATATCGGTCGTGTCCGAAGGTATCGAGCAAGGACCGGAATGGCTTGATTATTTCATTCATGGACGTTGCCGTAGTGTCCCTTCCATCCCGACAGAGGTTAAGAATATTCAGGGCTTTCCTGGTGAGGTAACCTATAACAGGTTATAGGTCGTTTTGCGAGCAGCGACAGACGCATGGGATGCGCTTAAGCCATTAACATCTCTTTCAGTTCATGCAGTTCTTCCGATACGCCGTCGATGTTTACCATTTCCACCTCCGGCGCCAGCCCGACTTTGGCAAAGGACGGTACGTGACTCCAGTCCTGTTGTTGCAACGGGTGATCCGCGGGGAGGCTTTGCAGACGCGCTACCAGCACCACATCCACATAATCGGCCTCGGGTCCGCCGTCGTAATCAAGCTGTTGATAGTATTTTGGCACCATGATCAGGCTTTCCGGGAAGCGCCACTCTTCCAGGATTTCGGTACCGATGGTGGGATTGAATATCTCCACCAGCCGGGCCAGCCGCGTTTCGTCCGCCACCAGTTCCGGATCGGATTCGGCCATCATCAGGATGGGTAGACTGCCGATGTTGTGAATCAGGCCGGCCAGCATCGCCTGTTCTTTGTGTAAATGGGGGAGTCGCTGCGCGAGCACCCGGCTGATGGCGGCGACCTGGACCCCCTCTTCCCAGACCGCCCGTAGCTGATGGTCCAGAGTGTCCGAGGTCGCCTGAAACATCTGTCGCATGGCGAGACTGGTGACCAGATTGCGTACCTGTTGGTTGCCCAGCCGGGTGACTGCTTGCTGGATATTTTCGATCGGTACCCGTCCGCGATAGAGAGGACTGTTCGCCACCTGTAACAAGCGGGCGGCGAGCGCCCCGTCAGTGGCGACGATTTCCGCGATCTCCTTGCCGGAGATCTCCTCCTGCTCCATTGCATCGCGCACCCGGAGCGCCACCTCTGGGAGAGTGGGCAGGGTAATCTTGTTTGCGTGAATGGCGGAGCGGAGTTGTTCCAGGAATTGCTGATCGCTGATCATTACGGCGGCATTCTCACAGTCAGTAATATAAAGCCGGAAAGGGATTCTGTTGTTCCTTCAGATAAGTATCGGCGCATCAGGCGAAAAAATAAGCTGCCGGCCGTCACATTTCTGATGCCGTTGGGTAGGGAAGTTCCAGAAATTCCAGCACCGGTCCGTTGCCGTCTTCCAGGTGCAAGCGGCCCTGTTCGAAGCTGGCGTCTTCCACGACCGCCAGTAACTCCCAGCCGCCGTCCCGGGAGGGGCGGGCATCCACCACCGTGCCGGCGCCCTGGCCCGACTGTGTCGCTTGCTCGGCGTAGAGCTCATCCCCCGGAAGAGGCGCCGTACCCGCCGCCACGCGCGCCAGATGCATGCGGCGTTTCAACTTGCCCAGATATTTCATGCGGGCGACCACCTCCTGTCCCACATAACACCCCTTG
Source organism: Sedimenticolaceae bacterium (assembly GCA_050287725.1). Classification (GTDB taxonomy): domain Bacteria; phylum Pseudomonadota; class Gammaproteobacteria; order Chromatiales; family Chromatiaceae; genus CBFDBF01. Next base: position 26,628 of record JBNKCL010000088.1, read on the forward strand.
GTGAAGCTGACTCCGTGCACCAGGTGCAGATTGATCATCTGGGGTACGAATGCCTCCACGGTCGCTGCGTAGACGGTGGGAATGCCGGCCCGGATCTCCAGTAGCGGCCAGTAATCGGGGGCCGCCGGGACCGCCTGCGCGCGGCACTGCTCCCAGAGTGGAACCATCTGTTCGGCGGGGGCGATGATCTCGAAGCGGGGGAGCGCGCCGGGCAATCGCAGCAGGGTCCACTCCTGCTGATGCAGCACCCCGTCCGGCTGGTCGGGCAATGCGGAAAACCGGTCGGCCAACAGGGCGGCGACGCACTCACCGGCCAGGCCGATCCGCACCAGCCGGTCGCTCAGGTCCTCGATTCGCACTTGTGCCCGCAGGATGAACAGGGAGAGCCGCTTCTGAAAGGCCGGCAGCAGCTCCAGCGGGAGTTGCAGGAGAAAACCCTGATCCCGGCGGAAGATCCGGAAATTGGCCAGCAGCCGGCCCTGTGGCGTGCAGTAGCCGCTCAATTGGCTTTGTTGTTCGGTGACGGCATGGATATCGTTGCTGAACTGCCCTTGCAGGAAATCGGCCGCGTCGGCGCCGCTGATCTGTAACAACCCCAGGGAGGAGAGATCGCAGAGAGCGCACTCCGGAAAGCTTTCCGCATCCGCGAACCGGACCCGGTCATGCTCTTCCACGGCCGCCCCCGACGACTCCAGGTAGGTTTGCCACTGCTGATTCATGCTTGTCGCTCCCCGATTGCAGATAACGGCCACATCCCGCCGCGGAAACGGTATCATACCGGTTTCCGATGACCGAACCGACCTCTGACCCCGCACTTCCCCCGATGTCCCAGCAACCACCTTCACCCGGCAGCCTGGTGCTGTACAAGAGCCGGCCTGCGCGGGTCGTCGCGGTCAGCGATAAGATCGATATTGAGATCGAGGACGGCAAGATCAAGCGCGTGCGTCCTAAGGATTTTTTGTTGTTGCACCCGGGTCCGGTGGCCGATCTTTCGCAATTGACGGCACCGCGGGCCAATCTGGAGGAGACGCTGGAACTGCTGGAGGGGGGAGCGACCACCCTGCGCGAGTTGGCGGAGTTGCTGTACGGCGATTTCACTCCCGTCACCGCCTGGGGTGTGTGGGAACTGCTGGCGGACGGTCTCTACTTCGAGGGCACGCCGGAGCGGATCATGCCGCGGCGTGCGGAGCAGGTGGCCGCCGATCGTGCGGCCCGGGAGGCCAAGGAGCGGGAAAAACGGGAATGGACGGAGCTGTTGGAACGGCTCCGGGGAGGGCGCATTCTGGACCGGGACCGGGAGCCGTTGCAGGAGGTGGAGCGTTTGGCCTGCGGGGAGTCGGAGCGGAGCCGGATTCTGCAGGCGTTGGAGATCCAGGAGAAACCGGAGAACGCCCATAAGCTGCTGGTGCGGATCGGTTACTGGGAGCCGGAGCACAACCCCTATCCCCGGCGCTTCGGGTTGCCGCCGTCCGATCCCGATTTCGCTCTGCCGGAACTGCCGGCGGAACCGCGGTTGGATCTCACCCATCTCACTGCCTACGCCATCGACGACGAACAGACACACGACCCGGACGACGCCATCAGCCTGGAAGGGGACCGGATCTGGGTCCATGTGGCCGATGTGGCGGCGCTGATCCCGCCCGACTCCGAGACGGACCGCGAGGCGCGCAGCCGCGGCGCCAATCTCTATTTGCCGGAGCGGATCGTGCATATGCTGCCGCTGGCCGTCACCGAAGAGCTGGGGTTGGGATTGCAGGAGATCTCGCCGGCGCTCTCCATCGGGTTTCGCCTGAACACCGCAGGAGAGCCGACGGATATCGAAATCCACCCCAGCCGGATCCGCGTGATCCGGCACACCTATGAAGAGATCGACCACGAGCTGCAGCAGGAGCCGTTTATTGGTTTGCTGCAGTTCGCCGAGCGCTACCGCCAACGACGCCAGACGGCAGGGGCCGCCGGGATCAATCTGCCGGAGGTGAGCGTGCGGGTGCGGGACGGTGCGGTAACGATCCGCCCCCTGACGCGCACCGCCAGCCGGCAACTGGTGGCGGAGGCGATGATGATGGCGGGCGAGGCGGTGGCCCGTTATGCCCGGGAGCACGGGATTCCGATTCCGTACGCCACCCAGCCGCCGCCCGCAAACCCACAGGTGCCGGAAGGGCTGGCGGCGATGTATGCCTATCGCCGGCAGTTGCAGCCGAGCCAGTCCCGGATCGATCCCGAACCCCACGCCGGCCTGGGCCTGGCGCTCTACACCCGCGCCACCAGCCCCTTGCGGCGTTATCTCGATCTGGTGGTGCATCAGCAGCTACGCGCCCATCTGCGCGGCCAGCCGCCGCTTCCGCCGGAGCAGGTGGCGGAGCGCATCGTGACCTCCGAGTTGGGGGCCAGGCAGGTACGACGGGTGGAGCGGTTTGCCAACAACCACTGGAAGATGGTCTATCTGCATCGGAACCCCGGCTGGAAGGGGAGCGGCATCGTGGTGGATCTCATCGAGCAGCGCGCCACCGTGCTGATCCCGGAGTTGGCGCTGGAGACGCGGCTGCGGTTGGAGGGGGAGGTGCCCCTCGACAGTGAATTACAGTTGAAGGTGCGGAGAGTGGATGTGCCGGAGCTGACCGCCTGGTTCCACGTTCTTTAACGCAACACCGCAGAAGCCTGAATTCTCCCGCCAAGGCGCCGAGCACGCAAAGAGACTAAACGCATGTCTTTGCTTGGCGGTCTTTGCGTCTTGGCGGGAGGCATTCGGCGGTCCGGCAATTCACCTCGATGCCCGCTATGCCACCTACAATAGCAGGAGTGACGGTGGCGGCTGTTTCGGGAATTCGCCGGTGGCAAACGTTTTCCGTTTTCCACTACACTCGCAGCAACGGAAGAATCGCCCATCCGGCGGCAGGAGATCGATGCATGGCAAAAAAAAAGGGACAGCGGCCGCTGAGCGCGGCCCGATTGCAGAATCCGGAGCAGGAGTTCACAAGCTACTGCGAAGCGGAGTTCGAACGCCGCCGCAGTTCCGATGAGCCGTTCGACGAAACCGCCTACCGCGAGGCGATGGCGATGACCCTGGAGAAGCTGCAGGCGATAGCCGGCAAGGAGCGCGTATGATCATCACCGGCGTAGTGGCGGAGAACCTGCTCAAATATTCCCGCCTGGAACTGCGCGATCTGCCGAAACAGGGGGTGATCGCCGTCAGCGGGCGGAACGAATCGGGCAAGAGCAGTATCGGCGAGATCCTCTGTTTCGCACTGTTCGGCCGGACCTTCGCACTGGGGCCGGAGGAGCTGTCCAAGGCGATCCGGTGGGGTGAGGAGAACGGATCGGTGACGCTCGATTTCCGCGGCAGCGATAAACGGGGGTACACCCTGCACCGTTTTCTGGGGCGCGACGGACGCAACGGCGCCCGTCTGCACGCGGCCGGTAGCGACCAACCCCTGGCCAGCGGCGCCGAGGCGGTAACCGAGCGGGTCCGGCAGTTGATCGGATACGGTTATGAAGAATTTATCGAATCCTTCTATCTCGCCCAGCGTGAGATCACCACCCCCCATGCCCATAGCGACGCGGTGAAACGCATGGCCGGACTGAGCGATTTTGAGGCGGCGGGCCGGGAGTTACAGCAGGAGGTCGAACGGGAAGAGTCGTTGATCGAAGCGTGCCAGGAACAGGCCGCAGTGCTGGAGCGGCAACTGGCAGAGCTGGAGATCCGGGAGGAGCGGTTGCCCGAGTTGGAGGAGGAGCGGACCGAGGCGAGTACCACGGCGGCAGAAATGGAACGCCAGCTCGCGGAGATGAAACAGGCGGTTGCGCACTATTGCGAACAGGCGCCGAAGGTGCCGCAGTTCGAAATCGCCGAACGGAGATTTCGTTGGGGTGCCGCCGCGCTGTTGTCGTTGTCGGCACTGTTTGCTGCTTGGGGTCTGCTTGCAGATGCCTCGCTCCCGCTCTCCATCGCCGCCCTCTGTGGTCTGTTGGCCCTTCCGGCGGTCGGTTTGACGCTGTTCTTCCGTCAGCGCGTCGCCGGCGTGCGCCGGGAGGCGCGGGGGGTGTGCGAGCGGATCACCGAGGCTCACCGTTTCGCCCACGGTCGGCACCGGGAGCCGGGCGAGTTCGAGGCCGATACCACCGAACTGCCGGAGGAGTATTTTCATCGTCCCGATCGCAGTGGTCTTACGGATTCCGAACGGGATACCTTCTGCCGGCGGCTTGCGGCGTTGGCGGTGGAACCACGGGAGGCGGAAATCACCCTCGGCCGGGAACTGGAGTGGATGGCGGAGGGGCTGGATTACTGCCAGGAGCGGGTGGCCGAACTGAAGGCGGCGATCACCGAGGAGATGGGTCGGCTGCAACAGGCGGCGGATCTGCGAAGGCAGGGGGAGGAGCAGCAGGCGCATGCGAGGGATCATCAGCACCGGATCGGGGTGCGGGAGCGGGCCTTGGAACTGCTGGCAGGCGCGGCCCGTTATCTGTCGCAGCGGTTCAACCGGGACTTGCAGGACCTGGCGGCCAAGACCCTGCCGTTGTTCACCGAGGGTCGGTATGAACATCTGCGGATCGACCAGGATTTGCGGGTAAGCGCCTTCTCCGGCGAGAAGCGGGATTTTATCGACCTGGAGGAGATCTCCAGCGGCACCCAACGCCAGATCATGCTGGCGGTGCGGCTGGCGCTTTCGCAGGAGCTGGTGAACCGTGCCGCCACCGGCCGGCAGTTCATCTTTCTGGACGAGCCGTTCGCCTTCTTCGATCAGGAGCGCACCACCAACGCCCTGCGGGTGTTTCCCGAACTGAGCGATGAGCTCACCCAATGCTGGATCGTGGCGCAACAGTTTCCGCCGGATCAGCGTTTTGCGCTCGCCATCGCTTGTGACCGGGATCAGGAAGAGCTGGTGAGCGCCGGAAAAGGAAAGCGGTGAACGGCGATTCTCTGCAGAACTGCGCGGTGTGCCGTTTCATGCGGGCACTGGCCTTCAGTGCCATCGGTGCGGCGGTGGCGGGTTACACCGCCCTGTGGTTGGGGGTGGCGCGCGACAACGCCGTCATCATCGCTTTTTTCGGCGCCCTGGCGATGGTGGTGTGGGCCAACCGCAAGCGGGAGGAGTAGCGGCCGAACCGCGCGCAGTATTCCCGGCCGGGTTTGATTACCCTTCCCGCAGCAGTTGCTCCGCCCGCTGCCGCTCCTCTTCGGTATTGACGTTGAAAAACGCCGGCCGTCGGTCGGAGAAGTCGGCGATGGCGGGGTTTTGTGACTCGATCCAGAGGAGGAGCTTGCGGTCTCCCCCGGCCAGGAACTCCCGGATCGAGGAGAGAAGGGTGCGCCGCAGCAGCAGAAACGACGGTTGCAGCCGTTCCCCGTCATGGGGCACACAGAGCCCCGCCTTGGTCCGTTCCAGTTCCGTGCGCAGGCGCACCGCCAGGTCGTCCGGCAGGAGCGGCGCATCGCAGGGGACCGTCAGTACCAGGTCGTTTGCGGATTGTTCCAGGGCCGCCGCCATGCCCGCCAACGGTCCCAGGTAATCCGGGCTGGGGTCCGGGATGATCCGCAGACCGAAAGACCGGTACCGGTCCAATTCGCGATTGACGTTGAGCAGCAGTTCTTCCACCTGGGGTTGCAGCGTGGCGATGACATACTCGATCATCGGCCGTCCCGCCACCTCCAGCAGCCCTTTCTCCCGGCCGCCCAGACGGCTGCCCCGGCCGCCGGCGACGATCACGCCGGTGATGCTGCGGTGGTTCTCTGGCAAGGTTTTCTCCCGGGTCGGGCGCCTTCAAGCGCCGTTACGGAGGACTGGACGGAGTGGGGGAAGGAGTGGCCTCGCCGCATCCTAGAAGCTGCGGTTGCTGGCCTCGAGAAAGGCCTCACGAAAGGCGTCGTAGTCGGTGATCACCGGATATTGCGGGAACTCGTCGATCACGTTCTGTGGCGGGCGGAACAGGATGCCGCGGTCCGCCTCCGCCAGCATGGTGGTGTCGTTGTAGGAGTCGCCGGCCGCGATCACCCGGAAGTTGAGGTTCTTGAAGGCGATCACCGCCTGACGTTTGGCGTCCTTCTGACGCAGATGGTAATCCTTGACGAAACCGTTCTGGTCCACGCTCAGCTTGTGGCAGAGCAGGGTGGGCCAGCCGAGCTGGCGCATCAGAGGGGCGGCGAATTCGTAAAAGGTGTCGGAGAGGATCACCACCTGGAACCGTTCCCGCAGCCAGTCCAGGAACTCCCGGGCGCCCTCCAGCGGACCCATGCCGTCGATCACCTCCTGGATATCGGGCAGTCCGAGCTTGTGCTCCTTCAGGATGCGCAGCCGCTGTTGCATCAACACGTCGTAGTCGGGGATATCGCGGGTGGTGGCCCGCAACTCCTGGATCCCGGTGCGTTCCGCGAAATTGATCCAGACTTCGGGGATCAGGACCCCCTCCAGGTCAAGACAGGCGATCTCCACTGATGCTCTCCTTTCGGACTCTTTCGACGGCAGGTTCGGTTACGGAAACGCGGAGGATACTATATCTCGGCTTCCGGTGGCAGCCGGGTGCGGACGGTCACCCCAGTTTCGCCAGCAGTTCCTCCAGAATGACGGGGATACGCTTGTCGGTCACGTCGATGATGATGTCCGCTTTGCGTTCGTATTCCGGTGCCCGGCGGGCGAACAGCTCCCGCGCCTTTTTGCGGTTCTTCAGCAGGGGGCGCTTGTCGATTTTCTTCTTGGCATTGGGGTGGGCCAGCATCCGTTCGACGATGGAGTCGAAATCGGAGCGGAGATAGACCACGGTCCCGATCCGGTTCAGGTTTTCCACCTTATGAAAACCTCCGCCGGTGGAGATGATACAGTCGGAGACCCCCTGTTCCAGCCAGCGGGCGGTCTTCTGCTCCAGGTCACGGAAATATCCTTCCCCCTCCTTCTTGAAGATCCGCTTGACGGTGCGGTTTTCCAGGCTCTCGATCAGATCGTCCGTGTCGACCGCGAACATGTCGGTTTTGTGCGCCAGGGCGCGGGCCAGGGAGCCTTTACCGACTCCCATGAACCCGATCAGGACGATATTTTTGGAATGCATATCGAGTCCGCGAATAGTTATCGGATGGGGGGATTATTAAGACTCAGCTTCAGGAGTCAATACAAAACTCCGTTTTTTTCGATTCAGACGGCTTCGGCGCCGTCGTGCTCCCCGTTTCTGAGCGTGTCCCGCAGTTTCCGGTAAAGGGTGCGTTCGCTCACGCCCAGTTTTACCGCGAGGGATTGCCGATCACCGGGGAAGTGCCGGACCGCCCATTCCAGGTACCGTTGTTCCAACTGTTCCAGCGGAACGATGCCGCCGAACTCTATCTCGGCCGGTTCCGGCCGCCGCCCTTCCTGCAGGAGATCCGGGAAGTGTTGCGGCTTCAGGATGTCCCCGTCCGCCATGACCAAAGCGCGTTCCAGCAGGTTGCGCAACTCCCGCACGTTGCCGGGAAAATCGTGCTGCGACAACAGCGATAACGCTTCGCGACTTAGCGTGATCGCTCGATCCGGCTCGATTCGAGCCAGGAGCCGTTCAGCCAGCAGGGGCAGGTCCTGGAGACGCTGGCGCAACGGCGGCAGCGCAATGGGAAAAACATTGATGCGGTAATAGAGATCCTGGCGGAAGTCGCCGGCCTTCACCATGGCGTCCAGATCGCGGTGGGTGGCCGCGATGACGCGGAAATTGGCGCGCAGCGGTTCCACGCCGCCGACGCGCCGATAGGTTCCCGTCTCCAGCAGCCGTAGCAGTTTCACCTGCAACGGCAGCGGGATGTCGCCCACCTCGTCGAGGAACAGGGTACCGTTTTGGGCCGCTTCCACCAGGCCGATCTTGCGCGTGAGGGCTCCGGTAAAGGCGCCGCGTTCATGGCCGAACAGCTCGCTCTCGAACAGGGTCTCCGTGAGACTGGAGCAGTCGACCGCCACAAACGGCGCGTCCGCGTAGGGACTCATATCGTGGATGGCATGCGCCACCAACTCCTTGCCGGTTCCCGATTCCCCCAACAACAGCACCGAGGCGTCCTTGGCGGAGACGCGGCGGGCGAGCTCCAGCATGCGCAGGAAGGGGCGGGCGAATCCCACCAGTTCCCGATCCTTGGTGTCCAGCCGGGCATGTCGCAGGATGCGCATGGTTTCCAGGAAGAAAGCGCCGTTTTTCTCTCCCGCCACCGGCGCGATCTCCACTTCCACATGCTCCGGTCCGGCCGGGGTGTGGTGGACATGCAGAACCCGGCGCGGTTCGCCGGAGAGCAGGCAATCCCTTAGCGGGCAACTCTCCCCGGCCTGATCGCAGGGCGTGGCGTAGCGGTGGGACACCTCATAGCAGAAGCGTCCCCGCACGCTGTCATCCACTCCGAACTGGCGGCGATAGGCCTCGTTCACCGCCGCGATTCGATAATCGGGTCCCACCAGAACCTTGGGTTCCGGAAGCGCCTCCAGCAGTTGGATCGTGGCAGGCAGCACCTGGGGTTCGGGCATGGTCATTCTCGGGTCCCTTGCATGTCAAATAGCGCAGTATCTAACCGAATACTGCCATAAATGACATATTTATTGAATCCTAAAATACGCAAAAAGAGGGGCGAAAATAACGCAATATATTGAAAACAAAATAAAAATAAATGTTGGCACATATGCTGCAATTTCCTGGGAGATACAAATAACCATGCCTTGAGTGGCAGTTTTGAGGAAACCGTATTTATGAAGATCGCAATCACCAGTCAGAATTTCAGGACCGTTACCCCCCACGCCGGCAAGACGCGCCGGTTTCTCGTGTATGAGATCAGCCCCGAGGGGGAGCCGCGCGAGGTCGGTCGCATCGATCTGGATCAGAGCATGACCATCCATGAGTTCGGCGGGAGAGCCGACGCGCATCCGCTGGATCAGATGGATGTCCTGATCACCGGCAGC
>JBNKCL010000089.1:0-2105 GCA_050287725.1 Sedimenticolaceae bacterium
GACAGCCCCTGTTGTTTCAAGTGTAGAGGTGAACATTGTGAGTGCAGTCCCCCCATTGGCCGGATCCAACCGGCGTTTCATGTCCGGAAATGAAGCCGTTGCGCGCGGCGCCTGGGAGGCCGGCTGCAATCTCGCGGCCGCTTATCCCGGCACCCCCTCGACCGAAATCCTGGAATATGCCGCCCATTACCCGGAGATGTACACCGAGTGGTCGGTGAACGAGAAGGTTTCACTGGAAGTGGCGATTGGCGCCTCCCTGGCCGGCAGTCGGGCGCTCTGCGCCATGAAGCACGTGGGCTTGAATGTCGCCTCCGATGCGCTGATGAGCCAAACGCTGGCCGGCGTGGGTGCCGGACTGGTGATCGCCGTAGCCGATGATGTGGGCCTCTCCTCTTCGCAGAATGAGCAGGATTCCCGCTTTTGGGGACGCTTTGCCCATGTACCGGTGCTGGAGCCGGCCGATGCGCAGGAAGCTTACCGCTATACCCAGCGCGCCTTTGAACTCTCCGAGCAGTTCAACACACCGGTGATCCTGCGCCTGACCACGCGCATCTGCCACGTCAAAGGGGTGGTCAACTTCGGCGATCGCGCAAATCAAGAGAATGCGCAAGGTTTTGTCAAGGACCCCGGACGCCTGATCATGACTCCCGGCGTGGCCAGAAAGCGTCTACCACTGATGTTCGAGCGCGAAGTGGAGATCCAGCAGTACAGCGAATCCTGTGACCTCAATCTGATCATGGAAGGAACCGATACGCGGGTCGGCTTTGTCACCTCCGGCCCCACCTATATGCATGTCAAGGAAGCCTTTCCCAATGCCCCGCTGATCAAGCTGGGCCTGAGTTACCCGGTACCTTTCGACCGGGTCCGTCAACTGGCAAGCCAGGTCGACCAACTGGTGGTAACGGAAGAGGTGGAACCGATCCTGGAGACCGAGCTGAAAGCGGCGGGAATCAAGCTGCTGGGCAAAGAGATTCTGCCGCGTATCGGCGAACTCTCCCCCAACGTGTTGCGCCCGGCCATTGCCAAACTACTGGGAGAAGCAGTACCCGAGACCGCCGCACCCGCGAAGGCGCCGATCGAGATCAAGCCGCCGGCACCGCGCATCGATCCGGCCACCGGCGCCAACGTATTTCCGCGTCCGCCCACTATGTGCGTGGCTTGTCCCCACCTGGGCATCTACTACTGCCTGTCGAAGATTCGTAACACGACCATCTCCGGCGATATCGGCTGCTACACCCTGGGTGCCGGCCACCCCTGGAACGCCCTCGACACCACCGTCTGCATGGGTGCCTCCATGGGCATCGCCCACGGGATGGACAAGGGTCGGGTGGAAGCGGATAAGGACAAAAAGGTGATCGCGGTAATCGGCGACTCCACCTTCATGCATATGGGCATGCAGGGGTTGTTGGATATCACCTACAACAACGGCAACGTCACCATCCTGCTGCTGGACAACCGCGCGGTCGGCATGACCGGCGGCCAGGATAACCCGGCCAGCGGCCGGGATATCCACGGCAACGAAGCAACCAAGGTGGATTTCCGCAAGCTGTGCGAGGCGTTGGGGGTGAAACCGGAACGCATCCATGAGGTCAACCCGTATGAACTGCCGACCCTGTTTACCGCCCTGCGCGACGAAGTGAAGATTCCCGAGCCGTCGGTCATCATCACCAACCAGCCCTGTGTGCTGATCGACTATTACGGCGCCCAGCCGCCACTGACCGTGGACGATGACAAATGCACCGGTTGCGGCAACTGCCTGGATATCGGCTGTCCGGCCATCCTGGTGACCCACCGCGAAACCGTGGTCAAACCCAACGGTAGCGAAAAGGAGCTGGCTTTCGTCAAGATAGAAAGCGGTGCCTGCACCGGCTGCAACCTATGCCCCAAAACCTGCGGTCCGGACGCCATCCTGCCGCTGGCGGACTACATTCGCCAGTGATCCAGGCACAGTAATTAATCCATTTATTAGAACCGAGACCCTATTGTGAGCGAAAACAAAATCACCAATATCCTGGTCGCCGGCATCGGCGGCCAGGGCGTCATGACCGCCGCCGAGATTCTCTCCCAGACGGCCCTATCCCAGGGCTTCGATGTCAAGAAGACCG
>JBNKCL010000090.1:0-19783 GCA_050287725.1 Sedimenticolaceae bacterium
ACTATCGCGGAAAACAGCTTCAAGCGGAGCCCGGAGGGCGAACTCATATTCTATCCCAACGGTGCGATGAGCAAAGGCGTGGTGGTCCCGGACGAAGAGAAGCGGATCGAGCTCCATAATTTCCAGAAAAGAATCTACAAGCTGGTGCTTTTTGCGGTAATCCCGTACAGCAGCATTATCGGCCTGGGCAACCCGTTTTCGCTCGCTGCCTTTTCACCCATCATTCTCCTGGTCCTCTATATCCTGTACAAGCAGCATTCGCTGACCCGGGGCCTGAAGAAGCATACGCTGAGACTGGGCTTCGGCGAGGCGGCTCAAAGGGGCGCCAAATCGCTGCCCAACTGGTACTACTGGCTGTTCGGTATCCTGTCGGTTTCCATGATCACTATCGGAGTGACCACGCCGCTCCTGTTCCACAAAACATTGTATGACGTGGTTTTCATCGTAGTCGGGTTTTGCTCCTTCGGACTGCTGGGACTGGGCCTGTCGATCAAGATGTATCAATTGAAAAATTCCGCGACCGAAAACTGACACTCTCAAGGCCGGACAATGGACGACGACCGAAACCCGGAAAACAAAAAATCGCATTTGCGGGCGGCCCTGATATGGTTCGTCGCATGGATCTTCGTCGCGTCCGTCCTGGCCCGCAATGTCAGAGAGGCAAATGGAATACCCGGATTGATCGGCGAAATCCAGGACGGAAATTATTCGATTTTGGTGCTTCTGCTTCTCAGCATATTCCTTCTTGCCAACGCTCTGTATCAGGCAACCTTGCATCGCTCGAACAAAAACGACCGTAACGAAAAACAGTAATGGGCGTCAGGCCACGGTTTTGTTTCGAAAAAACGCCGAAGATCCCGGCCTGCGTATAACTATCCCCCGGAGAAATTCATGAAAGCAGCGAAATCATTCACCATGTCGGCCCTGTGCGGGTTCCTGGCCCTGGCGGCACTCCAGTCCGCTCTTGCCCAGGACCCGGTAAAATCACCCGACCAGTTCACCGTCAAACCGATGCCGGTTTTCAAACTCTGTCCGGATCTGAGAGCCGACCTCACCCTGTCCCAGGGCAGCAACGGCATGGCCAAGCTCAGCGGCACAATCACCAATATCGGCAAAGGCAATTACGACCTCCCCTCCCTGGCCGAAGTGATCATGAACCTGTCCTACGCCCCCCGGTATTCCTACAACATGACCGGGGTGTCGGAGATTCTCGCCACCAAGTCCTTCTCCACCCTCAAGCCGGGCGCTTCCATCACGATCAACGCCAACTTCAAGATCCCCGATTTCGGCGGCTGGGCGTCGGCAAGCAATCCGGGCAATGCCAAACGCCTATTTAGCCTGCGGGCGGTCAAGCAGGACATGTCGCCCTACTCGCCCGGCGAGGACTGCAACCCGGACAACAACAGCACCTCCGCGGTCGCGGCCTACCGGGATACGAACCACTGAAACAATCGAAGGAATGAATGAACCCCCCGTCAGAGAACAATTGTTTCCGTTGTTCTCTGACCGGGTTTTCCTGTGGTTAGAACCCAACTCAAAATTAGAGATTTCGCTTTCAGGCAAGACGATAACGCAGCCTGGAAGAATAAGATCAATTCCGGGATGGGTTCTAGTCGTCCATCATCAACGGCAGAGCAATCGAAGCATCGCTGTCCGCGGCCTCGTACCGGTCCAGGTAGTGCAGAGTGACGACCAGGCCCACCGTAGCCAGGGCGAGAAATACGGGCCCGAACAGCCAGAACACCAGCGGGATGGCGAACAAATAGGCCCGCATGCCGATGGCCACCATGTTGCCGGCCCGGACCAGCCGTTTGGCCACGCAGTCGGAAGCCAGAGCCGGGTGTACGCCCTGGTCCCGGTGCGGGACGTTGATCATGAACAGGACCTGGTTGGCCAGGCGCATGGACATGGCGTAGGCGAAGAAGGCCACCAGGAAGTCCGCCAACAGGCATATCACCTTCAAGATCCAGAGCTTCGGCGAATGGGAGCCGAACAGGTTCATCACATGCCAACTCTGACTGATGTTTTCCACCTGACTTGAAAGGGTGAGCGTACCCATGATGAGCAGGGAGGCGGTGGAGGCCATCACGATCCCTACCATAATGAAGTTTCGCAGGGTCTGCACCGCCACAAGCTCCATGCCCGGAGTGGTCATCACATGTTCGACCCAGCGCCTGCGCGCGAGGGCGTTGAGGGCGAGGATCGAAGAGAGCGACTTGGCCTTGGCGCGCTGGCGCAGGCGGATATAGTAACCGGCCACCAGCACGATACTGAAAAGGATGGCTGAGGCGTCGGGGCCGTAACTCGCCAGCCAGCCGCTCAGCAGGGCGTGATCGCTCATGATGCCTGCATCTCCCGGGTTTCTTTGGGACATCCCGATTCGGGAAAGCCGGTCCGGATGTCGATGATTTCAATTTTAGACTTTATTGCATTTCGCCGCTTGACAGAAATCGGCAAACCGATGCAACATCGAAGCATGAACTTTTCGCACGCCAAATCGATGAAAAACACCCCGGTACGAGTCGCCCTGTGGCGATCCGCGTCGGTCCGTTGGCGTTTGAGGGAGAAGTTATAGCTTTCCGGTAATCCAGTTACCCACCCACAAAGGCCGCGGAATCACCCCCGCGGCCTTTTTTATTGCTGAAGAGAAAGGAGAAATAAAATGTCGGTCCCCGCCGCTTACCTGGGAATTATCTTGATCTGGGCGACTACGCCGCTGGCGATCAAGTGGAGCAACGACAGCAGCGATTTTCTGTTGGCGGTCAGCACCCGTATGTCCATCGGGTTCGTGCTGTGCCTGGCGCTGCTGTTGCTGTTCCGGATTCCCATGCGTTGGCACCGCGAGGCGCTGCTGAGCTATGCAGTGGCGGGACTGGGCATGTTCGGCGCCATGATGAGCATCTACTGGGGAGCGCAGTACATCCCCTCGGGGCTGATCTCGGTGCTCTACGGCCTGACGCCCATGGTGATCGGCCTGTTCGCCGCCCTGTGGCTGGGTGAACAGTTCTTCACGCCGCCGAAGATGATCGGGTTGGTGCTGGCGGTCGCCGGGCTGAGCGAGATCTTTCTGCCGCAGGGCACCGGCGCACCGATCCGCGCCATCGGGGTGATCGGGGTGTTGCTGTCGGTGACCTGCCACTCCCTGAGTTCGGTGTGGGTGAAGCGCATCGGCGCGCAGATCCATCCGCTGAGCCTCAACAGCGGCGCGCTGGCGATCGCAGTACCGCTCTATGTCACCTGCTGGCTGTTGTTCGGCAAGGGGATGCCGGAGCAACTGCCGCAGCATGCGTTCGGCGCCATCCTGTATCTGGCGGTGGTCGGCACGGTGCTCGGCTTCAACCTTTACTTCTATGTGTTGAAGCGCGTGCCCGCGACCCTAATCAGCCTGATTACGCTGATCACCCCGGTGCTGGCGCTGATGCTGGGCCAGACGCTGAACGGCGAACGGTTGGGTCTCAACGTCTGGTTGGGCACCCTGACCATCATCGCGGGGCTGGGTCTCTATCTGTGGGGCGGACGCCTCTACCGGGTTTTGGCCTTCGCCAGATGAAGAGGCAGTGCGCAAGGCTCCCCTGTTATCAGGGGAGCCTTGCATCCATCGGACTTACTTCATTTGCCGGTCTACGATGTCGACCCCTTGGGTGATTTTGTCGCTGGGGTGCACCACAATCCGCTCGCCCGCTTTCAGGCCGGAGAGCACCTCCGCCTCCAGCCCGGTACGCCGCCCGAGTTTTACATCGCGCTTGCTGGCCACGCCGTCACTCTCGACGAACACCGCCCAGTTGCTGTTGTCGCGAAACAGGGCGGTAAGGGGCAGCTTGAGCACATCTTTGCCCTCCCAAAGGACGATGCGCACATCGACTTGAAAACCATGGGCGATACGCGACCACTCCTCGCGGGGGCTGGTGAAGTCGATGATGACGTTGACCCGTTGCTCTTCGATGCCGAGTGCGGAGACCTTGGTGAAGCCGAAGGGTTCGACCCGGCGCACTCTGCCTTCCAACGACCGGTCACCGCCCCAGTTTTCGATGATGACACGCTGGCCCGGCTCCACCTTGACCGCGTCGGAAGAGAGCAGGTCGGCGACAATCTCCAGATCGGCAGGGTCGCCGATCTCTACCAGTGGTTCTCCGGCGGAGACCACGCCTTCGCTCTCATGCAGAATCCTGAGGATGCGCCCGTCCACCGGAGCAACGATGGGAACGCAGGAGCAATCATCGCTCTTCGCCCGCGCCGCGGTGGGCGAGATAAGCTGGGCGCGCGCGCGTTCCAATTCGGCCTGGCGCGTCCGGCGGCCGGCGACGACCGTCTCCAGTGCGGCCTGGCGGGTCTTGTAGGCGCTTTCCGCGGCCTCGAGTTCCCGTTCGGACACCATCGCATCGGCACGCAGTTTACGGGTACGTTTGTATTCACTCTCGGCAAAATTCAGTTCCACCTTTGCTTCCTTGACCGAGGCTTCGGCCAGCAGCAGATTGGCCTCCGCGGCACGGATATCGGCGCGCGCCTGAGCCTGGCTGCGGAGATCGAGCAGGGTCGGATCAATCGGTTCAATCTCGGCGATCCGGGTCTGCTGCGCCGACACTTCGTCCCCTACTTCCGCATCAATGCGCAGGGCGCGACCGCTGATCGGGGCGGAGAGCACGAAGACGTCGCGCACCCGGGTCTCCCCCTCTTCGTCCACTGTGACCGTCATCTCGCCGGGTTGCAGGGTCATTATGTCGACCGGGATCGGCTTGGGGATGAAGGCCCAGATAAGGCCGGCTACCAGGATCAGGCCCAGCAGACTCCAGAGCAGGATACGTTTGGTGTGTGCGTTCATGTCATTCACTCGCGGGTCTTGAGTACAGCGATCAGGTCAAGGTGGTCGAGGCGGTTGCGCACTACCGCCGCTGAAAGCAGGGTGGCCGCCAGGGTCACCAGCACCGCGATGGCATTGGTGGAGGCCTTGAGCACCAACGGGATGCGGTAGAGTTCCGAGTCCATGGAGCTGGTCATGAACCAGCCGAGGCCGGCCCCCACCAGAATGCCCAGCGGCAGACCCGCCAGGATCAGCAATCCCGCCTCGCCGAGCAGGATGTAGGAGATCTCGCCGCGATGAAAACCGAGCACACGCAGAGTGGCCAACTCGCGACCGCGCTCCGACAATGCGATACGAGTACTATTGTAAACCACCCCGAAACCGAGGGCACAGGCGAAGGCGGCGAAGAAAGAGACGTAGATCAGAAGGGTCTCCGCCATGGTGTCTTTGAACTCCCGCACCGCCGCCTCCTTGAGAGTCACCGAGGAGACCTTGGGCAACGCCTTCAGCTCCTTATACAAGTCGGCGAGCCGCTCCCGGTCCACCAGCAGGTTGACGTATTCGAGACTCCCCCGCTCGCCCATCAAACGGTTAAAGGCGTTGATGTTCATATAGGCGGTCATACCGATATAGGTCTCGTAGAGTCCCACCACCGGGATGGATCGCTTCGGCCGCCGTCCCTCCAACACATCCACCCGCACGCTGTCGCCGATACCCACACCCAGCTTCTCGGCCAGAGCGGTAGAGAGCAGCAGGCCGTCGGGCGGTACCGGCACCACACGTCCGCCGGCATCGTAAACCCGCTGCAGTTGCGGATCGGGCGGCACCCCCTCGATCGATCCCCGGTGGTGGCGGTTACCGACATGGAATTCCACCCCGGTGATGCGCATCGGCTCGGCGCTCAGCACACCCGGCATACGAAGAAACTCCTGCAGAGAGGTGTCGGACTGGGTCTCCACCAGACCCACCATCATGTCCTGGCGCTGGGCGTCGAAGAAGTAGACCTCGACAATCTTGTCGATGGCGTCGAGCCATTGTAACGCCATGATCATCACCGCCACCGAGAGAGCGATCCCGAGGCTGGTGAAGAAGGCGCGCACCGGAGAACGCACGATCTGGCGCAGGATGATGCGGGTGGGTTGATCGAGCCACAGGATCAGGCGGCTGCCGGAAAGGCGGGTCTTGCGATAGAGCGGCGGCGCCGGCGGCTGCATCGCCTCCGCCGGCGGCAGGCGGGCGGCCTGGCGCACCGCTCCCAGGCTCCCGCTGAGGGCGGCGATCAAGCTGACCACGGCGCCGATCGCGAAGACCCCGGGGTTGGGGCGGAAAATCAACAGCGGGAAGCGGTAGAACTCGGCATAGAGTTCGGTGTTGATGCGCCCCAACCAGGCGCCCACCCCCCAACCGAGAAGAATACCGACGGCGGTCATCGCCATCACCAGCTTGGCGTAGTGCCAGCCCACCTGCCGGTCACTATAGCCGAAGGCCTTGAACAGGCCGATCTCGCTGCGGTCGGTGGCGATCAGACGACTCAGCACCATATTGCTGAGGAAGGCGGCCACCGCCAGGAAGATGGTCGGCAGGATGCTCGACATGGTTTTGAGCTGCTCGATCTCGTTCATCAGAAACCAGTTGGAGATCTGATCCGCGCGGG
Source organism: Sedimenticolaceae bacterium (assembly GCA_050287725.1). Lineage (GTDB taxonomy): Bacteria > Pseudomonadota > Gammaproteobacteria > Chromatiales > Chromatiaceae > CBFDBF01. Next base: position 6,453 of record JBNKCL010000090.1, read on the forward strand.
CGATGGCGCCGCGACCGCCGTAGCGCTCCAGCAAACGATCCAGGCGATCGATGACACTTTGTGGATTGGTGCCGTGGAGCAATCCGAGGCTGAGGTCGTTGAAAGCGCCGTTCAGATCGTAAGCGGCCTCCAATGCGTCACGGCCGAGCCAGAGCACCCCGAAACGCTGATCGTCGGGCATCAGGGCGCCGGGGCCGATGGTATAGACATACTCCGGCGAAAGGGCGATGCCGACCACGGTGAGGGTGCGCAGGTTGCTGTTCAGCACCGCCTGAATGGTGTCGCCGGGCTGCAGGTTGTGCGCCTCGGCGAAGGGTTCGTTGAGCACCACCTCGTCCGGATGTCCCGGACTTACCAGGCGGCCGGCGCGCAGCACCAGTCGGTTGAGACGCGGCTGGCCTTGTTCCGGGATGGAGACCAACTGGCCGATCACCGGCTCCTCGAAGCCTTTGATGGAGAGAGTCGCCAGGTATTTGATGCGGGTGTCCACCGAGCGCACGCCGGGAATGGCGCGGATCTGTTCGACCAATCGTTCCGGCGCCCGTTTGACGCTGGCAAAAACCTCGCCGAAGCGCTGGTGTTCGTAATATGCCTCGGCGGTCTCAGTCAAAGCATCGAGGGCGGATAGCGACATCACCAGCACCGCCACGCCGGAGGCGATCACCACCGCGACCGCCAGCACCTGACCCCGAAGCTTCCAGAGGTTGCGTATCAGCTTCTTGTTCAGGGCCCGCATATGCTCACCAGCTCAGCCCACTGGCCGGCAGGCGCGAAGCGTTGGTTTCACTGCTGACCACGTGGCCGTCACCGAAATGGATCACGCGGTCGGCCATCTGGCCGATCACCGTATTGTGTGTAATCACCGCCGTGGTGGTGCCCAACTCCCGGTTGACCCGTTCGATTGCCTCCAACACCAGGATGCCGGTCTCGCTATCGAGCGCGCCGGTCGGCTCATCGCAGAGCAACACGTCGGGCCGCTTGGCGATAGCCCGCGCGATGGCCACCCGCTGCTGCTCACCGCCGGAAAGCTGGGCCGGGAAGTGGTCGAGCCGTTGCCCCAGACCGACCAGGCGCAAGGCCTCCGCCGGGTCCATGGGCCGGCGCGCGATCTCGGTCACCAGGGCGACATTCTCGCGCGCGGTGAGGCTGGGGATCAGATTGTAGAATTGAAATACGAAACCGACATGGAAACGGCGGTAGCGGGTGAGCAACGACTCGTCGCCGTCGGTAATCTCCAGGTCGCGGAAGCGCACCCGTCCGCTGGTAGGAGTGTCGAGGCCGCCGAGGATGTTGAGCAGAGTCGACTTGCCGCTGCCGGAAGGACCGAGCAACACCACCAGCTCCCCTTCGTAGAGTTGCAGATCGACGCCGCGCAGTGCGTGCACATCCACCGCGCCGGTATGGTAGACCTTGGTCAGCGCTTCACCCGCCAGGGTGACTTCGCGCAGATCGGTTGATTCGGGTTTCGACAATGACAGCTCCGGTTGTTGCTGCGTGAGTCATGCAAAGAGTATATCGCATCGATATGACGAGCCTAACTTCCATCTGCGGGGCGGGCGTCTCTACCGGATTTTGGCCTTCGTCCAATGAAGAAGGAATGTTCATCTCTTCGCGTATCACCCATCGTTTTTCGGATATCATTCATCTCGAAGCCTTTTCGAGACCGACGATCCGACCATGTCCAACCCTCCGCAGCATCGCGCGCGCAAACGCTTCGGCCAGAACTTTCTGCAGGACGCCTCCGTCATCCGGCACATCCTGGAGTGCGTGGCGCCGCAGCCGGGCGAGCACCTGGTGGAGATCGGGCCGGGCCAGGGGGCGATCACCCGCTATCTGCTGGAGGCGGCGGGCGCGCTGGATGCGGTGGAGCTGGACCGCGACCTGATCGAGCCGCTGACGCGGCTGTGCGCGGGCCGCGGAGAGCTGCATCTGCACAACGCCGATATCCTGAAGTTCGATCTCTGCGCACTGGCCCGCGACGGACAACCGTTGCGGGTGGTGGGCAACCTGCCCTACAACATCTCCACCCCGATCCTGTTCCACCTGCTGGAGCAGGCCGCCTGTATCCGGGATATGCACTTCATGCTGCAGAAGGAGGTGGTGGAACGCATGGCGGCCTCACCCGGCGGCAAGGAGTACGGCCGGCTTTCGGTGATGTTGCAGGCGCGCTGCGAAGTGACGCCGCTGTTCGAGATCCCGCCCACAGCGTTCCGGCCCGCCCCCAAGGTGGACTCCGCCTTCGTTCGTCTGGTACCGCTTGAACGGCCGCCGGCCCGTATCGACGATTTCGCGGTTTTCTCGCAGGTGGTGGCCCAGGCGTTCGCCCAGCGCCGCAAGACCCTGCGCAACAGCCTCTCGAAGCTGCTGACGGCGGAGGACATCGTAGCGCTCGGCATCGATCCCGGCCTGCGGGCGGAACGATTGGACGTGGAGATGTTCGCCCGCCTGGCCAATGCCGCTTGTAAAAGCGCCCCCTAGTCCCGACCTTTGAAGTAGCAGGAAGCAGGACGGTTGGGGCCGGCCTGCGGGGCTATATTCCCGATGATCTATTATTGAAGGACGGAAATAACCACAACATCAGAGCCATGAAAAAACAACAACCGAAGAAAAAGCAGCCTCAGGAAGAGGTCGAAGTCGTAACCGAGCAGCAGCTGGTCCGCGCCAGCGAGATGTTGCCGGGAATCATCCACCTGATACCCATGGCCACCCGGCCGTTCTTTCCGGGCCAGGTAGTCCCGCTGGTGATGGAGACCGAACGCTGGATGTCCACCCTCAAAGAGGTGACGGAGAACGGTAACGGTATCCTGGGGCTGGTGCTGGCGGAGGCCGAATCGGCCGAGGAGGCGGCGCCGGAGAGCTTCCGGAAGATCGGTACGGTCTGCCGGGTGCACCGGGTGCAGCAGACGGAGAACCGGCTGCAGGTCCTGGTGGAGTGCCTGCAACGTTTCCGGATCGATGCGATTCTGAGCGAGGAGCCGCCGTTCCGGGCCCGGGTGCACTATTTCCCGGAACAGGCCGAGAAGCCGCGCAAGGAGATCAAGGCCTATGCCATGGCCGTCATCAACACCATCAAGGAACTGCTGCCGCTCAATCCGCTCTATGCCGAGGAGTTGAAGATGTTCCTGGACCGCTTCGGTCCGGACGATCCCTCCCACCTGGCCGACTTCGCCGCCAGCCTGACCACCTCCACCAGCTCGCAACTGCAGGAGGTACTGGAAGCGATCGAACTGTTGCCGCGCATGGAGAAGGTGCTGGAGCTGCTGCATAACGAACTGGAACTGGCGCGGGCACAGCACAAGATCCGCAAGTCGGTGGAAGAGCGCATGGAAAAGCAGCAGCGCGAATTCTTCCTGCGCGAACAGTTGAAGGCGATCCAGCAGGAACTGGGAATCGCCAAGGACGACCGCACCGCGGAGCTGGACAAGTTCAAGGAACGGCTGGAGAAGCTGCAACTCACGGAGGAAGCGCAGAAACGGGTATCCGACGAGATGGACAAGATGTCGGTGCTGGAACCCGGTTCCCCCGAGTACGCCGTCACCCGCAACTACCTGGACTGGATCACGCTGCTGCCGTGGGGGGTGGACTCCGAGGACAACCTCGACATCGCCCACGCCCGCAAGATCCTGAACCGGGACCACTACGGCCTGGAGGATGTGAAGAAGCGCATCCTGGAGTTCCTGGCGGTGGGCATCATGAAACGGCGCATCAGCGGTTCCATCATTACCTTCGTGGGACCGCCGGGGGTGGGCAAGACCTCCATCGGCAAATCCATCGCCGACGCCCTGGGCCGGCGTTTCTATCGTTTCTCGGTGGGCGGCATCCGCGACGAGGCGGAGATCAAGGGCCACCGCCGCACCTACATCGGCGCCATGCCCGGCAAGTTTCTCCAGTCCATGCGGGAGGTGGGTACCGAGAACCCCGTCATCATGCTGGACGAGATCGACAAGATCGGCGCCTCCTATCACGGCGACCCCGCCTCCGCGTTGCTGGAGGTGCTGGACCCGGAGCAGAACAGCGATTTTCTGGATCACTATCTGGATCTGCGCTTCGATCTCTCCAAGGTACTGTTCCTGTGCACCGCCAATCAGCTCGACACCATCCCGCGGCCGCTGCTGGACCGGATGGAGGTGATCCCGCTGGCGGGTTATATCGCGGACGAAAAGTTACAGATCGCACGCCGCTATCTGGTGCCGCGGCAACTGGAACGGGCAGGCTTGAAACGCAACCAGTTGAAGCTGGACACCGCCACCCTGCGCGCCATCACCGAGGGCTGGGCCCGGGATGCCGGAGTACGGCAACTGGAGAAAGCGATCGGCAAGATCGTGCGCAAATCGGTGGTGCGGTTGCTGGACAAGGAGAAACCGCCCATCGTCGTAACCAGGGATGATCTCAAGGAGTATCTCGGCAACCCCGTGTTCCGGGACGAGCGCCACATGGGTGGGGCCGGAGTGATCACCGGCCTGGCCTGGACCGCCATGGGCGGCGCCACTCTCAATGTGGAGGCGGTCCGCACCCACAGTCTCAACCGCGGACTCAAACTGACCGGGCAGTTGGGCGACGTAATGCGGGAGTCGGCGGAGATCGCCTACGGCTACATCATGGGTCACGCCGAAGAGTTCGGGACCGATCCCGACTTTTTCGAAAAAGGGTTCATTCACCTGCACGTCCCGGCCGGCGCCACCCCCAAGGACGGGCCCAGCGCCGGGGTCACCATGGCCTCCGCCCTGCTCTCGCTGGCGCGCGGCGAACCGCCGGCCCGGCCGCTGGCCATGACCGGCGAGCTAACCCTCACCGGTCAGGTGTTCCCGGTGGGCGGTATCCGGGAAAAGGTGATCGCGGCCCGCCGCGCGGGCATCCGGGAACTGATCCTGCCGTGGGAAAACAAAGGCGATTACGAAGAGGTACCGGCCCATATCCGCAAAGGGATCAAGGTCCACTTCGCCAACACCTACGACGAGATCGTGCCGTTGCTGTTCAAACAGAAGCGGGGCGGGAAGAAGCGCAAGAAATAAAACGCGTCAGATCGTTAGCTCTCGCCAAGACGCCAAGCGCGCCAAGGGAATGACTGCTGAAGATGCACAGCGTCTAGTGAACTTCTACGTGACTTTCATGCCACGAAGACTCTTTCTGAGCCGGACTTTATACTCTCGCCAAGACGCAAAGAACGCCAAGAAAGCAAGAATAATGCTTACAGAAAAGTAGGCGCACCCTGAGCTTTTGCGGGGTGTTCATGAGGCACGGGTATAACCTGTGACAGCAATAAAGTGCTTTTGATCTCTTGGCGTTCTTGGCACCTTGGCGAGAGGACATCTCTTCCTCGCATACAAATCCTACCAATGAGCCTTGGAAACTAACTGCTGCCTGATGAAATCGTAAGAAGTGAGCTTTTGCCTTCTTGGCGTTCTTTGCGTCTTGGCGAGAGGATATTAATACTCGACCTTTCCCCGGTTGCGCTTCACCTGTCCCCGCCGGACCTTGCCCTCCACCCGCCGCTGCTGTGACGCCTTGGTGGGTTTGGTGGGTTTGCGCGCCTTGCGGCTGACCGCTACGCTGCGGATCAACTCCCGCAACCGCTCCAGGGCGTCCTCGCGGTTCTTCTCCCGGGTACGGAAGCGCTGGGCCTTGATTACGATCACCCCGTCGCCGCTGATCCGGGTATCCCGCAGCTTCAGCAGCCGCTCCTTGTAGAACTCCGGCAGCGAGGAGGCGCCGATATCGAACCGCAGATGGATGGCGCTGGAGACCTTGTTGACGTTCTGCCCGCCCGCCCCCTGGGCACGGATGCCCGTCAGCTCGATCTCGGACAGCGGGATCGAGACATGGGTGGAGATCGGCAGAACGGTTTCCGAAGCGGTCATGGGGCGCATATTGGCAGGCCGCCGGATTCCGCGCAAACCGGGGCAACCTTATTATTACCTACTGCTATACTTGGTTATATCAAAGCATAGTGGAGGGTCTGCGATGAACAGAAGACTCTATTTCCTATTTCCGGACGAGAAGCACGCCCGGGAGGCCGTGGATAAGTTGCTGGACGGCGCCGGGGTGGATGCCCGGCATATCCACGCAGTCGCCAAGGATGAAGGCAAATTACGGCACCTCCCGTTCACCACTTCCGGCCAGAAACATGACAGCGCCGGACAGCTGGAGCACTATTTGTGGAACGCCAATCTGGGACTGTTTTTCGTTGCCCTGGCGCTTCTGGTAGTGGCGCTGGTAACCGGCAGCGCCGTCTGGATGGCGACCGCATTGGCGGTCATGGTGGCCACCTTCATCGGCGGCCTGTTATTCACACAACACCTGCCCCACACCCACCTGGGTAATTTCCATGCAGCGTTGGCCCGCGGGGAGATACTTGTGATGGTGGATGTGCCGAAGGATAAGATTCGTACGGTGGAGAAGTTCATCCACGCGCACTATCCGGAGGCGTATGACGGCGGTGTTTCCTGGACCGTGGACGCCATGGGGTTGTAAACATCACGAACACTTTTGAAAGGGAGGTTCATCATGCTCACACGAATCGATCTGGCAGCGGACAACGCCATCGGCTTCCGCGCCAGCGGCGAGGTAACCGCTGAAGATTATGAGACCGTACTGATACCGGCGGTGGAGGAACTGCTGAAGCGCGAGAAGAAGATCCGCTTCCTCTATCACCTGGGTCCGGAATTCACCGGCTTCACCGTCGGCGCGATGTGGGATGACGCCAAGATCGGCCTGGGACACATGAACGCCTGGGAAAGAATCGCCCTGGTGACCGAAGTCGGTTGGCTGCGCAAATCCGCACCGCTGATCACGATCACCGTACCGGGTGAGGTCAAGTTGTTTGCGAACGATGATCTCGCGGAAGCGATGCGCTGGGTGCAGGAACCGGCCGCTTAAAACAATCCGATACGGAGCGGGCGTGCACCCGATGTTTTACGCAAAGGGAGCGTCCGTTCAATCATCATCGTCATCATTTTCATAATGATGACTTCTCCGCTCCCGGTAACTGTCTGCTTCGCCTGAGCGCGAGTCGCGCTCATACCCGCCCGAACGCCAGATGCGTTCCGCCTCATGCTCATCTCCGCTGCGATGGCATTTCACGCAGTTCTCGTAATCGTAGATCCCCTCTTCCACGTGCTCTCCGCGGATCTTCGAACGGGAGTGTTCGTGACAACCGTAACAGGTATAGTCGGTATAGTTCCCGCCGATATGGCACACCTCGCACTCGGCATCGTGATGACGGTCGAAACGGAAGTAATCGTCGTGGTTCAAGGTGGCCGGCAACCACGCATTCTGCGAATGGCACTGCCCGCAGCTACCCTTGATTTTCCGGTGCAGGGAGTCGTCGGGATTGGCGTGACAGCCGTCGCACTGTTCGCGCGTTTTCGGCTGCAATAATTCATGCGAGAACTGGCCGATCGGACGAAACGCCTGCACACCCTTGTGATCGCTGTGGCATGCCACGCAATCCTCTTCGATCAGCTCCTGGTGAAAAGCGACATTCTTTTTCTCTTGCGGAATCAGCAATCCTTTGGAGGTTCTGATTCCGATCTCCGAAACCTGATGGCAGGCGGTGCACTTGGCGGGCGTACTCCCGATAAACGGTGTATGGCAGGCGAAACAGTCATCCGCGATTTCGGCATGCGCATCGATCGGGTCGCCCGGCGCGATCATGGTTTGCGGCGACAGGATCGCCAGCAGGATCAGGATGCCGACACTGAACGCAACGATGATGAGGATCTTGTTCTTCATTTCCACTGCCAGAAAAGGAAGATGCTCAGGATATGCGCGATGCCGAGCGCGGCGAAAGCCCATGTGATGGGCATATGCACCGCACGCCACTTCTTCATCAAATCAAAAGTGGTCGCATCCCAGAACAGTTGTTTTTCGATCTCACTCTCCGCCATCCCGCGGCTTGCATATGCTTCGCGCTTGTCCTTCAGAAACCCGCGCGCCCGATCCAGCAAATATTTGCCGGTCATGCCGCTGATGACATTCACCAGCATCGCCACCAGCGCCAACCACGGCAGGATGTCATAGATGTGGATACCGGCGTGCACCAGGATCATCAGCGCGCCGAGCCAGGCGAGCGTTTCGTGTAGCGTAAGCAGGGTTTTGGGCGCACCGAATTTTATGTACTTGCGTTTGCGTAACGAGTACAGAAAGGACAGCAGGATCAGGATGGTTCCGGGGATCCCCAGATAGCGTCCGACCCAGACCAGATCGAACTGGTGCAACGCAAAATCGATCACCATGGTTGCGAGGATCAGCGACCCGAACGCCACCAGAAACGGCATCACCTCTTTGCGGATCAGCGAACGCTGCATGGAGGTTCCTTCATCAGGTATCCGGGTTTTCCCGGTCCGTTTCCCGGTCCGTTTCCCGGCGCTCGGCTTCACGTCCGCGACGCGCTATCCCGACCCATACAAGCACCGCCAGCTGGATAAGAATCGCCCCAAAGATAATCGAAGTCAGAATCCCGAAGTGCATAATTGTGTACCTTACTATTACAGGGCGCCGGCGGTATGACTGCACGAAATTACGCCGGACACTCTAACAATACAGCATGAAACCAAGCTGAAAATGGCGCCCCCGGCCGATCGCCGGCGGCATGCCTATCATATCGTGAAAAAGGTGAATGACCCTTTCCCCCGCCCTCCCCCGAGCTTGGGGGAGGTGTTTGCGGGAAAAAGAGCGGAGGGAACCGGGCCTGTGAACAGTCCCTAGAACGGGATGTCGTCGTCGAAACCCTCGTCCGGGCCGCCGGGAGCGGCAGGCGGCGGACCGCCGGCATCGAAACTGGCACTGCCGCCGCCGCGGCTGTCGAGCATCTGCATCTGATCGGCGATGATCTCGGTGGTATAGCGATCCTGACCGTTCTGATCCTGCCACTTGCGGGTCTGGAGACGGCCCTCGACATAGACCTTGGAACCTTTCTTCAGGTACTCGCCCACGATCTCCGCCAGTCGCCGGAAAAACACCACCCGGTGCCATTCGGTGCGCTCCTGGGTCTCGCCCGTATTCTTGTCCTTCCAGGATTCGCTGGTGGCGATACTGACGTTGGTCACCGCATTGCCGTTGGGCATATAGCGAACCTCCGGGTCCTGCCCGAGGTTCCCGATCAGAATTACCTTATTAACGCCTCTAGTGGCCATAAACCCTTAATCCTCCGTTCTTGAACGCTCCGTCCTGGAGACCTTATAAAAAGATCGAATAAGTCTACCCGCGGTCGTCGCAAAATGCATCCAACGCCGCCATGTCGACCACATTTTTGTCGATTTTGAGATAAGCGACCCCTTCGTCGGCCGCCACAACCGCCTCCCCGACCCCGGGGACCCGGCGCAGCTCCGACTCCAGCTCGGCGGCCCGGGTCGTATCCATTTGGCCGACCCGCAGCAAATGACTTATGAGGTAGGAGGGGGAGGCCATCCCGGAGGCGACCAGCATCCAGGCCAAAGCCGCCGCCATACCGAAAATAAACACCCCTTCCAGGCCGAACTGGCCGTGCGCCCAACCGCCCAGCAGACCGCCGAGAAAGGCGCCGGTGAACTGGGAGCTGGAGTAAACCCCCATGGCGGTCCCTTTGCTGTCGGAAGGGGCGATCTTCGATACCAGAGACGGCAGGGTGGCCTCCAGGAGGTTGAAGGCGGTGAAGTACAGCAGCAGCATGCAGGCGATGCCCGCCAGCGACTGGTAAAAGAAGTACAGGCCGAGCTGGGAAAGCCCGAGCGTAAAAACCGCCCCCAGGAATACCGATTTCATCCGGCGGCGACGCTCCGCCACCACGATAAACGGCACCATGAACCCCATGGAGAGCAGCATCACCGGCAGGTAGAGCATCCAATGCTTGCCGCTGGGAAGCCCGATCAGATCCCGCAGCACCAGCGGCACCGCCAGAAACAGGGCGGTCAGGGACATATGCAGGGTCATGATGCCGAAATCGAGCCGCAGCAGGTCGCGATTGGCCAGCACCTTACCGAATTGGCCCGGAACCACCTCGGCATCCCGATGCCGCCGGCTGGAGGCCGGATTCGGGACCAGGAACAGCGTCATAGCGACTCCGGAGAGAGCCAGCAAGGCGGTGAGCCAAAAGATGCCGGGGACGCCGATCCAGTGGTTGAGCACCGGACCCAGGATCATGGAGACGGTAAAGGCGACACCGATGCTCACCCCGATCACCGCCATAATCCGGGTGCGGATCTCTTCCCGGCTGAGGTCTGCCGCCAGCGCCATGATGGCGGCGGCGATCGCCCCGCTGCCCTGTAACGCCCGGCCGAAGATGATGCCCCCGATGGTACCGGAGGTGGCGGCCACCACGCTCCCCAGTGCGAACAGCAGCAGGCCGCCCACGATCACCGGTTTGCGCCCGATCCGATCCGACAGCATCCCGAACGGGATCTGTAGCAGCGCCTGGGTGAGACCGTAGGCCCCGATCGCCAATCCCACCAGCATCGGGGTCACCCCCTCCAGGTGCTCGGCGTACAGGGCGAATACCGGCAGGATCAGGAACAGGCCCAACATCCGCAGGGAGAAGATACCCGCCAGGGAGAGGGCGGCACGAGACTCTTCCGGACTCATCCCGCCTTTCTCCACCTTGTTTGTAGCCACTGAATCCGCCCCCCAATAGGCCGTAGATCAAAGCGCGCGGGACCCTCCCGCTACAGACCAGAACACGATTACCTATGGTACCAGCTTTGCTCCGGCAGGCGGCACGCAATGCCCCCGTATCAGATGCGGGAAATGCCCTATAAATGGTATAGAAAATGTGTTTATAATCGATACGGTGATCGGATTCGGTTACTTTAATTTTAATAAAAAATCACTATATTCCTTTAGTACGACAAAACAACGAACCAGGAGAAAGCACCATGTTAGAAGGTAAAGGCGCACTACTCGGGGCAATTGTAATAGTTGTAATCGGCGTTATTGCTGCGGCGGTACTCGGCTGACTGCACCCGGTTTTAAAACGAAAACCCGGCGAAATGCCGGGTTTTTCGTTTTGGAGCCAGACCACCGCAGTCCCACGGCACGGGACATTCACCCGCAATTCTTTCCCGCAACCGGCTTTGGCCTGAGATTCCCGGAGGGGGTATAGTAAGGGGTTTCGTCGATCGCCGGATATTGCATGGATACCATCCACATTCGCGGGGCCCGCACCCACAACCTGAAGAATATTGATCTCACCCTGCCGCGGGACCGGCTGATCGTGATCACCGGCCTGTCGGGCTCCGGCAAGTCCTCCCTCGCCTTCGACACCATCTACGCCGAGGGCCAGCGGCGTTACGTGGAGTCCCTCTCCGCCTACGCCCGGCAGTTCCTCTCGATGATGGAGAAACCGGATGTAGACCATATCGAGGGGCTGTCACCGGCCATCTCCATCGAGCAGAAAAGCACCTCCCACAACCCCCGCTCCACGGTGGGCACCATCACCGAGATCTACGACTATCTGCGCCTGCTGTTCGCCCGTGCCGGTACCCCGCGCTGCCCGACCCACGGCGAGACCCTGGAGGCCCAGACCGTCAGCCAGATGGTGGACCAGGTATTGGGGCTGCCGGAGGAGAGCCGGTTGATGTTGCTGGCGCCGGTGGTCTCCAAGCGCAAGGGGGAGTATCACAAGCTGCTGGCGGAGCTGCTGGCGCAGGGATTCCTGCGCGCCCGCATCGACGGGGAGATCTGCGAGCTGGAGGACCCGCCGGAGCTGGAGCTGCGGCGCCAGCACACCATCGAGGTAGTGGTGGACCGCTTCCGGGTGCGCGCGCCCACGGCGGATGCCGCCGGCTCCGACCTGCAACTGCGGCTGTCCGAGTCCTTCGAGACCGCCCTGCGGCTCTCCGACGGCCTGGCGCGGGTGGCCTGGATGGATGAGCCGGAACGGCCGGAGCTGGTATTCTCCGCCAACTTCGCCTGCCCGGTGTGCGGTTACAGCATCCCGGAACTGGAGCCGCGGCTGTTCTCCTTCAACAACCCGGTGGGGGCCTGCCCCACCTGTGACGGCCTGGGGGTGGAACAGTTCTTCGATCCGGTCCGGGTGGTGGCCCACCCCCATCTCAGTCTGGCCGCCGGAGCGGTACGCAGCTGGGACCGGCGCAACGCCTACTACTTCCAGTTGATCAAATCCCTGGGGCGACACTGCGGCTTCGATGTGGAGGCGCCCTGGGAGAAACTGCCGGCCAAGATCCGCGACATCATCCTGTACGGCAGCGGCGACGAGCCGATCAAGTTCAGCTATTTCAACGAACGGGGCGGCAGCTTCAGCAAGACCCACCCGTTCGAGGGGATCATCCCCAACATGGAGCGGCGTTACCGGGATACCGAATCCAACGCGGTGCGCGAAGAGCTCTCCCGTTATATCGCCCACCAGCCCTGCCCGGAGTGCCGCGGCACCCGGCTGAACGAGGCGGCCCGCAACGTGTTCGTGGCGCAACACAACCTGCCGGCGGTCGCCGCCCTGCCGGTGGGTCACGCCTTGGAGTTCTTCCAGGAACTCAACCTGCCGGGGAAACGGGGACAGATCGCGGCCAAGGTGGTGAAAGAGATCGTTCAGCGGCTCCGGTTCCTAGTCAACGTGGGACTCGACTACCTGACTCTGGAACGTAGCGCCGAAACCCTCTCGGGCGGCGAGGCGCAGCGCATCCGTCTCGCCAGCCAGATCGGCGCCGGACTGGTGGGGGTGATGTACATCCTGGACGAACCCTCCATCGGTCTGCACCAACGTGATAACGGTCGCCTGCTGAACACCCTCACCTATCTGCGGGACCTCGGCAATACGGTGATCGTGGTGGAACACGACGAGGAGGCGATCCGTAGCGCCGACCACGTGGTGGATATCGGGCCCGGGGCCGGCATCCACGGCGGTGCCATCGTGGCGGAGGGTACGGCGGACGAAATCGCCGCCTGCAAGGATTCATTAACCGGCCAATACCTCTCCGGCCGACTCCGGATCGAGGTTCCGGCCGAACGCACGGCGCCCGCTCCGGAACGCACCTTGTCGCTGCGCAAGGCTACCGGCCACAATCTGAAAGGGGTGGACCTGCATCTTCCGGTGGGTCTGTTCACCTGCATCACCGGCGTCTCCGGTTCCGGCAAATCGACCCTGATCAACGACACCCTTTATCCCCTCGCCGCCGCCACCCTCAACGCCGCCCACCGCGAAGCGGCGCCCTGCGAAGGCATCGAGGGCTTGGAGTTGTTCGACAAGGTGGTAGATATCGATCAAAGCCCCATCGGCCGTACGCCACGCTCTAACCCTGCTACCTATGCCGGATTATTCACGCCCATTCGTGAGTTATTTTCCGGAACCCAGGAAGCCCGCTCACGCGGCTATAAACCCGGGCGTTTCAGCTTTAACGTCA
>JBNKCL010000091.1:0-76859 GCA_050287725.1 Sedimenticolaceae bacterium
GCCTATCCCCGTACCTATCCGCCGGCCGGCGAAGTGGACGGCTTCACCAGCGATATCCTGGCGGCCGCCACCACCGGCGACACCTTTCTGATTCGCCCCACCCGGAACGCCGCAAGCAATCTCGAAATGGAGACCCAGGACCCGCGCAAGATCGCCGCGGCCTCACCGCTGCGGGCCGAGGCCTCCACCAACAGCACCACCGGCGGACCCAACCTGGGGACCGCCGCCATCACCCAGCCGCAGATCACCGATCTCACCAATATCCCGTTGGCCGGGCCGGCCACCATCACCCTGGAGTATGACTCCGCCATCCCCGGGTTCACGGTGACCGGCGGTCCCGGCGGCAACATCGCCTATGATCCGGCGACCCAGAGCAGCGGCGTGGAGTTCAACTTTCCCGGCTACGGCGATGTGACCTTTACCATCAGCGGCATTCCGCAGGACGGGGATCGTTTCGTGATCGCCAACAACGATAGCGGGGTGGGGGATAACCGCAATGTCCTGCAGATGGCGGGACTGCAGAACAGCGATACCCTGTTGGGGGACTCCGCGGGTACCGCCGAGACCGCCACCTTCCAGGAGGTATATGGCCAGCTGGTCGCAGACGTCGGTGCCGAGGCCCGGCATGCGGAGATCAATGCCCAGACCTCCGCCAGCCTGCTGGAGCGGCATCAGTCGGCGCTGGCGTCCGTCAACGGCGTCAACCTGGATGAGGAGGCGGCCAACCTGGTGCGTTTTCAGCAGGCCTACCAGGCGGCGGCCCAGGTGATCGCGGTGGCGAGCACCCTGTTCGATACCCTGCTCGGGGCGGTAAGGAGGTAATCACTATGACGTTCCGAATCTCCACTCGCATGATGTCCGACCAGGCGGTCTCGGCGATGTTGAAACAGCAGAGCCAACTGAGCGAGACCCAGCTTCAGCTCTCCACCGGCCGCCGTATTCTCACCCCTTCCGACGATCCGGCGGGTGCGGTCCGGGTGCTGGATTATGATCGTGCCATCGGCACCATTTCGCAGTACCTGAACAACGCCGACCGGGCCCAGACCCGGCTGGAGTTTGAAGAGGGGGTGATCGGCGGCATCGAGAACATCCTGATACGGACCAAGGAGCTGACGGTAGAGGGGGCCAGCGACACCCTGTCCCAGGAGGACCGGGCGGCGATCGCGGCGGAGATCTGGCAGCTTCGGGATGAGCTGTTGAGTCTCGGCAATACCCGCGATGCCCAGGGCGAATATATCTTTGCCGGCTATCAAACCTCGACCCGGCCGTTTGAGGAGGCGGTGAGCGGCGCGGTGGATTATCAGGGAGATTTGGGGGATCGGCGGCTGCGGATTGCGGCGGATCGCGAGATCTCCGACGGCGATAACGGCCATCGGGTGTTTGTGGACGTGGAAACCGCCAGCGGCAAGCGGAGCCTGTTCGAGACCTTCTATCAATTAGCCACCGATCTGGAGAGCGGCAATAACGTCGGCGGCTATCTGGACGATATCGATCTGGCGCTCGCCAACGTCACGGAGGTCCGTACCACCATCGGTGCGCGGCTCAACGCCATCGACGAGCAGGTGGCGGTCAACCGGGAGGCGCAGCTGGTGCTGGAGACCCATAAGTCGGAAGAGGGGGACCTGGACTACACCGAGGCGATCTCCCGCTTCAACCGGCAGACCCTGGCGCTCCAGGCGGCGCAGCAGGCCTATCTCAAGGTGAGTCAGCTCTCACTTTTCAACTATCTGTAACGAGTCCGATCGCAGCAGCGGGTCGTGAGAACCGGCAGGATCGGTTCTCCGGCCCTCGTTTGGCTGCGAAGGCAAGCCGCCTCTTTCCCGAACCGCAACCGCGCACCTCAAAACCGGACTGAAATACGTTCCGGTCCACGGGCGATTTTGTTCGAAGAAAAGCGCAAAACGGGAACCGGGGGAAATAGTCGGGAATCTGTTTCCCGGAGAGTGGAATGGAAGTCGTGATATGTGGAAATTACTAAATAATACAATAAGATACGATTTGTTTTCAGGTATGACGGAGGTC
Source organism: Sedimenticolaceae bacterium (assembly GCA_050287725.1). Taxonomy (GTDB): domain Bacteria; phylum Pseudomonadota; class Gammaproteobacteria; order Chromatiales; family Chromatiaceae; genus CBFDBF01. The sequence continues at coordinate 2,023 of JBNKCL010000091.1, forward strand.
TCGGAGAGGGCGGGGCCCGGACTAAAGATCGCTTTCGCGCGGCCGCTACAAAAACTGGAGGCGGTGAATACCAGAACATCCATTTCAGGTATATCCGCTAATCACTAACCTGATCCCCAGAGCGCTGAAACGAACAGCTGCCGGGGGAAACAAGGAGCAAGAAAATGGCACTTTATATCAACACTAACGTGATGTCCCTGAACGCCCAGAAGAACCTGGTCGGTTCCGGCAACGCAATGGCGACCGCTCTGGAACGGCTCTCTTCCGGTTTGCGCCTCAACAGCGCGGCGGACGATGCGGCCGGCATGGCCATCGCAAAACGCATGGGCGGCGAACTGCTGGGCTACAACCAGGCGGTGCGTAACGCCAACGACGGTATCTCCCTGATCCAGACCGCGGAAAGCGCCATGGATTCCATGCAGACCATGATGCAGCGTATCCGCGAACTGGCCACCGAGGCTGCGTCTGATACCGTGGGCGACACCGAGCGCGGATTCATCAACGATGAGTTGCAGCAGTTGCTCACCGAGATGAACAACATCGCCCTGCGTACCGAGTTTAACGGCACCAAGTTGCTCACCGGCGCCGTCGGCGCCACGGTAAGCACCACCAGTACCGTACAGGTCGGTGCGGGTCTCAGCACCACTTCGGCGGTGATCGGGCTGGATGTCTCCGGCGCCGTGGCCGATACCTACACCTTCAGCTACAACTCCACCACCGACGTGCTGACGTTGACCGGCACCGCCGCCAGCGGTACCGCTACCGACAGCGTAGCGTTGGCGGCCGGGGTGGACGGTGCGCCGGCCACCTACAACTTCTCGGATGTTGGTGTATCCGTCACCCTCGGTTTCTCCGGTGCGGAAACGGCGGATAACATCGGTGGTGCGCTGGATGCCGGGACAATCGTTACGACCGGATCGGGTCTGGTGATTCAGGTGGGTGCCGAGAACTCCGCCGAGAACCGGATGACGGTGAACTTCAAAAATATGCAGGTACTCACCACGAATACGGACTATGCGGATCTGGCGAGCCTGCGCACGGCACTCGACACCTTCAACGGTGCCAGTACCCGGACCAACGCCCAGGGCTTGCTCGATGTGATCGACGACGCCCTGGATTCGGTCAGCAGCCAGCGGTCGGTCATGGGTGCCGCCCAGAACCGGTTGGACTACACCATTTCGAGCCTGCAGACGGCCGCCGAGAACGTGGCAGCGGCCAAGGGCCGGATCGAGGATGCCGATTTTGCGGCCGAGACCGCCAACCTGACCAAGAACCAGATCTTGCAGCAGGCTGGCGTGGCGATGTTGGCGCAGGCCAACGCGCTGCCGCAGAACGTGCTGGCACTCCTCCAGTAATACAGGCATAGGCGGAAAGGGGCCGGGTCTCTCCGGCCCGGCCCCCCAAACCTTATGAAAGGGTGAAACCAATGACGACGGAACTATCAAACACGATGGTGACGGAGCTGCGGCGCTCATCCCCTGTAACGCGAAAGGATCCGGTTCAGTCCAATCCGCAGGTGGCGAAAACTGATCGGTCCGGACAGGGGCAGCAGGATGCTGTTCAGAAAGTCGATTCCCGGAAATTGGAGGAGACGGTGCGCGAGATGAATGCGAAGTTTCAGAGCGTGCATCGGAATCTGCAGTTCAGCGTCGATGAGGCGAGCGGGCATACCGTGATCAAGGTCATCGACGCCGAGACCGACGAGGTCATCCGGCAGATTCCCTCCGAGGAGATCATGAATCTGGCGCATCGACTGATGGACCTGAATGAGGAGCAGGGAGTGATTTTCCGAGGAACGGTCTAGTTGGCATTCTGTTTGCTAGCTAACCGTAGAGGAGTGTAGAGCTTATTCGGAAGATAGACGGGCTCTTGGTGTAGGAAGAGGAAAATGGCAACCATCACATCACTCGGTGCAGGCTCCGGCCTCGACCTCAACAGCTTGCTGGATCAGCTGGTCGAGGCCGCGCGTGCCCCGAAAGAGTCACTGCTGAACCTGCAGGAAGCACAGCTGCAGGCCAAGCTCTCCGCTTACGGCTCTTTCAAGAGCGGGTTGTCCTCGTTCCAGGATGCGCTTTCCGGCCTGCAAGCGGCAAGCGATTTCCGGAAAACATCTGCCAGTTCCAGCAATTCCGCCATATTTACCGCAACCTCTTCCGGGAGCGCCGCTCCCGGAAGTTATTCCATTGAGATTTCCAATCTCGCCCAGGCGCACCGGGTGGCCTCCGCCGCCTTCACCAGCACCACCGACGCGGTGGGTACGGGCGAGCTCACCTTCCGGTTCGGAACCTACGATTCCGGAGGGAACACCTTTACCGCCAATGCCGAAAAGGCCATCGGCAGCGTGACCATCGACAGCAGCAACAGCAGCCTGCAGGGTATCCGGGATGCGGTCAATGACGCGGATATCGGCGTGACCGCCAGTATCGTCAACGACGGCACCGGTTACCGGTTGCTGTTCAAATCGGACGACAGCGGCGCCGCCAACAGCCTGGAGATCACGGTCAGCGATACCACGGACGGCAATAATCTGGATAACGCCGGACTGTCGCAGCTGGCCTACGATCCCACCGCGACTCTGGGCAGCGGCAAGAATCTGACCCAGACGGCAACGGCGGAGGATGCCGCATTCAGTATCGACGGCCTCTCCATGACCCGTTCCTCCAATACGGTCAGCGGCGCCATCGAGGGGGTGACCCTGCAGCTTACCGGCGAGACCTCCGGTACCCCGGTAACGCTCACCGTGGCGCAGGATATCAGCGGGATAAAATCTTCCATCACCTCCTTTGTGGATGCCTACAATACGTTGGCCGCCACCATGGATGTGCTGGCAGGATATGACAGCACGACCGAACAGGGCGGTATTCTGATGGGGGACGGGCTGGTAAACGGCGCCACCCGGCAGATGCACGCTATTCTGACCAGTGCGATCTCCGGCCTGACCGGATCGTACACCTCTCTTTACAAACTCGGGATCTCGTTCCAACGGGACGGGACGCTTGAGTTGGATGCAAGCACCTTGTCCGATGCGCTGGCGGACGATCCGGAGGCGGTAGGGCGGTTGTTCGCCGTGACCGGTGCAGCCAGTGACGCTCTGATCAACTACGTGGACTCCAGTTCGGATACCGTGGTGGGCGACTACGCAGTGACCATCACGCAGCTGGCGACCCAGGGCAGCTATACCGGAGCGACGCTGGGGTCGTTTCCGATCACGGTGGACAGTAGCAACGATACCTTCGAGGTCAAGGTGGACGGAGTGCAGTCCAATACCATCACCCTGACGCAGGGCAGCTACAGCACCGGGACCGAACTGGCGGCCCAGTTGCAGAGCCAGATCAATGCCGACAGTAATCTTCAGGGCTCCAGTGTCAGTGTAACGGTCACCTTCAGTTCCGTGGGCGGCGACCATTTCGAGATTACATCCTCCAGTTACGGAAGTACCTCGAAGGTGGAGTTCACCGCGGTCGAGGGCAGTGGCCTGGGTCTGAGCGTGGCCGCCGGTACGGATGGCCAGGATGTGGCGGGCACCATCGGCGGCGTGGCTGCCAGTGGTGTGGGTCAGATCCTGTATGGATCGGGCGATGCGTCCGGTCTGGAACTGGAGGTGCTGGGAGGTTCTCTCGGATCACGCGGGACCATCTCGTTCACCCGCGGTGTGGCGGATCAACTCAACACACTGTTGGAATCTTATGTCGGTGATGACAGCCTGATCGATATACGCTCCGACGGTATCTATACCAGCCTGGATCATGTGGATACAGAACGGGACAAACTGGATGCGCATATTGCCGCCTTGGAGATCCGGTACCGGAACCAGTTCGCCGCCTTGGATGTTCTGTTGAGCCAACTGCAATCCACCAGCAACTATCTGACCCAACAGTTGGCATCTTTGCCCGGGGCCTATCAATCGAGCAGCAGTTCATAGCAACCTATTCATTGATTAATAACTAGAATCTGATTTGAGGTAATCGTCATGGCTAAATCCAAAATCGCTTCCGCTGTAGATCAATACAAAAGTGTTGGTGTGAGAAGCGGTGTCGAGGGAGCGTCGGCGCATCGCCTGGTGCAGATGTTGATGGAGGGTGCGCTGGACAAGATAGCGATTGCCAAGGGGCAGATCGAGCGCAAAGAGTTCGAGGGAAAAGGGCACTATATCAGCTGGGCTATCGCCATCATCAACGGTTTGCGTGACAGTCTGGATAAACAAGCGGGTGGTGAGATCGCCAATAACCTGGATGAGATGTATAGATATATGGTGCGACAGTTGCTGGAGGCAAACCGGCGGAATGACGCATCTATGCTCACCGAGGTCTCGTCGCTTCTGTCTGAGCTCAAATCGGCGTGGGATGCCATGCCGGATCATCTGAAACATGCCGTACCCCAACCGACCGCGAAAGCAGCCGGCGGCTAGGCAATGATCGTGTCGGCCTCTTTATCGCAGATTCTGGAACTCTCTCAGCGCATGTTGCTTAGTGCCAAGGGGGGTGACTGGGAGGACGTGGTGCGGTTGGAGGAGGAGCGGCACCATCTTATCGAGCAGATATTTCCGTTGAACCCGAAGGCGGCGGATGCCGATTCCGATGCGGCGGCGTTACGCGAGATCCTGGCAATGGACAGTCAGGTGGCGAAGCTTGGGGTTGAGGCAAAGGAAGAGGCGAGAGGGATTCTGGCCAAACTGCAGAAAGGCCGGCGGGCCGCGCATGCGTATCAGAAAACGGGCACTAGCCGCCGGGCTTGACGCCCAACACTTCCAAGAGGGGCGTCAGCTCCTGTTCATATTTTTTCCATAACTGCACCGACTTCTTGTAAATCGGCCTCCGGACCTGGGAGGAACTGGCGGTTTTGACGCTCCTGGAGGTCGTATGGAATTGCAGGCAGGCGTCGTCCCACGGCAGGCCGCAATACTCCAGCAAGGCCCGGGTCGTTCCCTCCTGGTCCGCCACCAGTGACTCGTAGCTGATGCGATGGATTACGCCTGGACAGCATTCATGCCAGAATCGCATGAGATCCTGATACAACAGATAGTACTCGCCAAGCTCCTTCAGATCGTAGGCATAACCGTGCTCGGAGACGAAGTAGTTCTTGAAAATGGAGAGGCAGTTGTCGATGGGGTCTCTTTCGCAGTGGATGATCCTGGCGTTCGGCAGGGTGCGGCGGATGATCCCGATGAATAAAAAGTTATGCGTCATCTTATCGACGATGTGGCGTGCGCTGTTTGAGAACCGTCGCAGTCGCTCAATGTATTTCGTGCCGATTTCATTTATGGTCTCGCAATCCGCATGGACGATCCGGCCGGGGAGTTCCGTCGGTACACTGGTATGACAGCGGTCGCGGGCGATCTCCCATAGATCCTTGATTTCGCCGGCCCCTACCACCTGGGGATGGCTGGCCAGGATCTGTTCCGTCAGGGAGGTTCCGGAGCGGGGCATGCCGAGCACAAAGATCGGGGTGTCGTCGGGATTGCCGCACGTCTCATTCGTGGCGGTTTCTGACGCAAACGCCTGTTTGATCGCATCAAACACCGCGCGATCTGTTTCAATTGAATAGTTGAAGGTGCCGCGCTTCAGTCGATTTCCCGTATCCAGATATTGGAACGCTTTTTTGTACTCTCCCAACTCTTCAAAGGACTTGGCCAGGCCGAAGGCGAGGTGCATTCTTTGCTCAGAACTCGTTTGCTCCGCGCTATAAAGATTTTCCATCGCCGTGACATCGCCATCATGCTCCGTGTGTCGGCAGGCGTTGGCCAGATGACGATGGGCGATGGCATAGTCCGGCTTGAGGGCGATCGCCCGGCGCAGATATGCGACCCCCTCCTCCTTTTCGCCCATTTCAATAAGCATGATGCCAAGATGGTTGGCGGCGTCCGCGTAGTTTGGGTCGATGTCGAGAGCTTTCCGCAGGTGGGTAACCGCCCGCTGCATTTCATCCCGGTCGTGGTAGACCACCGCCAGATTGTTGTGCGCCTTGGCCAAATCCGGTTTCAGCTGCAGGGCCTTTCGATACCAGGACTCGGCTTCTGCCAGATTTTCCTGTTGATGAAACAGGTTTCCGAGTTCGATATGGCTGTCGAGCAGATTGGGCCGTAATTCGGCTGCGCGCTGAAATGCGGCGGCAGCTTCGTTTAGGGCGCCATTCTCTTTGAGTGACACCCCAAGTTGGAGCCAGGTGACGGCGTCGTCCGGGCGTAATTCGAGTGCATGCCGTAAGGTGGCGATTGATTGCGCATTGTCTTTGTTATCCCGCAGGGCGACGCCCATGTTTCTCCATGCCTCGAAATGGTTCGGGTTGGATGCGAGGGCTTTACGATAGTGTTCGATTGCCTGCTCCGGCTGACCGGCATCTCTGTATGTTTTTCCCAGGTTGTTGTGGGCGTCCGCCAGGGTGGGGCTTATTGCCAGTGCCTTGCGGAAACAGTCTGCTGCCTCCGTGGCTTTGTCTTGTAGCATCAGGGCTACGCCGAGATTGTTGTTGGCGTCCGCGTTATTCGGTTCCAGTACCACCGCACGGGTCAGAAAGCTTTGCGCCTGTTCGTAATTTCCCGTTTGCAGCGCAATCACGCCGAGGTAGTAGTTTGCCGGGAAATGATCCGGGTTCTTGCTTAGTAAGGAGCGATAGCCTTGATCCGCCTCGCGCAATCTTCCCGCCTGATGATGCCGGATTGCGTTGTGCAGTATGGCATTGGTTGTCGCGCCCGTGGGTCCGGAGCTTTTCTTTTTGTTTCGTTGCTTGGGTTTTTTACTCATGAAGTTCGGCGCACTCCGGTACTGATGGTAAGAAAATGCGGTCGCTCAGGATTATCAGGCGCGAATAGCGGCACAACAAGATTAGGCATGGGCTATTGCTTTTTCAAGCATACCACTCTTTATGCCATAGGCAGAGCGGGTGTCGAGTGTCCGGATATTCCTGAAGGGGAAAGCCCCGGCGTCTTGCGAAAGATAAATGATCGGTTTATGTTGTGTGGGGCCGTGATTCGGCTATCATTTTTTTGATTGTATGGGAAAGGATGTGGGTGGATGCAAGACGATCCGATCTATATTGTTACTGGCATGCATCGAAGCGGCACCAGCGCCCTGGCGGGGCTGCTGAATCGCTGCGGATTTGCGCTTGGCTCGGAACGAGAGCTGTTACAGGCGACCGCACATAATGTGAAGGGGCATTTCGAGAATATGTCCGCACTGCAGATCAATGACGCTCTGCTCGCTATGGCCGGTGGCAGCTGGGGAACATTGCCGTCGCAGGAGCAAATCGCTGCCGCGAGTCAACAGTCGGCGGATGCGATGCGGAACTTCTGTCGTTCGTTTTCCGGGAATCTGGTAAAGGACCCCCGTTTCTCCTTAACCTTGCCGATGTGGCATCAATATTGTCCACGTATCGCGGCGGTGATTTACTGTTTCCGACACCCGCGAGCGGTCGCGCTCTCGTTGCAAAAGCGCAGCGGTTTTACTCTGGCGAAAGGGTTGAATCTCTGGCGCGAATACAATCTTCGGCTTGTTGCGGCGCTGAACCAGATTCAACTGCCGGCGGTACTGGTGGACTACGACCATCTGAGCCGGCATCTGGAATCGGACCTCCATGGTTTGTTAGGGCTGCTGGGCGTTGATCTGGCAATGGACGAGATGCAGCGTAGGATAGAAGGTTTTTTTGAGCCGGACCTGAATCATAACCCGGCAGAGAAATTTGCTTCACATCCGCTTCCCGAGCAGGTGGCGGAGGTGTACGAGGCGTTGCAGGCGCGTAGCGGGATGTAGTCGGGGCTTCGGAATTTTTCGTATTGAGTGCGGTTTTGTAGACAGAGGTTTCAGTTATGCCGAATCCGAAGATATTGGTCGGATGCCCCACCAGCCAACATAAGGAGTACTGTCTCGATCAATACGTCAGTGGTCTTCGTCAGTTGAAGTACGATAATTTTGACGTGCTGTTGGTGGATAATTCCCGGAATGAGGAATATGCGCAACGCATCCGGGAGAAAGGTGTGGAGTGTCGCAAGGTGCCTTATTCCCAGGGCGTGATGAAAAGACTTGCCGACTCCAGGAATGTTCTACGGGAGCGGGTCTTGACGGAAAACTATGATTACTTCTTTTCGCTGGAACAGGATGTAATCCCGCCGCCGGTTATCATCGGTCGGCTGCTTGCTCATGGTAAGAAAGTGGTGAGCGGACTTTACACCAAGCTCGCGAAAATCAAGGATGAGTCGGGCCGGGAACTGCGTACAGAACAAGTGCCGGTGGCGTATGTGTGGGATGAAAGCGTCCGGGATGCACGCCGGTTGTTGCGCAAGGAAATGAAGAATAAGGGCCTGATGCGGATCATCGGCGGCGGCCTCGGTTGTTTATTGATCCACCGTTCCGTCCTGGAGAAGATCGAATTCCGGGCGGCTGACCCGTCAGTCGGATGTGATGATATGTTTTTCTTTAACGACCTCCATGCGCTTGGGATTGCCGCGTATTGCGATACGGGCGCGGTCTGTAAACATTTGGAGGTTGCTTGGGATGCGGCGGTGCGAAACAGCTGAGGGGTTTTGCGGGAAGCCGAGAGCTATTTGCTGAGAATCAACTCAATCACTGCCTTGCTGCCGAAATAGGCCAGCATCAATACGACAAATCCCACCAGGGTCCAGGTCAGGGCCTTCTGTCCCCGCCAACCGAAGCGGAAGCGTCCCCATACCAGCATCCCGAAAACCAGCCAGGCGGCGATGGACAGCACGGTTTTGTGCACCAGGTGCTGTTCGAACATGTTTTCCAGGAACAGGAAGCCGCTGAACAGGGAGAGGGTGAGGAGAATGAAGCCGATGCTGATCATCTCGAACAACAACACCTCCATGGTCTGCAGGGGAGGCAGCATTCGGATGAAACCGCCCGGGTGGCGGGCGTGCAGATGATGATCCTGGACCGCCAGGAGGATCGCCTGGACACTCGCCAGCGTCAGCAGGCTGTAGGCCAGTAGTGAGATCAACACGTGGATGCGCAACCCCCACAGGGTGTCGGGGGGCAGGAAGTGTGCGGACTTGAAACTCAGTTCCAGGGCGATGGCGATCGCCGCCAGCGGCAGTACCACGATCCCGAGGTTTTCCACCGGCTTGGTGAGTGCTGAGAGCATCAGCACCAGGACAATGGTCCAGGCCACCAGCGATACGGCGTTGAAAAACCCCAGATTGATTCCCGCGCTGACGAAGATATTTTGATACAGCAGAGCGGCATGCAACAAACTGCCCCCGAGTCCGACCTGAATCCCGATCTGCCGTGAGCGGACCTTGGACGATTGGCCTCCGAACAGGCGCAACCCGATCAGGATGCTGGCCGCCAGGTAACAGAGAATGGCGGGGATGGCGAGTATGGGCGAACTCATAGTCGGGTCGATAACCACCTGGTTGTTATTAATTTAAAGGTATCCATCTGGACTTGGTCGGTTCCGGTTGCTGATCCGCCGATCGGGCGTGGATTTCGAGGTTCCCCCAATCCTCGCGCAGACAGCCCGGGGAAGCAAGATTACCCACCTGCTATAATGGCCCGATTCTACACGACTTCCCACGAGGGAATGAACGAGCATGTTTGAAAATCTTACAGAACGGCTGGGCGGGGTTCTTTCCAAGCTTCGCGGACAGGGGCGACTTACCGAAGAGAATATCCAGGACTCTTTGCGTGAGGTGCGCATGGCCCTGTTGGAGGCGGATGTGGCCCTGCCGGTGGTACGGGAGTTTATCGCCCAGGTAAAGGAGAAGGCGCTGGGGGAGGAGGTGATGAAGAGCCTCACCCCGGGGCAGGTGTTGATCAAGATCGTCAACGACGAGCTGGTGCGGGTGATGGGGGAGGCCAATGAGGGGCTCGACCTCGCCGCCCAGCCCCCCGCCGTGATCCTGATGGCGGGTCTGCAGGGATCCGGTAAAACCACCAGTGTGGCGAAGTTGGCCCGCTGGCTGAAGGAGAATCAGAAGAAATCGGTCCTGGTGGTGAGCTGTGACGTCTATCGCCCCGCCGCCATCGAGCAATTGCAGACCCTGGCCGGCGAGGTGGGGGTCGAGTTTTTTCCCAGCCGTGGTGATCAAAAGCCGTTAGCGATTGCCAAAGGGGCGCTGGAACAGGCCCGCCGTCAGTACGCCGATGTGCTGATCGTGGATACCGCCGGGCGCCTGCACGTGGATGCGGAGATGATGGCGGAGATCAAGGCGCTTCACGCGGCGTTGAAGCCGGTGGAGACCCTGTTCGTGGTGGACAGCATGACCGGTCAGGATGCCGCCAACACCGCCAAGGCCTTCGATGAGGCGTTGGCGCTCACCGGCGTGATCCTCACCAAGACCGACGGCGATGCCCGTGGCGGCGCCGCCCTGTCGGTCCGTCAGGTGACCGGCAAACCCATCAAGTTTCTGGGGGTGGGGGAGAAGACCACTGCCCTGGAGCCGTTCTACCCCGACCGGGTGGCCTCCCGCATCCTCGGCATGGGGGATGTCCTGACTCTGGTGGAGGAGGTCCAGCGCAAGGTCGACCATGTCCAGGCGCAAAAACTGGCAGCCAAGCTGCAGAAGGGGAAAGGTTTCGACCTGGAGGATTTCCGGGACCAGATGGCGCAGATGGCCAATTTGGGCGGCATGAGTTCACTGCTGGACAAGCTGCCGGGGATGGGCCAGGTCCCGGACCAGGTCAAGGGTCAGATCAATGACCGGGAGGTGGCGAAGATGATCGCTATCGTCAACTCCATGACCCCTCAGGAGCGGCGTTTCCCGGTGGTCATCAAGGGCTCCCGCAAGCGGCGCATCGCGGCCGGTTCCGGGACCCAGGTGCAGGACGTGAACAAGCTGCTGAAGCAGTTCACCCAGATGCAGAAGGTGATGAAGAAGATGAAGGGCGGAGGGATGGCCAAGATGCTGCGGGGGATGAAGGGCATGGGCGGACCGGGGGGGATGCCTCCCGGAGGGTTCCCTTTTTAATAGTCGGGGACGGAGTTTCTCTGTTTTAGGAATTAGTTTCGCGGCCAACCTGTTTTTTTCGGATAGCGGTAACCAATTTCGCAGCCATTCACCCCGACTCTCTTTTTTTCTTTCTTTGCGCTGGCTGCGAGCCCCTTTCTTTTGTTTGCCCAAAAGAAAGGGGCGAAAGAAAAGGGCACCCCGGTTCCTTGCCCCTGCGGGGTCCCCTGCGCGCCTCGGAATTTCCGGGGCTTCCGCGACGGGCGGTCCCTCGCCCGCGCTGGAGGCGCCGCGTCCATGCGGCGCCCCTGCGGGCCTGATCCGGAAACCCCTGCGGTGCTCGGCTGCGTCAACGGGGAGGGGGTGATCTTTTCGGTTTCGGCGGAAGCCACATAGACCAAGAAACCCGAATATTGCACCCCTGACCCCCTTCGGCCCCGTCGAGCATCGCAGTCGGAGGCGGGAATAGCCCGAAGGTGACCGACAGGGATGTCGGTCCTGTCTATCCAGGGCAGGGATGCCCCGTATGGACAGGACCGCTGGAGACGAGAAGCGCAGAGCAGCCGCAGGCCGGGGCCGTGGGGTGTCTTTTTCTTTGGTGACTTTCTTTTGGACAAGCAAAAGAAAGTTACTCGCGGCCTTCGCGTAGAAGGAACTGAAAGAAATCATGGGTTGTTGGCCGCGAAATTGGTTACCAAAACACGAAAATTTCAGTCGGCTACAAAACTGGTTCTCGGAATCCAACGAAAGTCATTGAGGTATAAGAAATAAAACAAATGAAATCAAAATGTTATGAAATTATTTCCTGCCACCTCAAAACCCGCGACCCCGCCCTCGGCGCTTCCGAAGTCAGGCCGAAACATATTCACATTTCAGAAAAATGGTGTAGAATGCGCCGTTTACCTGCTGCCGGATTTCAAACCCGGCGGCGCGTGGCAGAACCAAATTCATAGGGTTAGAGATGGTAACGATTCGTCTTGCACGGACGGGCGCGAAAAAGCGGCCGTTCTATCACGTCGTGGTGGCGGACAGCCGCAATGCCCGCGGTGGTCGCTATATCGAGCGGGTGGGCTTTTTCAACCCCATCGCCGTCGCCGGTGAAGAGCGGCTGCGGATCAACCGCGAACGGATCGATCACTGGGTTTCCCAGGGGGCGCAGCCCTCGGATCGGGTGCAGCAGCTGCTGAAGGAACAAGCTGCGGCCGCTTGATCGGGCGCGGGCCGAGCCGCCTGTGATCCGTATGAGGAACCGGGGGGACGTGCCGGCGGGCTGGAGGAGCGGTTGAATACTTCCGCAACCGAACGAGATCCGCAATGGGTCGTACTGGGCCGGGTTACCGGCCTGTTTGGTGTTCGGGGCTGGGTAAAGGTGTTCAGCGATACCGCGCCGGCCAGCAATATCCTGGAGTACCCGATCTGGACCCTAATACGGCCCGAGGGCCGAATCGAGGTACGGCTCACGGAGGGCAGGGTGCACGGCAAGGGGATCATCGCCCACCTGGAAGGGTACGATGACCGCGACCTGGCAGCGGCGCTGCTGGGGGCCGAGATCGCGGTCCGGCGGGAACAACTGCCGGATACGGATGAGAACGAGTTTTACTGGGTCGATCTGGAAGGGCTTCAGGTGCGAACCAGCGACGGGGTCGAACTCGGCCGGGTGGATCACCTGTTCGAGACCGGCGCCAACGATGTGATGGTGGTGCGGGGCGAGCGCGAACGCCTGATCCCATATGTGGATGCGGTCGTGATCCAGGTGGATCTGGAGAGCCGTACCATCACCGTGGATTGGGATCCGGATTTTTAACGGGACGGCAAACCATGCGTTTTGATGTGGTGACCCTGTTCCCGGAGCTGTTTCGGGCCATGACCGGAGCCGGAGTCACGGGTCGCGCGTTTGAGCGGGGGCTGGCGGAGCTGGTTCTCTGGAACCCGCGGGACTACACCCACGACGTGCACCGTACCGTGGATGACCGGCCTTACGGCGGCGGCCCCGGGATGGTGATGAAGGCGGAGCCGTTGGGCGCCGTCCTCGAGGACGCCAAGCGGGCCGCACCGGGTGCGCGGGTGATATATTTGACCCCCCAGGGAAAGCGGCTGGATCAGGACGGGGTTCGTGAGTTGGCGACGCGGGATGGACTTATTCTGCTTGCCGGCCGGTATGAAGGGATCGACGAGCGGGTCATCGACCGGTGGGTCGACGAGGAGTGGTCGATCGGGGATTACGTACTGAGCGGGGGCGAACTGCCCGCGCTGGTGGTGATGGATGCCGTACTGCGGCTGTTGCCCGGGGTGCTGGGAGACGCCGATTCGGCGGAACAGGACTCCTTTACGGACGCCCTGCTCGATTGTCCGCATTACACCCGACCTGAGGTGTTTGCGGATGCGGCGGTGCCGGAGGTGCTGCTGAGCGGCGACCACGAGGCGATTCGGCGCTGGCGATTGCAACAGTCCCTGGGCCGGACCTGGTTACGGCGACCGGATCTGCTACAGTTCCGGGAACTGACCGAGGAAGAGAAGGTTTTACTTGAACAGTTTATTGAGGCGCATAGCGGCGCCGGCTGAGATACAGGAGCATTACGACCATGAGCAAGATCATTGAGGAACTGGAAACCGAACAGATGAACCGCGAGGTTCCGGAGTTTGGTCCGGGGGACACCGTGGTCGTGCAGGTGAAGGTGAAAGAGGGTAACCGCGAGCGCCTCCAGGCCTATGAAGGTGTGGTGATCGGCAAGCGCAACCGGGGTTTGAACTCCGCCTTTACGGTGCGCAAGATCTCCCATGGCGAGGGGGTGGAGCGTACCTTCCAGACCTACAGCCCGCTGGTGAGCGAGATCAAGGTGATTCGCCGGGGCGATGTGCGGCGCGCCAAGCTCTACTATCTGCGTGGGCGCACCGGCAAGGCGGCCCGGATCAAAGAGAAGATCTGACCCGGCTGCCCGGATAGGTCGATACCGTTCTAAAAGCCACCCGGCGTCCACCGGGTGGCTTTTTTCTTGCGCCGTTGCAGGTAGCGCCAGGTAAACAGCGCCACCAGGCCTGCCAGATTGGAGAACCAGACCCAGGGGGTACTCCAGGGAATGCCGTTGATAAAGACGTCCGAAAGCGGCCAGAAAAGGTGGGTCGGGAAGTAGGCGCTGGAGTGGAAAGGGAAATCGAGGCAGATGTGGAAGGGCCATCCCAGCATCGCAAACGCGATATCGCGGCGCCACCAGGCAACCGCCCCCAGCACCAGGAACGCCACCACGAAGCTGTGCATCAGGTTGTAGGAGAAGAACACCCAGGGAGGAATGGTGTCCAGCGGCGGCGGTCCCGGCACATAGTCCCCGTTGAACATACGGTAACCCAGGAAGGCGCCGAAGCTGACCAGATCGGGCATCGCTCCCCACATGAGCGCGATCCAGGGGTGGCCGCGAAAGCCGAACAGACCCCGGCCCCAGAGGGCGTGACTGAAGGTGTCCAAGACAAATATTCCTATGGCGCTCGTGTTTCAGGAGCCGTGGGGATCTTCACCGTCACGGCGTTCCACGCAGACGTTTCACCCAAGTATAGGATTTTGGCCTGCGGACCGGTTTGCTTGTGCTGCCGGTTTCTCTACCATAGCGGGATCGACAGCGGGATGGAAAGGACTGAATACGGATGGCGTTGACCTTCTATTGGCACGACTACGAGACCTGGGGTACCGATCCCCGCCGCGATCGCCCCGCGCAGTTCGCAGGGGTGCGCACCGACGAGGAGTTGAACCCGATCGGAGAGCCGTTGGTGCTTTACTGCCGGCCGGCCGACGACATGCTGCCGCAGCCGGAGGCTGCCCTGATCACCGGCTTAATCCCGCAGCGTCTGATGCAGGAGGGGGTCTGCGAGGCGGAATTCATGGCCGCCATCCATGAACAGCTGGCTCAGAGCGGTACCTGCGGCGTGGGATACAACACCCTGCGGTTCGATGACGAATTCACGCGTTACGGACTGTATCGCAACTTTTTCGATCCCTACGCCCGGGAGTGGCAGCACGGCAATTCGCGCTGGGACATTATCGATCCGGTGCGCTGCGCCCGCGCCCTGCGGCCGGAGGGCATTGAGTGGCCGGTGCGGGAGGACGGCGTGACCAGCTTCCGACTGGAGGAGTTGACCGCCGCCAACGGTATCGAGCATGTCGGAGCACACGATGCATTGGCGGATGTCTACGCGACCATCGCCCTGGCGCGTTTGATCCGGGAGCGGCAGCCGCGCCTCTATGACTATCTGCTGCACCTGCGCAACAAGCATCAACTGGCCCGCCACCTCAATCCGGCGGAGCCGCAACCGGTGTTGCACGTCTCTTCCAAATATCCCGCCAGCCAGGGTTGTATCGCCATGGTGGCGCCGGTGGCCGCCCACCCCAGCAACAAGAACGGGGTTATCGTGCTCGATCTGCGTTACGATCCCCGGCCGTTGCTGGAGTTGGAGGCGGAGGAGATCCGGGAACGGCTGTTCACCCCGCAGGCGGAGCTGGCGGAGGGAGAAGAGCGGATTCCGCTGAAGACCGTGCATCTGAACCGGTGCCCGGTCATTGTCCCGATGAACACCCTGACGGAGCGGGCGGCCGCCGAGTGGCGGATCGATGTGGCTGCCGGCGAACGGCATCTGGAGATGATCCGGCGGACAGAGGGGTTGGCGCGCAAGATCCAGGCGGCCCATGCGGGGCCGGGGATGGAATCATCCGGCGCCGACCCGGACCAGAACCTCTATGGGGGCGGGTTCTTCTCCGATGCGGATCGGCGGCGGATGGATCTGGTGCGCCGGACCGTTCCACAACAGCTTGTCGCCGCCGACTTCGGGTTTCAGGATGCGCGGCTTCCGGAGATGCTGTTTCGCTACCGGGCCCGCAACTGGCCCGAGACCCTGTCGCACGAGGAACGGGAACGCTGGGATGAGTTTCGTCGGGAGCGGCTTACCGACTCCCAGGCGTGCGGTATCACCCTGGATGCCTACCGGGAGAGATTGGCGCAACTGACGGCGGACGAGTCGCTCGGCACACGCGAACGGGAGATCCTCGCAGCATTGGCGGAGTGGCCGTCCATGATCGGTCTCTGAAAGAGTGATCCGTTGAGACCGGGTTTTCGCGGCCGCCGATACGGCGGCCGTGTCTTACGCTTCGATCCAACCCTGCAGGGCGTCGATGATACTGCGGGCCTGGTCCTTGCTGGAGATGGTGAATTTTGATTTCGGGATATATTCGCCGTTGCGTTTCTGGTAACGGCGGATGGAGTATTTGTCCGGACCGTATTCCCCTTTGGCGCGGTTCCACTCCTGATAACGGAAGATGATGGTGGACCATGCCCCCTTGGAAAGGATCACCTTGTCCAGCTGTTTGACGATGTCGATACCGTCTTCGCTATAGTTGATGGTCAGTTCCTCGGCGTTGGATGCCATTTGTGCGTTTCCTTCTGTTGTGACTTCAGGTCGGGTTGCCTGCAGGCCCTAGGGTGAAACCTGTTCCCGGGCGCCGTTTTGACGCAGAAGCCGAATAATATCATCGTTGCCCGATTGTAGCGCCAATGTCAGGGGTGTGGTTCCCGATCCGTCGGCCCGGTTGACATCCGCACCCTGTGCGATCAGTAATTTTGCCACTACCCGGTTCTTTTGGGTTACGGCCAGGGTTAGCGCTGTCGCGCCCTGTGCGGAGAGCTGATTGATGTTTGCGCCGTTCCGGGTTAACAGTGTGAACACGTCCCGATCCGCGATCCCGTTGCGGACCGCCTCCAGAAGCAGTTCGTTCGGGTCGAATCGGGCTCCTTGCCGGATCAGTTGCTGGGCCAACTGGGTTCGGCCGGCCATGACCGCGGTATAGAGTGGGGTGTGTCCGCCGCGATCCGGTGCGTTGATGTCGGCGCCGTGCTTCAGCAGTAGTTGGGCCACCGTCCAGCGCCCCTTCTCCGCAGCGACATGGAGCGGGGTGCGGCCGTCGGCGTCGCGTTGGTTGATGTCCGCGCCCCAGTAGATATGGCGTTCCAGCTGATCGATATCGCCACGCTGCACCGCCAGGTAGAAGGCAATGGTGGGGCGGTCCGGCTCGCTGCAGGCGAGCAGCGGCAACAAGAGAGCCAGGAGGGTGAGAAGCGGCATGAAACGCATGGGGAAATAGTATAAAGGTGTGGCCCCGGGAAGCAAGGTTGGGTCTTTCATCAAGCGTTGACCCCGGATAATGGCTGCCACCGAGGTTCACGTCCTCCTGTGGGGGTTCGCCCGTTCCGGCGCGACGGTTGCGGGAGAATGTTAAAGATAGTGTGTGTTGTGCCGATATTAATATGCTTCGTCGGAATTTACATTGTTCCTCGCCCCTTCGCTGCTAGAATGAAGGTGGTCACATAAGAGCCTGTACAGCCGGAATGTCGTTTGGGAAATTTATAGTCAAGCGCTGTTATGCCTTGGAAGATTCGGCCCGTTACCGGCGGGTCAAGCGGTTCTTTTTCGATTTGCTCGAGAACCCGGATTCATCGATACGCCCATACTTCGATATTTTCATGATCACGTTGGTCTTATCCAGCGTGTTTCTGATTATTTATGAAGTAAAAACCGATCTGCATGAGTTCGGGAGGATCTTCGAGTGGACTGCGGTTAGCATCTTTCTGGTTGAGTATCTACTGCGCATGTGGATCTACAACGATAATCATCAAATCATTATCGATCATTATGAGCGTTCCGAGTTTTTGAATCGCGATTTCCGTTTATGGCCGGCGATGCGGGAGGTGTTGGCGAAGAAATGGAGCTATATGACCGGCCCGTTTGCCATCATCGACCTGTTGGCGATCGTCCCCAGCTATCGCCCGCTCCGGATTCTGCGAATTTTCCTGTTGTTCCGCCTGTTCAAGCTGTTTCGTTATACCCGTAGTATCCAGGAATTCGGACGGGTCCTGTCGGAAAAAAGATTCGAGCTTTTTACCCTGTTGGGCTTCCTGACATTTGTCGTTTTTACCGCCGCATCCGCCATCTACTTCTTCGAAGCCAAAAGCGCCGGCGGGGAGATCGAACACTTTTTTGACGGCATCTACTGGGCGCTGGTGACCCTCTCCACGGTCGGATATGGGGATATCACGCCGCAGACCACCGAGGGGCGTGTTGTTACTTTGGTGCTGATTATCTGCGGGATCGGGGTGATCGCCTTCTCGACTTCCATTATCGTTTCGGCGTTCGGCGAGAAGATGAAGGAGATGCGGGATAACCGGGTTTTCTCGGAGCTGGAGAAACATGGTGGGCACACCATTATTTGCGGTTTCGGTCGGGTCGGGCAGGTAGTGGCGGAACGGCTGAAAGCGGAGCATGAACGTCTGGTCGTGATCGATGCCGACCCGAAATACGTGGATCTTGCCAGAGGGTTGGGTTATCTGGCCGTCATGGGCGACTCGGCGGAGGAGCAGTTGCTGGAAAATCTCGGGATCCGGGGGCGGGCGGGTCGGATCCTTTGTCTTACGAATGATGATGTGGCGAATGTCTATATCACATTAACTGCGCGTTATCTCAACCCGGACGTCGAAATTATCTCCCGCGCCAATCGGGAAGAGACGGTGCGCAAACTGATCCAGGTGGGCGCCAATCATGTGGTGACACCGTTCAAGGTGTTGGGGTTGATGGCGGCGGAATACATAGGACAGCCGGTGGCGTTTGAGGCGATCCACGGCATGTTGTATGGCAACGAGCAGGTCACTCTCGATACCATTGTTGTTTCGAATCAAAGCGCTTTGGATGGCGTGACCATCGGCGAGATCGATTTTAGGGCGCACAAGTTGATTTTATTCGGGGTGATCGCGCATCCGGAGAGCGACCCCAGAGGCGAGGCGATTTCATACAAGCTGAAGATACGCGATTTCTATTTTCATCCGGCAGACAGTTTTGTGCTGCAAGGCAATGATCTTTTGGTGGTGTTCGCGCATGAATTGAGTATTTCCCATTTCAGGGATTGTCTGGCATTGGGAACGCTTAAGTTGGGTGAGGCGTCATGAGCAGCGCAACGATTTTGGTTTTTGGCTGCGGCCCCATGGGTATGGAGGTGGCGGCGCGGCTGCAGGCGCGTTCCCGGAAGCCGTTGCTGGTGGATAGCGACCCCGATTGCCTGGCAGCGGCCGCCGCCAGAGGGATTGCCACCGCCAACATCGACTATACCGATGATGAGCAGTTAATGAGTATCGGCGTCGGCTCCCGCAGTCAGGTGATCTTTAGTTTGTTTGAGGACGATGCCAGGAATGTTTTTCTCACCATTTCTGCACGCGCCTTGGATCCGAATGTAAGGATCCTCTCATTTTGCCAGTCGCGTGATTCGGCCCAGAAGTTGCGGGCGGCCGGCGCGACCAAGGTGATCGACCCCTACGACATCAGCGGGCGCAAGATTCTGGATCTGATTCGGCGACCCATCATTGCCGAGGCGATGGACAATATCGTCTATGGTGAGGATCACCTCAATGTGTCGGAGGTGGAGATTACAGAGGATTGCCCGCTTAATGGCAAATGTTTAAACGAACTCGATATCTCCAGCCGTTATGAACTGGTTTTGGTGGGGGTAGTGGATCGGGAACTCGGGGACAAGTTTATTTTTGCGATCACCGGCCAGGACCACAAGCTGGATCCCGGGGATGTGCTGGTGGTGATCGGGCCGCCGGATGAGATCCAAAAATTCCGCGATGCGGCGTTTCCGGAATCCGGTCGCCCGCCGGTCGAGAAGCCGGAATCCTGAAAAGCCGCCCCCCGGGTGTAAGTGCGGGTTAAGCCGGGGTTGTCTCCAGCACGGCAGTCAGGTCCGCAGAAACCCCGCCGGCCTGGGACTGAAAGGCCTGCCCGGCTTGTTCCGCCATCTGTTGACTGATCCGGGAGACCAGCTCCCGGGCCTGTTCCGGCGTGGTGACCGACCCTTCAGTCGCCGAGGTAAGACTGGATTGACGATAGAGTTGCGCGGCGCGATCGACCGTAGCCGTATCCGCATCCGGATTGACAGCGGGGGGCGCGGAGGTGGAATTCTGGTTCCCCGAGGCGTCTGCCCTGGAAGCCTGCTCGGTCGCCCGGTTTCCGGCAGAGGTGCGGCTTTCGTCCGCGGATAACGGTTTATCGGTTGAAATGGGTGCTACCACAATGATTCTCCTGGTTGCGTCAATCGTTTGGCGTTTAGCGGGAATTCCCCCTCCTCTCTGAAAGTTTAGCAAAGGACGGGCCAAAAACCGCCATATAGGGAGTGGGGTAGGGATTGCGCGGGATTCCAGCCGGGACCGGACGGTCTCAGGGATTTTCCCGGTAGGGCATCAACAGCGAGATGGGAAAGCGGCATTTGAAGCTGGTGCCGACGCCGGGTTCGCTGTCGATGAGCAACTGGCCGCCGTATCGCTGGATGATCTGTTTCACGATCGCCAGTCCCAGCCCGGTGCCCCCGGAGGCACGCGAACGGGCCTTGTCGACCCGGAAGAAGCGTTCGGTCAGACGGGGGATATGGTGTTTCTCGATGCCGCCGCCGTTATCCCGGACGGTGAAGCAAGGGCCTGCCGCCTCCTGTTGCCAGGAGATCCGGATCTCGGTGCCGGCCGGTGTATGTTGGATGGCATTGCTCACGAGATTTCCGAAGGCGCTCTGCAGTTCATCCGCCGTCCCTTTAATCCAGAGTTTCGGATCGATCTCCAGATGCAGGACGTGTTGACTGTCCGCGGCCAGCTTGCCTGCATCCTCCGCTATTTCGCGTATCAGGCGGGGGACATTCACCGGTTCTCTGACCGGTGCCGACGGATCGGTTTCCAGCCGGGAGAGTGCCAGCAGGTCGTTTACCAGATGCTGCATCCGCTCGGTCTGTTGCAGCATCAGTTCCAACGGACGGCGCCACTCCTCGTTCGGTGCTGATTCATCCGTCAGCGCCTCGAGGTAGCCATAGATCACTGTAAGCGGTGTGCGCAGTTCGTGGGAGGCGTTGGCGATGAAGTCGCGGCGGGTGCGATCGAGATTATGAATCCGCGTGATGTCCTGAATCACCAGCAGGCGCTGATAGCGTTTCTTGCCGAACGGGGTAACGGTCAGGGAAAGGACCATTGCCCGGTTGTTCGGAGGTGAGAACTCCAAAGGTTGCTCAAATTCCTCCCGCTTGAGATAACGAAACAGTTCCGGTAACTGTATTCGTTCGGAGAGGCGCCGGCCCCGGTCGGCCGGCCAGTGGATATCGAGCAGTCTGGCCGCCGCGGGATTGCACCACTCGATCTCCTCATCCCGGCCCAATACAACGGTCGCCTGGGGGAACGCCTGCGCGGCCCCTCGCAGCCGTTTGAAGAAACGGGAGAGCGTCTTTTTCCGTTTGCGGTTGCGTAAGGTCAGCGAGCGCAGTTTCAGCGACAGCTCCTGCCACAGTCCGGACGGGAAATGGGGTTGCGTTTCCTCATCCTCTTCCAGCCAGCGGAACAGCCGTATCGCCTGGAGTGCGTGCCAGGCGAGCAGCCCCGCCAACACGATGGCCAGGACGGGCCAGGTACTGTCGGTTAACAATCCGATTGCCAACGCCGACAACAGGACCAGGATCGCCCTTACCGCTTCCGTGAGCCAGAGAAACGGTCTCATCGGGATTCCGTAGAGAGCCGGTAACCGCTGCCGCGAACGGTCTGTATCAGGTGGTCATGGCCGGTGGCCGCCAACGCCTTACGCAGCCGTCGGATATGGACGTCCACGGTGCGGTCATCCAGCACTGCCTGGAGACTCCATACCCGATCGATAATCTTCTGACGGCTGAATATCCTTTCCGGGTGTGTCATGAACAGTTGCAGCAACCGGAATTCGGTAGGACCGAGATGGAGGGGGGTTGTTCCGATGAGCACCTCCCGGGTTGCGGGATCAAGACACAGGCCGGCGATTTCCACCGGAGCCTCGCCTTTCTCGGGTGCGGCGCGCCGCAGGATGGCTTTGATTCGGGCTATCAGCTCTTTGGAGGAGAAGGGTTTGGTGATGTAATCGTCGGCGCCGGCCCCCAGCCCCGCAACCTTGTCGTCCTCCTCCACACGGGCGGTCAACAGTATGACCGGGATCTCCCGGGTGAGGCGGTCAGCGCGCAGTTGCTTCGCAAACTCGATACCGGATTGGCCCGGTAACATCCAGTCGAGCAGTATAAGATCGGGAGGTTGCCGCCGGATCTCGCTCGCCGCGGCTTTCGTGTCGGCCGCACTTCGGCAGCGGTAGTTGTGGCGCTCCAGATGGAAGCTCACCATCTCCCGAATCGCCGGTTCATCGTCCACTATGAGAATGGTTGCGGGCATACGATAGACTCGATACCAGAAACGTGGGAACTGGGCATGACTATAGCAAAGGTGCGCCGTAAATGAATCAGCCGTAACGTCCTTCGATGTAATCCGCCGTCTCCCGCTGTCGCGGCGTGACGAACAGTTCGTCGGTGGGCCGGTGTTCCACCACCTTGCCCATGAGCATAAAGATACACTCTTCGCTCGCACGCCGGGCTTGCGCCATGTTGTGGGTGACGATCACGATGGTGTATTTCCCGCGCAGATCCCAGATCAGCTCTTCGATTGCCTCGGTACCCTTTGGATCCAGAGCGGAACAGGGCTCATCCATCAATAGCAACCGGGGCTTGACCGGCAGCAACCGGGCGATACAGAGTTTTTGCTGTTCTTCCAGCGAAAGCGAGATTGCCTTGTCATTGAGGCGGTCTTTTACCTGGTCCCATAACAGAACTTGGCGGAGTGCGCCCTCCACGATCTCCTCTTGCGCCGCCTTCGAGACTCTTCGGCCGGTGTGGTGCAGGTGATGGCCGAACAGGATGTTCTCGCGGATGGAGATCGGCAACGGGTTGGGACGTTGAAATACCATACCCACCTGCTTGCGCAACTGTACGATTTCCACCGCCGGATCGTAGATGTCGTTTCCGAACACTTCGACGCCGCCCTCGATACGAACATATCCCAGGCGTTCATTGATTCGGTTGACGCTCCGCAGCAGGGTGGACTTGCCGCAGCCGGAGGGACCGATCAGCGAAGTGATGCGGCCCTCGGAGATCTTCAGGTTCACGTCATAGAGAGCCTGAAAAGTGCCGTACCAGAGATTCAACCGGTTGGTTTGGATGGCGTACGTATGTTGTGTGTTGTTCATTGCTTTGTATAAAAAAATCGTCTGCGCTTCGGACACATCCCCGCGGCGGGGCGCCTTACCCAAATCTTCCCTCGACATAATCGCGGGTGCGCTGGTCTTGTTCCTTGCCGGTGAACAGCGCCTCGGTCTCTCCGATCTCCACGCATTCACCGCTCAGAAAGAAGGCGGTACGGTCGGCCAGGCGCCGTGCCTGTTGCACCAGGTTGGTGACCAGAATGATCGTCATCTCGTTGCGCAGTTCCCGTAATACATCCTCGATGCGCATGGTAGTGACCGGATCCACCGCGATCGAGAATTCATCCAGCATCAACACTTCCGGCTGCTGTGACAGGGCGCGTGCGATGGTCAGGCGTTGCTGCTGGCCGCCGGAGAGCAGGCTGCCCAGGGAAGAGAGCCGATCTTTTACCTCATCCCATAACGCCGCCCGGGTCAGGCAGCGTTCGACGATCACGTCCAACTCCGCTTTTTGCTTGATGCCCGCCAGGCGGGGTGCCAGCGCCACGTTGTCATAGATGGAGAGAGGTAATCCTACCGGCAGCGGAAAGACCACCCCGATGCGGCTGCGAAGCGCATAGATATTCTTCAGCCGGTGGATGTCATGCCCATCGAAGGTGATTTTGCCCGATACCTGCATGTGGTGGTCGAACAGATCCATCCGATTCAGCGATTTCAAAAACGAGGTTTTGCCGGCGTTGGCGGGTCCGATAATACCGAAGATCTCATGCTCTCGAATCTCCAGGCTGATAGGAGCGAGCGCCGTATGGTTGCCGTAGCGAATGGAGAGATCGTGTACCTCGATCTTGGCCGGCCGGTTATCGCTCACGGTAGCTGCGTTGGTTACCAT
The DNA here is from genome assembly GCA_050287725.1 of Sedimenticolaceae bacterium. GTDB lineage: Bacteria > Pseudomonadota > Gammaproteobacteria > Chromatiales > Chromatiaceae > CBFDBF01. The sequence continues at coordinate 25,854 of JBNKCL010000091.1, forward strand.
TTCTTCTTTCTCCGCAGATGCATCCGCACCGCGATGGAGAGGCCGTTCATCATCAGCACGATGGAGATCAAAACCAGTGCCACCCCGTACGGCAACGCTTCCGGCACCCCGGGTACCTGGGTGGAAATCACGAACAGATGCAGTGACAGGGCCATGGTCTGATCGAATATTCCCTGCGGCAGCATGGGCAGAAAGAAAGCGGCGCCGGTAAACATGATCGGCGCGGTTTCACCGGCGGTGCGAGAGACCTCCAGGATAATACCGGTGAGGATGCCGCTGACCGCGTTGGGCAGCACCACCCGGCGAATGGTCTGCCAGCGGGTGGCGCCCATGTTCCAGCACGCCTCGCGGAACGAGTGCGGAACCGCTTGCAGCGACTCCCTGGTGGAAACGATCACCACCGGCAGGGTCATGATGGCGAGGGTCAGGCTGGCCGCCAGGATGCTGGTCCCGAAACCGAAAAAGATGACAAAGGCACCCACTCCGAACAGCGCATGAACGATGGATGGGACTCCCGCCAGATTGATGATGGCGAGGTTGATGGCGCGGGTAAACCAGTTGTCGGGGGCGTATTCACTCAAATAGATGGCGGCCGCCACTCCCAGTGGCACCGATGCCAGCAGCGCTACGCTCACCAACCAGATGGTTCCGAGCAGGGCCGGAAAGATACCGCCCGCGGTCATGCCGTCGGTGGGGCTGGTGAAGAGAAAGTCGATGGAGATGATCGGGCCGCCTTTGTAGATCAGGGTGCCGAGAATGATGAGCACCGGGGCGATCAACAGGCAGGTCATCAGCAGGAACAGGGTGCGGAACAGTCCTTCCAACCGTCGGTTTCGAACATTGAGTTCTGTTGAAGCGAACATTTTGATAGCTCTACCGTTTACTAGTTTTTCATCGCGAAGGAAATAGTGGTCACAGACAATCCGATTATCCCTTCCGGATACCGCGAACGATGAGGTCCGCGGTCAGGTTGATGAGGAAGGTGATCAGGAACAAAAAGATTCCGATCGTGAACAGGGCGCTGTAGTGGTCGGAACCGACTGCCGCCTCACCCAATTCCGATGCGATGGTGGCAGTCAAGGCCCGGACCGAATCAAAGATGCTGGTGGGGATATTGACCGAATGGCCGGTCGCCATCAGCACCGCCATGGTTTCGCCGAAGCCGCGACCCACACCCAGCAGCACGGCGCCCAACAGGCCGTTCTTGGCGGCCGGGAATACCACTTTCGCGATCACCTGCCAGCGGGTGGCGCCCAACGCCTCGGCCGCTTCGCGGTAGCGTTCCGGAACCGCCTTCAGTGCATCCTCGGCGATCGAGGTCATGATCGGGGCTGCCATCAGCCCCAGGATCACTCCCGCATTCAGGACGTTGAGCCCTACCGGCACGTCGAAGGTCTTGATGATCAGCGGGTTCATGATGGAGAGTCCGATAAACCCCCAGACTACGGACGGGATGGCTGCCAGCAGTTCCACCAGCACCTTCAGGTACTCACGGGTGCGGCCGCCGGCGAACTCCCCGATATACACGGCGGCGCCCAGGGAGAAGGGGATGGCGATCAGCATGGCCAGACCGGTAACGCTGGCGGTACCTGCGATCATGGCCAGAATGCCGTACTCGGGGGCGTCCTCGTCGCTGGGCGACCAGTAGGGTGAGGTGAAGAATTCCTTGAGGTCCAGGGTATGGAGCGTGAAGCCGATCCCCTCTTTGGTGATAAAGACGAAGATTCCGATGATAAAGATAACGGCGGAGATACCGCCGATAAACATCAGGAGTTGCGCCAGACGATCGAAAAACCAGGCCAGGTCCCGGCGATCGAAGTCGGCACGCTTGTTTGCGGTTACCGCAGGTTCTGACATCTCAATCGGCCCCTTCTCCGCGCAGCAACTCCATCAGGTGACGGATGTGGTAGGAGAGTTCGCGGTACACCTCTTCGTAGCGGTCGGTCGCCTGGTTCTCCGGCATGTCGCTGAGCGGAGTGCCGAGTTTCCACTCCAAACCGGTGGTGTGGAACGGCAGGGTTTCGAAGTAGGACTCGATCGGTCCATCGAGGCTGACGATGACATGGAACTCCGAAAGTTCCTGGGCGGTATAGTTGAGCGGCTTGGGTTGCGCCCGCGACAGATCCAGGCCGCGCTGGTCCAGGAATTCAACCAATTCCTGGTCCACTTGGGCGGCCGGTTGTCGGCCGCCGCTGCCATAGCGGCCGCTGTTGGGGTAACTCTTGCGGGCGATCGCCTCCGCCATCTGGCTGAGGCGGCTGTTCTCCCGGTCTACGAACAGGATGTTATAGACCTTGATCGCCTTGGTTTCGCCGGTGATGGCGAAGATGGTCTCTTCGCAAATGTTTTTTGCCTGATCCGCCACCCGTTTCATCTGAGTGAGGGCGGCAAACACAGCGAACATCTCTTTGATGTCGCTTGTGAATTCTTCGTTCATCAGAGCGGTATAGATACCGCCCAAGGTGGTTTGCAAGTGGGCCGGAAGCTGGCTGGCGGCCTTGGCCATATCGGCGCTGCCTTCATAAAAGGCGGTCAGGGCCTGATGCAGGATCCGTTTGGCTTCGTCGGCGATGGATTCCATCTCCTGCGCCATCACCCCGCCGGGAGGTGACTTGAACTGCAAGGACTCCCGGCTGATGGTGACTGCGTAATCCCCGATCCTTTCAAGTTCGATGTTGATCCGGATGATGGAGGAGATCATGCGCAAGTGTCCGGCGCTCGGAAGGTGGCGGGCGATAAAGCCATGGCATAGCCGATCGATCTCCCGCATCTTGCGGTTGATCGGGTGATCCGCCAGTACGGTGTTGTTTGCCAGCGACCGATTGCCGGTCAGCAGGGCGTGTACCGCATTGGCCAGAGCCTGTTCCGTCATCTCGCCCATGGCGCCGATCTGATCCCGGATATGGGCCAGATCTTCCTGCAGTCGTTTTTCGTAGAGTGGCATAGCGGTGAGCCTCTATCGTGTGTTACGCAATAGGTCCCGTAGAGAAACGGAAACCGCGAAGAATACAAAGAAAGCTTAGCGTCCTTTGCGTTCTTCGCGGCGGATTATTTTACTTACATTGAACGGCGTGTACCGGAGCATATCCTTTGTTCAGGATGATGCACTGGCCTTCATCGCTCAACACCCAGTTCAGATAGGCCGCGATTTCGCCGGTCGGTTTTCCGTTGGTATACATGAACAGCGGGCGGGCGACGGGGTAGCTGCCGTCACTGGCGGTAGCGACGCTCGGCAGTACGCAGGGCTTGCCGTCCTTCGCTATACAGACCTTCGTGACTTCGTCGGTGGCATAGGCCAGGCCGCTGTAACCGATGGCGCAGGGTGTTTTCGCCACCAGATCCACCACGTCCTTGGAACCGTTCATATCCAGGGTGCCCTGGCGATACTTACCTTTCTTTCCCAGGATCTCTTCCTTGAAATAGGCATAGGTGCCGGAGTTGTTCTGCCGGCCCACCACTACGATCTGTCCGTCCGAGCAACCCGGCACCGTGATACCGAGATCGGACCAGTTCCGGGCCTTGCCGTCGCGTCCGAAGATCTCCGCCAACTGTGTTTCGGACAGGGTCTTTGCCGGGTTGTCCTTATGGATGAAGACCGCCAGCGCGTCGTACCCGACCACATGCTGGACCGGCTCCTGGCCGTGTTTTTCCGCCAACTGGATCTCTTTGTCCTTCATTGCGCGGCTGGCGTTGGCGATATCCACGGTACCGTTGATCATGGCTGCGATACCGGTGCCGGAACCGCCGCCGGAAACGGCAACGGCTACATTCGGGTTCACTTTCTGGTAGGCTTCCGCCCAGGCCTGTGCCACATTTACCAGGGTATCCGAGCCCTTATTCTGAATAGTGGTTGCGGCGTTGGTAGTTGCCGAAAAGAGCATGACGGCAAGAGCGAACGGGGCAACAATGAATTTCTTGGACATGGGTTTCTCCCTAAGGATTAGGTTTTCTCGCTTCGATAATCTCGTGGCGCAGAATACTAAGGTTTTATGACACTTCTATGACACTCTTTGTCATAGTCGGTTTTTTCTGGAAATATTTACTATATTCAATAAATTAAGATGAGATCGCGTCGGGTGAAAAGATGGGAAAGATCCTGATAAAAGAGGTTCCCGGGAATCGGGTGGTGCCCTTCCTGCGGGGGATTCTGACACACTCCCTGCAGGAGGCCGGCCTGGGCTTCGACGACGCCTATCGGGTTGCCTCCGAGATTCGCGCCAAGCTGGGCCGTGGCAGCGATGACCGGGAGCTCACCAGCGGCGAACTGCGCGAGCTGGTGGGAGAGTATTTGCAGAAGGAGTTCGGCAAGGAGACGGCCAAGCGCTATATCGCGCGGGCGGCCCCTCCGGCGACCATCTATGTCACTACCGAGGACGGCCGAAGGAGCGCCTTCTCCCGCGGGTTGCATCAGCATTTCCTGGAGCCCTGCTGTCTCTCCAAAGAGGCCTCCGCGGTGATCACCGGCAGGGTGTACGAAGAACTGCTGCTGCGTCGGGTTCGGGAGATCTCTTCACAGGAGGTGCGGGCCATCACCAGCCGTTTCCTGATGGAAGAGATCGATGCCGATACCGCCCGGCGCTATCTGAAATGGACCAGTTTTTTCCGTAGCAATCGCCCCCTGCTGGTTTTGATCGGAGGTACCCCGGGGTGCGGCAAGAGCACAGTCGCCACCGAGCTGGCGCACCGGCTGGATATCGTTCGCATCCAGTCCACCGACATGTTGCGGGAGGTGATGCGCATGATGATGCCGGAACGCCTGTTGCCGGTATTGCACACCTCGTCGTTTTGCGCCTGGGAGGTGCTGCCGCAGGGAGGGATGCATCAGCCGGAACTGGATGAGGTGCTGACCAGCGGTTACCAGACCCAGGCAGAGATCGTGTCGGTGGCCTGCGAAGCGGCGATTCAGCGGGCGTTGACCGAGCGGGTTTCCTTGATCCTGGAGGGGGTGCATGTCTATCCGCCCCTGTTAAAACGGATGCCGCCGCCCGAGGATGCGGTGATCGTCCCGATCATGCTGGGGGTTCTGAACCCGGACGAACTGCGGGTGCGTCTCAAAGGGCGGGGGAAACAGATCCCCGGCCGGCGCAGTAAACGCTATCTGAACTATTTCGACAGTATCTGGCGCCTGCAATCCTTCCTGTTGTCCGAGGCCGACAAAGGGGGCATCCCCATCATTCTCAATGACGATCGGGAGATTGCGATCCAGGAGGTAATGCGGACCATCATCGATCGCTTACCGGATGAGACGGTGCAGGAGGGGGCGTGAGACGAAGGAACGGTCTATGTGATAGCGCTTCCGGCAACAGGGAGGTGTGACGTGTCGCTGATTCGCAAAGCGGTGGTGGTGATTCTGGACGGGCTCGGCGACCGGCCGTGCCGGACCCTGGGCGGTGCCACGCCGCTGGAGGCGGCGGCGATTCCCAACCTGGACCGTCTGGCGGAAACGGGGCTCGCAGGTCTTATGGACCCCCTCTTTCCCGGGGTCGCCGTCGGCACCCACACCGGCACGGCGCTGTTGTTGGGTCTTCCGGTGCGGGAGGTGCCGCTGTTGGCCAGGGGGCCGGTGGAGGCGGCGGGGATTGGGGTGCCGCTCCGCTCAGGAGATATCGCAATCCGTTGTAACTTCGCTACATTGCAGGATATCGAAGGGGCGTTGGTGGTGCTGGATCGGCGTGCCGGGAGGATCAGCGCGGGTACCGAAGAGTTGGCGGCACTGCTTCAGGACGTCGATCTTGGGAACGGGATTCGGGCGTCCCTCTATCCGGCCACCCAGCATCGGGCGGTGTTGCGTCTGTCCGGTTCCAACCTTTCGGCGGCGATCAGCGATACCGATCCTGACAACAGCAGGAGCCCCATGCCGGTATTGACCAGCCAGGCGCTGGTTCCGGAGGACGAGCGGGCGGCATTGACGGCGGAAGCGGTGAACCGGTTTCTACAGGTGGCCCACAAGCGGCTGCGGGACGCGGAGGTGAACCGGATCCGGCGACGACAGGGATTGCCGCCTGCGGATGGCGTCATAACCCGCGGGGCCGGCAAACTGGAGCCCCTTCACTCCCTGATCAACCGTTTCGGACTGAAGGCGGCGGTGGTGGCGGCGGAGGACACCGTGGTTGGGCTGGCGCGACTGTTTGGGTACCACGCAGTGCAACACCCTTCGTTCACCGCTTTGCCCGATACGGATCTGGCGGCCAAGGTGGCCGCCGCCAAAGGGGCGTTGGGAACCCATGATTTGGTGTTTCTGCATGTGAAAGGGGCCGACATCTCGGCCCATGACCGGCGACCGGACGAGAAACAGGCGCTGTTGGAGCGGTTTGACCGGGAGTTGGGACCGTTTCTTGGCCAGGGGTATGTGATTGCGGTAACCGGCGATCACTCTACGGATTCCAACAGCGGTTGCCATTGCGGAGATCCGGTTCCGGCTTTGCTGCATGATCCGGAAGGACGGCGGGATTTTTGTTCGCAATTCAGCGAGTCCGGTTGCCTCCACGGCGGGATGGGTAGAGTAACCGCTACCGGTTTCCTGGTAACCGTACTGGATGCCATGGGGGCGTTACCGCAGTTTAAGGAGAGCGATTTTTCGCAGTTCTTCTGACGGCCGCCACGGCTGTTGTATTCCGGGGTTCACCCAACGCCCGGATCGATTTTCATTTATTTATTAATGGTTTATCCCGTGATGCGGGGACGCCTGCGGGGCGCTTCCCCGGGTTTTCGGCGCTCCGTATGATCAGATCGTCCTTCCGGTTCCCCTGCTTTTTCGCATTCTGTATCAACCCCCGGCCGATGCTATGATGGCGCTTTTGACAGTTTTGTTACGGCCTCGGCCGGCGGGGATACATAGGCGTGGAACTCCAGAATATCAATCAGATCGAGAAAGCGACCACTATCGGTAGAAAAGAGCTGTTCCGGTTCGGAATGGCTCTGCTGTTTATCATCGGCATCGCGCTATTCGCCAGTAATCGGGGTGTCCCGGATCAGGGGGGTATCCTGTTGGTGATCGCGGCGATCATCGGCGGTTACATGGCGATGAATATCGGCGCCAACGATGTGGCCAACAATGTCGGGCCGGCGGTCGGTTCCAAGGCGCTTACCCTCACCGGGGCCATCATTATTGCCGCAATCTTTGAGGCGAGCGGTGCGTTGATCGCAGGCGGCAACGTGGTGAGTACTATCAAAAACGGGATCATCGATCCCACAGATATCGCCAATATCGATACCTTCGTCTGGTTGATGATGGCCGCACTGTTGGCCGGTGCGATCTGGCTGAATATCGCCACCGCAATGGGGGCGCCTGTTTCCACCACCCACTCGATCGTGGGCGGCGTTTTGGGCGCCGGGGTTGCGGCCGGCGGATGGGGGGTCGCGGATTGGGGACAGATGGGGTCGATTGTCGCCAGTTGGGTGATCTCGCCGGTAATGGGGGGTATTATCGCGGCCGCCTTCCTTTACGTGATCAAGCGCACCATTACCTACCAAAACGATATGATTGGCGCAGCCAAGCGGGTGACGCCGATACTGGTGATGTTGATGGTTTGGGCCTTCGGTACCTATCTGTTAACCAAGGGATTGAAACATGTCTGGAACGTGAATGTCGGCACCGCCACCACGGTGGCATTATTGTTCGCCGTTGTGACCTACCTGATCGTCAGACCGTTGACGGCGCGGGTGGCCGACCGGCTGAGCAATGAGAAAGAGAGTGTCAACCGGCTTTTTACTCTGCCCCTGATTTTTTCTGCCGCTTTACTCAGCTTCGCGCATGGCGCCAACGATGTCGCCAATGCAGTTGGGCCGTTGGCGGCAATCAATGATGCACTTCGCCTCGGAAGCATCAGCGGTAAGGCCACGATCCCGACCTGGGTAATGTTGGTAGGTGGGATGGGGATTTCTCTCGGGCTTGCGCTATACGGTCCCAAGCTGATTCGCACCGTCGGGTCGGAGATTACGGAACTCGATCGAATGCGCGCATTTTGTATTGCGATGGCGGCGGCGATCACCGTAATCATGGCCAGCCAGTTGGGTCTGCCCGTGAGTTCCACGCATATTGCGGTTGGCGGTGTTTTCGGCGTGGGTTTCTTGCGTGAGTATATCAAGGCAAGCTTTGCCAAGATGATCGAGGAGATCAAGCATCATCACGAAGATAACGATCCGGAGGTGATCGGCGCCTTTCTGATGGATTTCAAGAAGGCCTCGGTCGAGAAGAAAGGTGTAATGTTGCAGCGGCTCAAAGAGAATTCCGCAAAGCCCCACCTAAGTAAAAAGGAGCGCAAGGGTCTGCGCAAAGTCTATAAGATGGAGTTGGTGAAGAGAACGGCGCTCTTGAAAATCGCCGCCGCCTGGCTGATCACGGTTCCTCTGTCGGCGGTACTTGCAGCGATCCTTTATTTCATGATTCGCGGCATCATGGTGCCTTAGCGAAAGACGAAATAGTAGTTGCTGCAACCCCCGCGGGCGGAATCGCAAATTCCTCTTCCCCCTGGAATATTCCGGGCTATGCTTGAATAGTCCGTTTCGGGCTGTATTCCTATACGGTTATTTTTTCGTCAGTCCAATGGAGAATGCGCATGACGAAGAAGACGAATATTGAAAAACCCATCCTGGTGCCGGTGGACTTCTCCATTCATTCAGAGGCGGCGTTGCTGTATGCGTGCGGGTTGTCGGAGCGGCTTAAGATTCCGCTGTTGGTTCTGCATGTGGTGCACGATCCCGCCGAAATGCCCGGTTATTACTCCCAGGTCACCAAAAAAAAGCACTTGGTTCGGCTGGAAGATGCGGCGGCGGAAATGCTGGATGATTTTCTCAAGGAGGTTGCGGCGAAATATCCGAAGTGCAAACTGTTGCGCGATCTGGAATCGATGCTGGTTGTAGGGCTTCCGGTTACCAGAATTTTGGAAGTGGCGGAAATGCTGAATGCGACCATGATCGTAATGGGAAGCAGGGGCAGGACGGGACTGGATCATTTGATGTTGGGTTCCAAGGCGGAACAGGTGGTCCGGTTGAGTCCGAGACCGGTCCTGATCGTCAAAGGCGGAGAAGATGCGCCATGATTGAATTCGATCGCCGAAAGGGAGTCCCGTTGACTCGTCTCCGGTCCGGGTGGTCGGGAAATGGGAGATGGTTGCTTGTGCTGAGCGCTGCGTTCGTTCTTTTCGGGGCAACTACGGCGTTGGCGCAGACGCCGGAGGCCGCGACCCCCAACTGGTGGGTTATGGCGATGAACCTGACAGGTGGGTTGGCGCTGTTTCTGTTCGGGATGGAACAAATGGCGGATGCCCTGAAACGGGTGGCCGGGGACAGAATGAAAATGATACTCGCCACCCTGACGACCAATCGCTTTGTCGGAGCGGTCACCGGGGCGTTTGTTACCGCGGTAATTCAGTCTTCCTCGGTAACAACGGTTTTGATGGTCGGTTTTATCAGTGCCGGCTTGATGTCATTGTCGCAGTCCGTGAGCGTGATCATGGGCGCCAATATCGGCACCACCATCACCGCCCAGATTATTGCCTTCAAGATAACAAAAGCAGCATTGCTGATGGTGGGTGTGGGATTTGCGTTTCTGTTTGCCGCCAAGCGGGAGAGAGTCCGTCAATACGGCGCAATGGTGATGGGCCTGGGGCTGGTGTTCTTCGGAATGAGTGTCATGAGCGACGCTATGGAGCCGCTGCGCAGTTATCAGCCGTTTTTGAATCTGATGATTCGGATGGAGAACCCGTTGGTGGGCATTCTGGTGGCTACGCTCTTTACCGGCTTGATACAGTCCTCGTCCGCCACTACCGGTATTGTGATCGTGATGGCCAGCCAGGGATTTATCTCGCTGCCGGCAGGAATTGCGCTGGCCTTCGGCGCCAATATCGGAACCTGCATTACCGCCATGTTGGCTACCATCGGGAAGCCGCGCGAGGCATTGCGGGCGGCGCTGGTGCATGTATTGTTCAATGTGGCCGGGGTATTGCTGTGGGTGATGTTTCTCGGGCAATTGGCGGAACTGGTTACCTGGTTTTCACCTTCTCATCCGGAGCTTGTCGGCACAGCGCGCCTGGCGGCGGAAACTCCGCGCCAAATCGCGAATGCCCATACCTTGTTCAATGTTGCCAATACGATCATTTTTCTCGGCTTTACCAGCCAGATCGCACGCTTGGTCGAAAAGTTGGTGCCGGATCGGCCATTGAGCGTGGAAGGCGAGATGCTTACCGCGAGATATCTGGATGACGAGCTGTTGGCGACGCCTTCGCTGGCATTGGAGCGGGTGCGCTTGGAATTGCTGAGGATGGGCGATCGTGTGCAGGAGATGCTGGCCAGGATTCTACCGGCGATCCTGGATGGCAGTTCCGAATCCCTGGATGAGATTGCCAGAATGGATAATCAGGTGGATGCGTTATATGCCCACATCATCGAATATCTCGGGAAAATCAGCAAAGGTTCTCTCAGTGAACAACAGAACGCGGAATTTTTTAGATTAATGGAAGCGGTAAGTAATCTTGAGAATATCGGGGACGTGGTCGAGACCAATCTGGTGGTGTTGGGGAAGGAGCGACTGGAGGCGGGCGTATCGATCAGTCGTTTGACCCGGGAAGTCCTGACCGATTTTCATCAACTCGTAGTCAAGGCCGTAACGGCGGCGATTCAAGCGGTCTCACAGAACAGTGACGAACTGGCGCAGTCGGTAGTCGATATGAAGGATGAGATCGCAAAGCTCGCGGATTCGGCTGCTGTTCATCAGGCGCAGAGGCTGGTGGCGAAAGAGCCGAAAAGAATCCCGGCCTATACCATCGAGATCGATATTATCGAAAAGCAGAAACGTATCTACTATTTTGCCAAGCGGATGGCGAAGACCGTGTTCCCGCCGGCTGAAACTCCGGGGCAGGCGATGGAGGCGGAACCCGCGTGAAGCCGAGCGAGATATTGAAGTTTACTCTTCAATGGGTTGTGGCTTTGGCGGTTCGTGCTCTTCCAGATGCAAATTGCTGATATCGGGTAGCGGGGCCGGTTTTCTGGTAGGGACGCAGTCTTCCAGGGTTCCGCTGTTTGCGGGTGTCAGGGATAGGGCGCTGATGTCGATTGCGGGCGGCGGTGCTTGTTGCGACTCGTCGAGATTCCGGTCCTGCGTTGAGAGGGAAAGGGCGCTGATGTCCGGAAGCGGCTGAACGACGATTCTGGGGGCGCAATCGATCAGACTGCCGGTGCGAGGCGGCAACAGGGACAAGCTATCGTCCGGCGGCCGCGATTCCTCCGGCTCCGCGGTTGATGCGCGATCATCACCCTTCGCCGCTGCCGGAAGGATTTCCAACAGTGCTCCGGCATCCCGGAAGGCGATCCGATAGCGCGTTGCGGCCTCTTCATCCACGGCTGATTTGATCCGGACCGACCGGCCTGAAAAGAGATGTTCAAGTTGTGCCGCGTTCAGTTTCAGCAACCGGCCAAGCCGCTCTTTCACGTCGGCCTCTGAATGGCCGTCCATAAGCTTGCCGGAGAAGAATATGTCATAAGTGTCGATCGGCATATTCTGACCCTCGTTCAGGATGGGGGGCGCCCGTTATGACGTAACCGAGTGGAGACTCGAAAGTTCCGGGATTTTCGACCTCCATCAATATCGTTCATCTTGGGTGATTGTAGTCGATATTTTCCGGTTGCTTCGGATCTTTTCGCTATAGGTTTGCTGCATATCCTGTTCAAATTGTTCATTGGATTCATATTCAAATCCGAACACCGGCTTCCAAAGGCGGTGGTTTTCCATGCACAGATAAAAGAACACCTGGTCGTGCCATGCCGGTGGGAAGCAATGGTACAGATGTGAGAAGAGTTCCTGTTTCGTCTCCTCTGGGTAGGATAACTTGCCGTCGCTCTCCGCCAGCTCCATTTTGAGGATCTTGCTGGCGATATTGCGTTCCCGAATCTTTCGCAACACCCGTTTAGTGAAGGTCAGGGTGCCGAGTGAAAGCATGGCAACCTGTTGCGGCTGGAAGGAAGAGCATATCTGATTGACGACATCCGCATAATCCTGCCGCCAGCTTGAGTAGTGAATGATAGGATGGAAATGAAACCCGACGAGAATGCCATGCTCCGCCGCCTGACGAGCGGCAAGCAGTCGCCGTTCCAGCGAGGCCGTGCCCAACTCTTCGTAGGCAATGATGGTCGGAGTATTCAGTGACCAGGTGCAGATGACATTGGAGGGGACATCTCGACTCAGCAGATGATGAATGTTATCCGATTTTGTTTTGAATTCGAGTATGACATTCGGGTGGCTGCTCGCAAATCGCAGGAGGATGTCCAGAACCCGATGACTGTTACCCCACATTAAGGAGTCGGAGGATTGGCCGGTTCCGATGTGATAGATCCGCGACGGATCGATCGGAAGTGCGGCGAGTTTCTCCTCGAGGCGCTCATCGAAAATTACCTGGTTGCCGCTGAAAAACGACTGGATGCTGCAGTAGTTGCAACCATATCCGCAGTTATCGACGGCATCCAGCGTAAGCAGGTTGCAGCAACGGGTCTTGGTGGAGGCCACCGGACAGGTCCCAAGCGCCAGCGTGGACTTGGTTTTGGAGATGACTTGTGCGGTCGGTGGCGCCTGGGGCGGCCGACCCTCGTAGTGATTGGGTGCGTTGCGTATTTCTCGCCAAACGGCTACCAGGGTCGTAATCAGAGATTTTCGTCCCTGCTTGCCGCCGTCGGCGCGGCACTCCTTCGGCCATAGCACGTTGATCGATGGTTCTCCCCACATGCTTAGATCCAGTGCAATTTCGGTAACTGTCTTCAGTTCCTGCAGCGTGAATCGATGGTGCTCGGCCTGCAACCGCAGAAAATTCTGCTGCGCTTCCGGGAGCAGGTGAAACGGGGTTTGCTCGGCAAGCACGGCGAGCTTTTCAGCGGTGGAACGGCGTGGGGTCATCGGGTCGGTGGTTGGCGGTTTTGGCAGGGATCTCAAACGTTCATTTTTCCGTTACCGGGCGGCGGATGCAACCACGGGTGAGGTTGAAACGGGGTCGGATCTCTTTATGTTGCAAGGTTTGCGTGCACACGATTTTCCGGGAACGGGCGCTGCGGGCCGGCCGGATTGCGCTAAATACAATAAAAAACAATATGTTGCATGAGTTTGCGGGGGTGGTGAATGTGTAAAATCAGATTAAAGTTCCTTTTTAGGCGGCCGATACCAGTTCCGAGGGTGCCCCAGGAATTAGTAGGGATTCCGGAACAATGTCTAACACAAACAAGCGTTTCATCTCCGTCCAGGTAAAAATCCTTGCTGCCGTGATCATGGTGTTCCTGATCGCTATGGCGGTGGTAACTGGCTATTCCGCGCAGCAACAGAAAGCCGAGTTGCTGCAAGCGGTGGAAGCCCAGGCGGGCGACCTGATCAACAGCTATTTCGACAGCATGAACACCATGATGTTTACCGGCACCATGGCGAAACGGGAGATTCTTCGGGAAAAGCTTGAGGGGCGGGATGAGGTGCTGGAGATCCGCATGCTGCGCGGTGACCCGGTTTCCAAGTTGTTCGGGCCCGGTTTCGAGCATGAAAAACCTGTGGGTGACGCCGAGGTTCAGGCGCTGCAAGGGAAACGTGTGTTCGAGGTGGTCGAGGTGGATGGCCATCGGGAACTGAACATCATTCAACCCTTCCATGCGCTGACCAATTACAACGGCACGAACTGTATTACCTGTCATCAGGTTGAAGAGGGGACTGTGCTGGGAGCGGTGCATCTGCGGTACTCGTTGGAAACGCGGGATGCCGCCGTTGAACGAAGTGTCATACGGGGCGCCTTGATGAATCTGGGGGTCTTCGTAGTCGGATTAATCCTGCTGACGGTGCTGGTGCGGCATATCGTTATCAAGCCGCTCAATATTCTGCGTCAGACGGTTGAGACGGTGGAAGGGGAGGTCGATCTGCGGCCGCGAGTTCAACTCTCGGTAAATGATGAATTCGGAAATGTCGGGACCGCCGTCAACAGCATGCTGGACAGGTTCCGTTCCACCATTCATGAACTGATGGCCAACATGGAAGGTTTGGTGGAACATGCAAACGGACTTTCGCGGGTTGCAGAGCAGTCGGAAACCGGAATTGTCGAACAGGAAAAGCAAACCAAACAACTGACATTGGCGGTCAGTGAGTTATCAACGGCGGCGCAGGATGTGGCCAGCAGTGCCGCCAGGGCGGAGGAGGCCGCCCGCCAGGCGCTTACCAGCGCTTCTGACGGCCAGAATGTGGTCTCCCAAGTTGTCAACGACATCGCATTACTTGCCGGGCGAATTGAAAATGCCGGTAACGTGGTCAAGGAGCTGGCGGAAGGAACGAGTAAGATCGGCCAGGTCTCAGAGGCGATTACCGCCATTGCGGAGCAGACGAATCTGCTGGCGTTGAATGCGGCTATTGAAGCGGCTCGGGCAGGGGAGCAGGGGCGCGGCTTTGCGGTGGTGGCGGATGAGGTTCGGAGTCTGGCGCAGCGTACCCAGGAAGCGACCCAGGAGATCCGCAACATTATCGAACAACTGAGAAATTCCTCGGAAGAAGCGGTCAAGGTTATGGAGGAGGGAAAGACAGAGGCGGAGCATAGCGTGACTGAATCCCGGCTGGCGGGAAATGCGCTTCAGGAGATTGCCGCCTCCGTCAGTTCCATTACCGATATGAATACCCGTATCGCCACCGCAGCGGAGGAGCAGAGCGCGATGGTGGAAGAGGTCGACCGGAATATTGTTTCGATCAACGGAGTCGTCCACAAAACGGCCGAAGGGTCGCGGCAGACCGCGCGGTCGAGCGAAGAATTGGCCTCGGTAGCAGGCCGCCTGGAACAGATGATCAATCAGTTCAAGACCTGAGAAACTTCCGTTTCATTCGGCGCTTCGGCGACCCGCCCCCGCGATTTTGCAAGCGGTCGGAAGCCCGGCAGTTGCGGGCGATTTCATATTCCGGCCGCCCATACCCATATCACCTGCAGCTGTCGCCTTGAAAGCAAGGCGGGGAGTGGAGTATCGTCACGGATTCGGGAAGTATCCGGAATCCCTGATTGGGGTCGAATCGGCAAACAGGCGTTTTACATCTCTGATGAAACAATTCTGGCAATGGGTATCTGCACTGTTGTTACTGGCGGTTTTGCCGGTTTTCGGACAGTCGGAAGATGATAAATCGCAGGCTGGCGCCCCACAGGCGGAAGAGATGACTTCCGCTCCCATAGGGTCGGGGAACGGAGCCGAAGCGGAGCGGGTTCGGGGGTTGATCGGGGAAAACCGGGAGAAACTGGAAGCCGCCCGGCAAAGGAATCTGGAACTGGCGGAACGGAGAGCGAGGCTGGAACGGCGGCTCGCGGAGTTGCGCCGGGAACTGAAAAAAAGTGACCAGTTGCGGGATCAGATCCTGGATTCGGCGTCGGCCCCGGAAGCAGCGGAAGCGGTCGCGCAGCCCGGAGAAAAACAGAGCAAAGGGCAGCCGGGGACAGCGGTTTCCCCGCAGTGAAATCCTCTTCAAAAATTATGGATTTTCGGTTCCTGGTGAAGCCGGGGCTGAAACTGGTGTATTCTTCACCATATGCATTCATGCAAAACAACCCGGATTGGGCGGTATGGAAAATCTCGCCAACAAGTGGATTAGGACGCCCGGTCCGAATAACCGAAGGAGGAAGCAGTAGATGTTGGTAAAAGACATCATGACCCGTTTATCGCGCACGGTAACCCCCGACACCAACCTGATCGAAGTGGTTTCGCTGATGTGTCTCTATCGATTCTCCGGGCTGCCGGTGGTGGAAGACGGGGATAAGTTGGTCGGACTCGTGGCCGAAAAGGATGTGTTGAACCGTCTTTTTCCGAGCCTGGAGGATTTGATGGAGTCGGGGGCGACGGTCGATTACGACAAGATGATGGACAAGTACCAGGATGTCATGAATCTGAAAGTGAAAGACCTGATGACCGAAAAGGTGATTACGGTACAACCGGACATGCATATCCTGCGGGCTGCAACCATCATGGTGCGCCATCGTTTCCGTCGAATTCCGGTTTCGGACGGTGGGCGTCTGGTAGGCATGTTGAGCCTGGGTGATGTTCACAAAGCGATCTTCCAGGCAAACATCTCCAAGGGTCTGTGCAATACGGCCCCTGAATAACCGAATCGGATTTGAGCGCAAGGAACCGGTTGTTTTGGGCCGGTTACGAGAGAAAAGGTTTGAAATACGGTCGTTCCAAAACTTTGCTTGTGGCCATGACACTATTGATCGCCGCGGGGGATGGTATTGCTCAAACCCCGGCGGAGATCGCTCAGCAAGAAGCGGAAGAGGCCCTCAAACTCACCCCCAATCCTGAAAACGGGCGAGAGGTGTTCAAAGTATGCGCCATCTGCCATCTGCCGGAAGGGTGGGGGACACGGGACGGCTATTACCCTCAGATTGCAGGTCAGCTTCAAAGCGTCATCATCAAGCAACTGGCCGATATCCGGGCGCGGAACCGGGATAATCCCACCATGCGGCCGTTTACCGCGCCGCGACTGCTGGGTGGGCCGCAGGAGATCGCCGATGTGGCCGCCTATATTTCGCAGCTTCCGATGAACCCGGAGAACGGCGTTGGTTCCGGTGATGACCTTGCGTTTGGAAAAAAACTGTTTCAGGATAATTGCGAAGATTGTCATGGAAAGAGCGGGGGTGGGAATGCGAAGAAGCATATTCCTTCCATTCGCGGTCAGCACTTCGGTTATTTATCTCGACAGTTTGAATGGATTCGCTCCGGCCGCAGACGCAACGCTGATCAAGAGATGGAGAAACAAATCAACCGTTTTACCAAGCGTGAGGAGTATGCGGTTCTGGACTATGTGTCACGTCTGGGACCGCCGCCGAAAAAACGTGCTCCGGTCGGTTGGTTGAATCCGGATTTTCCGAACTATTCCCGCGACTACCCGCCCCCCATGGCGTGGGATCTCCCGTTGGCCCCGGGGGAGACCGCCCAGCCGAGAAAACCGGCGCAACAATAAATCGCAGGAAAAGAGTTCCGGTTACTGCCTGGCGTCGCAGGTTCAGTCAAAGATGTCGTGGGTGATGTTGTTGAACCAACTGTGGGCGTAGGCTACCTCCCGCCGCATATTCTCCCGATTTGACGGGTCCGTAAGCCCGCCTGAGACCTGATAGATTTTATTGCGGTCTTTTGTTAGCCGGTAAACGGCAGCTACTGAAAAGGCGTAGTCACGGCCGGCAATGGAGTAGCAGGTATTTGCATAGGACGGGATGCCCGGCTCCCGGCCGTTCAGCAGAGCCGCCACAGCGGCGGCGCACACTTTGCCCTCCACATTGGCGGAATAGCCGGACTTCGGCAGCCCGTTGGCGTCACTGGCGTCACCGATGACATGGATGCCGGGGTGGAGCTTCGATTCAAAAGTGCCGAGATCCACGGGACACCAACCCTGGTCGTCGGTGAGGCCGGCGGCAAACGCGATCTTGCCGGCTTTTTGGGCCGGAATGAGATTCAGGACATCGGCCTTTACGGAATCGCCGAACTGGGTGGTCACCGTTTTGCTGGCGGGGTCCACCGCGACCACACCGGCCTCTTCCGGTTCGCCATGCCACTCGATCATGGCATGTTCCGTTTGATAACCGTATAGCGCCTCCCAGGCGCCTACGAACAGTCCCATTTTCGAAAAATTAGGCTTGGGATCGAGGATGATCACCTT
Source organism: Sedimenticolaceae bacterium (assembly GCA_050287725.1). Classification (GTDB taxonomy): domain Bacteria; phylum Pseudomonadota; class Gammaproteobacteria; order Chromatiales; family Chromatiaceae; genus CBFDBF01. The sequence continues at coordinate 43,489 of JBNKCL010000091.1, forward strand.
GGAGCGCGGTTTTCGCTGTTGCAGATACATGGCGACCTGACTGGCGCGTTCGTAGGGTCCGGGCGGGCAGCGAAACGGGTAGGCGGGCGGTGCGATCACCACGGTGCCCCCGTCCGGCATCGCTTCCAGTTGCTTGCGCAGGGTGACGGTTTGGGTACCGGCCTTCCAGGCATGGGGGATGGTTTCCGCCACCTGTGCGTCATAACCTTCGATGGTGTCCCATCTGAAATCGATACCCGGGGCAACGATACAGCGATCGAATGGGAAGCGGTTCCCGCCGGCGGTGACGACCTGCCGGCTCTCCGGATCGATGGAGGTGGCGGTGTCAAACACCACATTGACGCCATGCTTTCCCAACCCGGAGTAGCCGAACCGGATCTGATCGATGTTGCGTTCCCCGCTCAGGACCTCATTACTCATGTAACAGGTGTAATAGTCCCGGTTGCTTTCGATCAGAGTGACTTCGATGGTGGGATCCATCAGGCGCAGGTACTTGGCCGTGGTTGCACCGCCGGTGCCGCCGCCGACCACCACTACTTTTTTGCTGGCGCCCAGTGCGAGATAGGGGCTGCCGGCCAGTCCGATCATGGTGGCGGCGCCGGCCGTCCGAATAAATCCTCTGCGGCTGATGTTCATGCGGATTCTCTCTCTTTATCTCATTGCTGCTGGCTGGCGTAGTAGTCGAGCAACGCCTCGATACCGGCACTCCCTTCCCGGGTGTGCACCGTTTCCAGCCGTTTTTTCATCTTTCTGCCGGCTAATCGGTCGCCGTGGACAAAATCGGTAAGCGCCCATTCCAGATAGGTGCGCCATTGACCGGCCAGGATGCCGGAGTCATCCTCGGTAGAGCTGCCGTTTTCGCCATGACACTTTTGGCAGTACTTTTCGTGGAGTTTGGCGCCTTTAGCCGCCTGATCCGGGTTGGAAGTCTGTTTGGCTTTGATGAAGGGCTTGGCCGCAAAGTAGTCCGCAAGCTGGATGATCTCCTTTTCGCTATAACCTTTGGCGATCCGGTCCATGACAGTAGCGGGGATATCGCCGCTCGCATACCCTTTCATGATATCGATCAAATAGTCTTTGGAGAGACCGGAGATGGTAGGGATGGCGGGGCCGTTGCTGGCGCCGTTGCTGCCGTGACAACCGGCGCAGGTATTGGCCAGCATTTCGGAATCGGCGCCGGCCAATAGCTCGGGGGGGCGTGTCTCCTTATTTTCCGCCGCACTCACGTTGGCAACGGCGGTTACCAGGACGACGATCAGTGCCAACAGATATCTCATGTTGCTGCGTTCTCCTGCTGTATACATTCAGGTACTGAGACGGCCGGTTCCTGCGCGGTCTCGGTATTGTGGATATGGTGTTCGACCACACTGTGTCTGAGACGTTCGATTGCGAAATATGCGACCTGCGTTTGGGTATTGAGGGACCTTGGGTGGCCGGTCAGGGCGTCTGCGACAACAGTTTCTGAATCTGGCTGTTATTGCCGGCACGGGCGAGATCGGTTGCTGTGCGGCCCTGCTGATCCCGTAGTGTCGTATCCGCAGCGTTTTCCAACAGGAGTGCAACGGTAGGTTCCGATCCGGCCGCTACCGCTTCCATCAGGGCGGTACGTCCGGCGTCGTCCTGTTTGTTGATGTCGGCGCCCGCCGCGAGCAGCAGCTTGACGATCTCCGGGTGCTCCGCCTGTGCGGCAATAATCAGGGCAGTGGCGCCATCTGACGCAACCGCATCGACAGACGCCCCGTTGTTTAGAAGCACGCCGGCTACATCGACGAACCCTTTGTCAGCGGCGACGTGTAGCGGTGTCTGACCGGTATCGTTACGGGCATTGATATCGCTGCCGTTTTTTGCCAGCAGCTCGACGGTGCCGGCATGGTTGTTTTCCACAGCATGCATGAGGGCCGTCTTACCCTTCTTGTCACTTCCTTTCGGGTCGGCACCCTTGTACAGAAGTTGCTCCACCATGTCGGTGAGGCCGTATTTCGCGGCAATCGAAAGCGCGTCCCACCCGGAACGGGTGCGCGCGTGGAGATCGGCTCCCCGTTCCAGCAGCATCGCAGAAATCGCGGTATGCCCGTTTTCAGCTGCAAAGGTGAGGGGGGTGCAACCGGCTTTTGCCTTGGCTCGAACGTCGGCGCCGCGCGATAACAACAGCACTACCGTATCCAGGTTGTCGTGCTCGATCGCCATCATGAGGGCAGTGACCCCGAGCTCATTGGCGGAATTGACGTCCGCGCCCTTGTCCAACAATTGCGTGATCGCCTGGTTGTCGCCGATAGATGCCGCCAGGCGCATCTCGCGGTCCAGTTCTTCATCGCCCAGGGCCGAGGCGGAGAACAGTATGAAAATGAGCGTCAGCAGAAAGTGTAATTGGGGCTTCATGAGATTACTGATTTGCTGTCGCACCTGGATCGGTGTTATCCGCCTGATCTGTTTCATCGGTCTGGTTCGATGCATCTACGGTATCCGGTTCATCGGGTTCTTCGTGAGCGATTCCTTTGTGGCAGTCGATGCAGGTCTTGCCTTCATCCGGTGCGCGGCCGTGACGGTTCCGGGCGCTGCGGCTTTGGGCGCTCAGGTCCATCTGTGAGAAGTCGTGGCAGGTGCGGCACTCCCTGGAGTCGGTGCTTTTCATCCGATCCCAGACCCTGTTCGCCATATTCCAGCGCTCCTGATAAAACTTTTCCGGCGTATCGATGGTGCCTGCGAGCTCGTGAAATACGTCTTTCGCCGCCACCACTTTGGCGATCATCTTGGGAATAAAATCCTTGGGAACGTGACAATCGGAGCAGACGGCCCGTACCCCGGAAGCGTTCTTGTAGTGGACCGACTCCTTATACTCGTTCACATTGATCTGCATGGAGTGACAGGAGGAACAGAACTCCAGGGTATTGGTCTGGCTGATTCCGATGCTGAACAGGCCGGTAAAGGCGATTCCGGCCACGAACACCAGAAACATAACGATGATGGTTTTCTTGAGTCCCACGTTGATGCATCCCCTCTTGGCCGGACATTTCGCCGGCATATTATTGTCGCTTACGGCTGTGCTTGGCGGGACTGCATGGCGAAGCGATCTTTAATTGTTAGGTGTCGAATGGGCGGAGCGGCGGACTGGGTCGTTTCGCTCGGCCGCCATTCCCGCTCCCAGCGGAAGCCGTAAGTGTATTTATGAAAGAAGATGTTACGAGATGATGCCGCAGGATGTAAAGGTGGGGCGCAAGGCCCGGGAGATTCGGAATATTATGAAAAACTGGAATACACTGTTGGGGCGATTTCCCTGCAACGGGAGTGGTTGTGACAGGCGAAGCTTATTGATTTGTAGATGTTTTTTTGCTTTTTTATGGGTTGTCGGGGAATATGTTCTTAAACCGGGCCAAGGCGGATGTTTTATTCATACCTTATGCCTTGCAGAGGAAATGCCGGGGTTGACACTCCCCGGAGAGTTTCGGATTTGTCGGAACCCAACAGGATGATGCATATATGGCGAGTATTGCGGATACCATGACGAACGACCATCGGCGTTGCGACACGATTTTCGCCGATGCGGAGTCCTCCGTCTCTGATTCGGAGTGGGAGGAGGGGGCGGTCCGGTTCCAGCGGTTTCTCCAGGCGATGGAGCACCATTTTTCCATGGAGGAAAAGGTATTGTTCCCGGCTTTTGAGGAACGCACCGGGCAGGTTTCCGGACCCACATCGGTGATGCGAATGGAGCACTATCAGATGCGACAGCTCTTGTCCGAGATGAAGCAGGCGCTGGAGAAGCGGGATCGCGACGGTTATCTGGGGCTTGCCGAAACCCTGATGATCATCATGCAACAGCACAATATGAAAGAAGAGCAGATGCTGTACCGCATGGCGGATCAGGTACTGGGGACGGATGTCCCGCTGATACTGCGGAAACTGGAAGCGTTGAAGCCGGTCGGGTGATACGAAGTCCGAATAATGCGGAATCCATGAAACACTCCATTGATGTCAGTATGTTGGAGCCCTGCGAGCCCCTGGAGCGCACCCTGGCGGCTTTGCGGGAGTTGCAGCCCGGCGACTATCTGCATGTAATTCATCGGCGGGAACCGATGTTGCTTTACCCCCTGTTGGAGCAGGGCGGTTTCAGTTGGCGCACCCGGCCGGGCGGGCCGGCGGGATACGAGGTTTTCATTTGGCGCCGGGGCGATGATGTGGCGGGGCAGCCGGCGCTGCAAGACGCCGAAACCCGGTAGATGACTCCGAGCGTCGCCAACCTGAGCCTGGAACAGGCGCCGCCTATCTCTGTTCCGTTTCGCTTCTTTCTGAGCGCGCCGTTGTTTCTCCTGGCTGCGGCGCTGCTGTTGTGCTGGTTTGGTCCCGACGCCCTGGCCTCGCGTTGGTCTTACCAGACGTTGGCATTGACCCATCTTTTTACCCTGGGCGTGCTGACCTCCGTGATGTTCGGCGCCCTGTTTCAAATGCTGCCGGTGTTGGCGGGTTCCCCGGTACCCCGTGTGACGCTGATCGCTTCCTGGGTACATCTTCTGTTGACCGTCGGAACTGTGGGGTTGGTGGCGTCCTTTTTGCTCGGATCGGCCTTCGGCCTGACGGTGGCGGGTGCGGTTCTGGGCTTGGCGATCGTGGTGTTCGTTTCCGCGATAGCGCTGGCGTTGTGGCGGGTCGAGGTAGCGAACGTAACCATTACCGCCATGTGGCTGGCGGTTATCGCATTGGGGATCACGGCGGCGCTCGGACTGCATCTGGTGGTGGGGATGAGCGGGTTGGCGCCGCTGGTTCGGCCGTTTTTCTATACCAATCTTCATCTGGCATGGGGGCTGTTGGGATGGGTGGCCTTGTTGTTGATGGGCGTGGCCTATCAGGTGGTTCCCATGTTCCAGGTGACGCCCGAATATCCTGTCTGGATACGGCAGCGAATGGTTCCGGTCCTGTTTGCGGGCCTGATCGTCTGGGGCTTGCTTGCGGGCGCCGCCGCCTATGGGCGGCTTCCCTCGGGGGCAGCCACGGGCTGGATGGGGCTGCTGGTGGTCGGGTACCTGCTGTTTGCCGGGGTCACGCTGCGACTGCAACGACAGCGTCGGCGGAGGGTATCCGACGTGACGGTGCTGTTTTGGCGCACCGGGCTGATTGCCGTCGGGGTGTGCGGTCTGCTGTGGGTGCTGGGTCGTTTCTTACCGGGGTGGGATGCCCGCTTGGAGCCGGATTTGCTCTTAGGGGTCGGTTTGTTACTGGGCACGGCCGTCTCGCTGGTGAACGGCATGTTGTACAAGATTGTTCCGTTCCTTTCCTGGTTCCATCTGCAGAATCGGCAACTGGCGTCGGGCTGTTTGAGTGTGCGGGTTCCCAATATGAAGGAACTGCTTTCCGACCGCGCGGCGAAACGGCAGTATTGGGTACATCTGGCGGCTATCGGTTGTTGCGCCGGAGCCGCATTGGTTCCCGACTGGCTGGCGCGTCCCGCGGGTCTGCTGTTGGGGATTTCCGCCCTGCTGTTGGGAAAAAACCTGTTTTCGGTGGTGACGATCTACCGGCGCACGAACCGGGAGTTGCTGGCGGCTTCCCCCGTGAGCGGAACGACTCCCGGCGGGGATATCGCCCCCGCCCCCTGATCAGGCATTTCCCTTGTTCTTCATGCCGATTGCATGCTCTTTGGCAAAATCGAGCATCCGGCGAATGGGGACGACCGCCTTCCGGCACAGTTCCGGGTCGATTTGAATCTCATTCGATCCGGTTTCCAACACAGCCGCCAGGTTCTGCAGCGAGTTCATGGCCATCCAGGGGCAGTGGGCGCAACTGACACAGGTGGCTCCTTCGCCCATGGTGGGTGCCTCTATGAGGGTCTTATCGGGTGCCGACTGCTGCATCTTGTAGAAGATGCCGGCGTCGGTGGCCACGATAAACTCCCTATTTTTCATCGAACTCACCGCGTTGATCAGCGCGGTGGTGGAGCCTACCACGTCGGCCTGGGAGATGACGTTGTCCGGTGATTCCGGGTGAACCAGAACCGCGGCGTCGGGATGCAGGCGGCGGAGCCGCTCCAGCGCCACCGACTTGAACTCCTCATGCACCACGCAGGAGCCCGGCCAGAGGAGCATCTCGGCCCCGGTCACCTTCTGGATATAGTGTCCGAGATGTTTGTCCGGGGCCCATAGGATCTTCTCCCCTTTCTCGGCCAGGTGCCGCACGATGGGGAGGGCGATGCCGGAGGTGACCACCCAGTCGGAGCGAGCCTTCACTGCGGCGCTGGTATTGGCGTAGACCACCACCGTATGGTCGGGGTGGGCGTCGCAGAATTCCCCGAACTCCTTTGCGGGACAGGCCTCGTCCAGAGAGCAGGTGGCGTTGAGATCCGGCATCAGGATACGTTTCTCCGGATTCAGGATCTTGGCGGTCTCCCCCATAAAGCGTACACCGCAGACCACCAGGGTGGAGGCTTGCTGTTCCGATCCGAAGCGGGCCATTTCCAGGGAGTCCGCCACGCAGCCGCCCGTCTCTTCGGCCAACTCCTGGAGCTCGCTGCTGGTGTAGTAGTGTGCCACCAGTACGGCGCTGCGTTCCTTCAGGAACCGTTTGATCCGTTGCTTGAGTTCCGCTTTTTCATCTGCGGTCAGTTCCGGCCACTCGGGATGGGGCGGAACCTCGATCGGTCGCAGTTCGATTTCTTCGGCTGTGATGTTTTTGCTCATTGCGGTTCTCTTCTGCTGGTTACCTGATGATATCTACACGATCCGGATGCCGGAGTCGGTATATTTGCGCCGGACGATGGGAGCCGGTGCGGCGCCGTTCTCCGGTCTCCTCGATCTGCTCTAACGCCAAAATCGATTTGCGGAAATTCCGTTTGTCCAGTTTCTCACCCCGCAGGATCTCGTATACGGCCTGCAATTCGCTCAACGTAAAACTTTTCGGCAGAAACTGAAAGGCGATGGTGGAGTAGTTGAGTTTGGAAATCAGCCGGCGGTGGGCGAGTTGGATAATCTCCTGGTGGTCGAATGCCAGCGGAGGGAGCCTGTGTAACGGGAGCCAGGCGAGTTCCGCGGCATCGTCACCGGCCTGCGGTTCGGGGGAATCGGGGGAGACCAGGGCGAAGTAAGCGACACTGATTACCCGTTCCCGCGGATCCCGGTCGGGACGTCCGAAGGTGTACAGTTGTTCCAGATAGAGGTCACGAAGTCCGGTTTCCTCCCCCAACTCTCGTTTGGCGCAGACCTCGATATTCTCCCCGATTTCGAGAAATCCTCCCGGCAGAGCCCACATTCCGCGGTAGGGGTCGTTGCGGCGCCGGATCAACAGCAGCCGAAGTTCCTGTTCCCGGATCGCAAAGACCACGATATCGGTCGTTACCGCCGGGTGGGGATGTGAGTAGCAGTACGGAGCGGGCATGGAACCACTCAAAAATTAGAAAGTGTAAATATAACACTAAACAGCACCGGGGGGCCACCCCGGGAGTGGGCGCCGTTTCCCGAACTTGGCCGCGCAGGCGTCAATCGATGGAAAAATTTCTAAAGGTTTTCATTAAGAAGCCGCCATTTTAGAATCTAGTACTATTATTGTGGAAAACCGCGAAGTATATGGTTACCAAGCCGTCAGTCGTCAGCGGAAGCGAGGTATTGCAGCTTAAGTATCTTCCGCCGCTTTCCGTGACTGCCAGCCGTTTGCTGGGAGCGGTCTCCGATCCTGACGTGGAGATCCAGACGGTGGTTGACATCATCAGCCAGGATCCGGGGTTGGCGGGACGGATTGTGGGGATGGCGAACTCCGCCTATTTTGGGCAAGTCAATCCGATCTATTCGGTGCATGATGCGATTATTCGGGTGCTGGGCCTGAACCTGGTTAAGAGCCTGGCGCTGGGGATTGCCATCAACGGTGCATTTCGGGCGGATCGCTGCCCGGGGTTTGATTTGCACGATTACTGGTTTCGGTCGATCAGCTGTGCCATTCTGGCCCGCATGTTGGCCGTAGCAATTGGAGTCGAAGAGCGTCCCGATCCGGATAGTGTTTATCTTTGTGGTCTGTTAAATAACATTGGTGATTTGTTGCTGGCATATCTGTATCCGAAGGAGTTTTCGCGGATATTAACGATTCTGCGTACAACCCCGGGGCTGGAGCCGGCCGCATTGCAACAAGAACAGCTCGGTATTGACGGCGTGGCGGCGGGAGAATGGTTGGCGCGTCGTTGGCATCTCCCTGAGGCGGTAGTCCAAGTGATCGGTTCACAGGAAGCGGCAGAGTGTGATCCGGCCCATCGTGTGCAAGCAGAGTTGGTGATGGGGGTTTCGGGCTGGTTGGGGCGGCCGCCGGGTTCGGGTGGTTTGGCTCAGGAAGAGGCGTTACTGCGGATTGCGGGTTTGGGGGAGTCAAGCCTGCAGGCTGCCGAAGCGAATTATTCGGAACAATGTCAAGAACTAGAGGCGCTTTCGGAGCTGCTGTCATAGGGGATGTTTCACTATGGCGACAATGCCAAAAAGTATGGTGAAAATTAGTCTACAAGAACGTTTTGTATCACTGCTGGATTCATTGTCGGCGGTGCGAAAACTGGCCCAGGTAAATTTGGAGCAGGTCTCAGAGAAAGGCCTGTTGCAGTTGGCGTTGCAATCCTTGATTGAGCACTACGATTTGGCCTTCTGCTCTGTTTTTCTATTGGAAAATGGAATACTTCGTTGTGCGGTGGGTTCCGGCCTGGAAGAACAAGTGGGGTCTCTGCGACTGGAATCGGAACAGCGTGCGGCAGGCAGTATGGAGTTTGCTGTAGGTGAAGGGATCATGGGGATCGCCTGTGAGACCGGCCAAATCCAGTATTGTCGGAATTGCGCAACCGACGAAAGGTTCAAGCCATTCCGTGGTAAGACCATCTTTCACAGTAGCGGCTCCGTCGTCTCGGTTCCAATCACCGTTAGCGGGAAAATGCTCGGAGTATTGAACGTTTCTCATCACCAGCCGGATTTTTTTGAGGCCTGGCAACAGCATATGCTGATCCTGTATTGCAACATCCTCGGGCATACGCTGAATAATCACCGCCTGGTCCATGCATTAGAGGAGGCATTGCAGCATCAAGCATTGGGACGCGAGTGCTGCGTCAGGGAAGAATCGCGGACACTGCATGTTCGTTCGCAACAACTATCGACTCTGGATGAGTTGACGGAGCTTCCCAACCGGCGTTCGTTTTTTGATCGGGGCCTATCCCTGCTGGAGCAAAACTTCCGCGCACAACAACCGTTAGGGTTGCTTTTGGTGGATATTGCGGATTTTCGCGCTGTCAATGATCGCTGGGGGCATGCGGTCGGTGACCGGGTGCTGATGAAAGTAGCGCGGGAGCTCCGTGAAGAAGCGTGTGACGGCGATATGGTGGCGCGCCTTGGGGGCGACGAATTCGTGGTTCTGTTGTGTGAAACGGGTCCGCAAGAGGTGGATAGGTTTGTGACAGGTCTGCAGCGACGTTTGGAAACGCTGGATATTGAGGGCGCGGCCGGAAATATAGAATTAACCGTAAGTACCGGGGTCGCCTGGTTCAGCGACCGGGATACGGAGCCTACAGGTCGGGCATTGGAGAGGTTGTACAGTGAGGCGGCCGACCATCTGGCAACCGGCAAACAGACCGGCTGCAACCAGACCCGGTTGTATGATGTGGATTCATCGCTGAGCGGCTGAAATTTCAAGCCTTTTCAATTGCGGCGCCTCCGTTCCGCTGGTTATTGGTGAAAGCGGGCTTGAAGACGCCTTCCCGCGGTAGCAGAATAGCCCTATGTCAGAACCGTCCGTTTCTTCCAAACTGGTAGTGGCCATCTCCTCCCGCGCCCTGTTCGATCTTGATGAATCGCATGCGGTATTCGAGTCGGAGGGGGTTGACGCCTATTGTAAGTATCAGATTGAGCACGAAGATGATGTGCTTGCGCCGGGAGTTGCTTTCCCTCTGGTAAAGAAATTACTGGCACTGAACGAGTTGTATGCCGGCGCCGCTTCGGTAGAAGTAATCCTTTTATCCCGCAACAGTGCCGACACCGGGCTGCGGATCTTTAACTCCATCGTCCATCATGAGTTGAATATCGTGCGGGCCGCGTTCTGTGGAGGCGTAAGTCCTTATCGCTATGTTTCGGCGTTAGGCGCACATCTGTTTTTGTCCGCCGACCAGGAGGATGTGGGCAAGGCGTTGGAAGCCGGTATTGCGGCGGCCACTATTCTTCCTTCCGGTGCATCGGCGCATTATGAACCGGGCGATCAGTTGCGGATTGCATTTGACGGCGATGCGGTAATTTTTTCAGACGAGGCGGAACGGATCTATAAAAGCGAAGGGTTGGAGGCGTTCTCTGCAAGTGAGAAGGCCGCGGCCCGCAAGCCGCTGTCAGGGGGGCCGTTCAAGGGATTTTTATCGGCATTGCACCGGCTGCAGGTTGCGGCACCGCCCGGAGTAGCGCCGATCCGTACCGCCCTGGTAACGGCGCGGGCGGCGCCGGCCCATGAGCGGGTGATTCGCACCTTGCGGGCTTGGGATATCCGAATCGACGAAGCCTTTTTCCTGGGCGGCAGGGAGAAGAGCGTTTTTCTGCGATCTTTCGGGGCGGATATATTTTTCGATGATCAGACCGGGCACTGCGAATCGGCCCGCCATCATGTTCCGACAGGCCATGTGCCGCACGGCGTTGCCAACCAATGAGGGCTCGCCCTAAAAAGCAATATCCCCGGCTTTGAGGTGTGCTCTAAAGGCGGATAGTTTCCAACCTGACTCAGATGGAACTGAAGTCGTAGGCGATGGTCGGGGTGGGTTTTTGCAGGAAATTTCCCTGAATGTAATTGACGCCGATGGTCCAAAGGACCGCCAGCGAATTGGCGTCCTCAACGCCGAGGGCGACGCTTTTCACGCCATACGATTGCGCCAGGCGGTTCAGGCTGTGCAATTTGTCCTGCTGTTGTTGATTGCTGGCAAGGCCCTGGGTCAGGCTTCGATCCAGTTTGACGTAATCAACCGAAAGGTGCTTGAGCAGCATTTCCGGTTTCGGGTTTTCGCCAAAGTGATCGATCGCCAGTTGGCAGCGGATCTTGGAAAGACCCTCGATAAGCTTTTTCGCGTTTTGTGTATGTTCGCGTAGATCGGTATCACGAAACTGGAATGTCAGCCATGCGCCCTTGGCGTTATATTCCCGCAGGCAATCGCAAATCCATAGAAGCATCGTTTCATCTGCGATACCGGCAACCGACAGGCAGACAAAGAACTTGATTTTGTGGTCTAACCCGCGCTGTTTTGCCAGTTCCATGATTGCATTTTTGATTACCCAGCGATCGATTGCGTTCATTAATTCCGGTTCGTCTTTCATGCCCAGGAAGTCCTTTGGCATGATTTCGTCCCCGTTTTCATTCAGCAGCCTGGTAAGAACGGCGTAATTTTCCCGGGTGTCACCTTGCAGACTTACGATCGGTTGATATACCAATCGGAATCGATCATGCTCCAATGCCTCCCGAATCAGTTCTTTTATTGTTTGATTGCTGGAGGTTTCGGTATCTGCTTTTTGGGCGGGACGCATTTCGGATTCGTCATAGGACGAAACCATGTTACCACCCTGATCGCGAATCGCTTCGCAGGCGTTGTACGCTTCGTTAACGAGATCTTGGCCGCTCTTCGTATTGTCAGTGAGATAGCTGATTCCGATGCTGCAGGTGATCTTGTTGTTTTCCTTGAGGCTCTGGTATTCATGTCCGGCGATCGCTGTACGGAGTTCCTCGCCGAATGATTCGGCTGCCTGGGCGGTTAGCTGTCCGGAGAGAAGCACAAAAGTGTGGTCGCCAAACCGCGCGACCATATCGTTTTCGCCGGATTTTTCCTGTAAAATTTGCGCCACTTCCGTGAGTAAGGCGTCGCAGACCGCAATGCCGGCAGCGCTTCGCAGTTTCTGAAAATCGTCCAATAGGATGAATAGTAGAGCGCAGGAGGGTTCTGAAATCGCGGCGCCGGAAACAAGCTCATCGAGCTGCTCCATAAAGTATTGGCGATTGGAGAGCCCGGTGTGCGGATCCAGCTTGGTTAACTGGTTGATCTCCTGCTCCAGTTTTTTGTTTATTGACTGATCGCGAATAATAATCTGGGTGCAGGGCTCGCCGTCCATTGAGGCGGGAGTGAACTCCAGTTCGGCTTCAAAGATTTTGTCGCTGCTGTTGCGGCAATTGGTTTCAAGCTTGGCCGCCTCTTCCGACTTCTCTATCGACCGCAGAAATTCCTTGAATGTGGAATGGTCGTCCGGTGCGATCATGTCCAGAATCGGCAATCCCTCGATATCGCTCATGTCGACATAGCCGAACATGTTCAGATAAGCCTGATTCGCTTTGATATACATCCCTTCGTGAATGTATGCGATGGCGTCGCGGGAATTCTCGACCAGAGAGTTGCAACGTTGCTCCATGTCGAGTAGCAGTTCCTTGGATTTTTGCAGCTCTCGGCGAGTTCGCAGATCATGAATTTCGCGGGAAACGATCAGGGTGAGACGGTCGGGATCTTGTTTGCTTACAGCATCGCGCGCGCCCTTTTTCAGGGCGTCGATCAGGAATTCCTGTTCTGGAGCCTCCGGAAATACAATAATCAACGGTATATCGACCGCGGCTTTCCGTAATAACGATAAGATGTGCCTTGGCTCGATATTGCCGGTTTCGAATGTATAGAGAATGATATCCAGATTGGATTTTGCGAGCGTTTCGATCAGGTCCTCTTCTTTGTCGTCGCGGTGCAGGTGGATGGTCATCCCGGCATTTCGCAAGGCGTTTGCCATAGTCTCTGCATCGTTGGGGGATTCCTCGATGACCAGCAGTTCGATCGCGGACTCTGAGTGAAACTTTCCTGTCATGGCTGTTTTTTTACGAGTCTAAAAGGTGATACGGATTGGTATTTTTGTGCCGAAAGATCAGTATTTCATCCCTTGGCGGCAAGGCGCTCTCTACTGACTCACAATTTCTCCCAGATATTATCAAATTCCTGTGGCGGTTGGGCCTTTTTTTGAGGTCGCTCCGGCCGGATAACGGTATCAAGGGGTTGGTACCGGAAGCGGGCGAAGGCGCCGGTCGCCTCCAGAAGATGGGTCAGGCGGACCTGTTTCTGTTCCCCGGCGACGGTTACCCATATCACATCGTTCACGCGATGGAAGAACGGTTGCACGATCAGGCTGCTTGGTTGCTTCGAAATCGTTTGTTCCGGCAAAAGCAGCGCATTCTGGCTCGCTTGCGCATCATCACCCTGGTCCAGAGGGTGGACGAAAACCGCATCGGCGGTCACTGCGAGTATCTCGACTCCGATTTGTAGCCCGAGAGCGGGAATGTTCCGGAGCCAGCGGGTGACCCCGATACTGAACTGGGCGCGTTTTGTCGCTGACTGAATTCCAATCAGTTCGCCTACCCGGATACCCTGGGAGTCGCTCCCGGAAAGGTCTATGCAGTAGCCGCCGGCGCTTTCGTTAAAGGTTTTGCAGGGGACCGTAGTGTGGCGCTTCTCCGTTGATCCATTGGTCCAGGACGGTGCGCTTTGATCCTGCAACCACCCTCCGCTGGCGGTGTTGGGCGCGTAGCCGGATTCGTCAAATTGCGGACCCAGCGGAGAGAGGGAAAGGGTGATTTCTTCGCTTGTTTGAAGCTCCTCGCTTTCCGCTTCATCCATATTATCCGTTTTGGCGGTCAGGTTCTCGACGATCAGGGCGTGGATCGCCGTCAGCCCGATCGCGATTTCAAGCTCGAAATTGAGCGTGGTGCGGACAAAGGCCCGTTTCGGTACCGCCTCCAGGGTGTGGAGGTACTTGCGGAGCAATGCCTGCGCAATTTGAACGTCGGCGACTTGCATGCCGCTGGTGCCTGCGTCTGTGCCCAGCTGTTTCTGGCGTTCCTGCAGAACCGGTTTCAGCGCTTGTGTGTCGATTTGCAGGCAGCCCCCGGTTACGGGTGTGGTTACGAATGTCGCGTGAACAGGCGGCTCGTCCGCAGCGGTCTGGACCAGAAATCCGGTAGCGTGCTCTTTTTGTTCTTGCTGTTTGCAGGCGGCTAGGGTGATGTGCTGCGCCCACTCAGAGAGATTGGATACCAGAAATTCGATTTCCCGTTGGCGCAAGTTATAGGGAGATGCCATGCCGAATAGCAGAATCCTCCGATAGAGGTCGGAAAGAGTCGAGGTCTCCATCTTTGCGTTGAGCGCATCCTTGATGGGTATTTCTCCGAGTTTTAACTGGCTGGCATAGCGGTAGAGCAGATGGATCTCCTTCCATACCAGGCCGGGGTATGGGTTGTACACGATCGCCGAATAGTAGAGAACACGGGAGAGATAGAAGACCGCATGATGAAGCGCGGTTGTCAGGAGCTGTTTGTCCGGGCGTCCGTCCGGATCGTTGAGCAGTTCCTCGATAATGATTTTGTAAGAAGTGGCGAGTTCTGAGTGTAGCTCGCGGCACAGGACGGCGACCTTCTGGTTACGGGCGGAGAGCGGAAACGGCAGGTCGTAAAAATATTTTTTCAGATTTTTGCTGATGTAAGAGACCGGTTGCCGTAGCAGCTCCACCGTCTGCGTTCGTTTGGCGTAGGGGATATCGCGACGATTCAGTTCGACCATGACCTTGAAGACCTGCCGCGAGGTCTCGCCGATATGTGCCATGGGAAGGGATGACAGCCACTCCTCAAACCCTTTCAGGTTGAGGAAAATCTGGTTTTCAGGTCCAGGCGTTCTCTCGGGAGTTGTGAGCCCGAGTCGGGAGTGGCTGGCCATCGATATACTGGTTCCGATTCTTGATTATGAAATCAAACTAGGCCGCGAGCCGCACCTCTCATGATCCGCCTGGCCATCATCGCGCTGTGACTCAAAGCCGTTCGAACATATAACTATAATAGCTATTATTGCATAACTAATTAATTTGTATAGGAATAGCACTTGTTGATCGTGGTTGTCGATTGTGACCTGAATTGCACCGGTAGGTTATAGCTCAGAGGGGAAACGGCAGCTTTGATCCGGCTCCGGCCTGTTCGTATACCAGCCGGGGTACCAGATAGCCGGGCAGGTACCCCCCGATTTCCCGGCCCAACCGGCAGATCCGTTCCTTGGGGAGCGCGAAATGGGCGGCACCCGCCACCCGGTCCAATACATGCAGATAGTAGGGAAGGACGCCACAGGAGAACAGTCTCTCGCTCAATTCACACAACGTCTCGGTGCGGTCATTCACGCCTCGGAGCAGCACGGTCTGATTGAGAAGGGTGATTCCGGCCTGTTGGAACGGTTGTAGGGCGGCGGCAACCCCAGGGGAGAGCTCCTGTGGGTGGTTGCAATGCACCACCAGTACGGTCTGCAGGCGAGAGCCGGTCAGCAGATGGACCAGATCGGGCCCGCTCCGCTCCGGCAGGACGATCGGGAGCCGGCTGTGGATGCGAAGGCGTATCAGGTGCGGGATCTCCTCCAGTTCCCGGATCAGCCCTGCCAGAACGGTATCGTCAAGCATCAGGGGGTCGCCGCCGCTCAGAATAACCTCGGTGACGGTCGGGTCGATGCGTATACGATCCAGCTGTTTGCGCCATCCCCCGGACAGGGAGGCGTCAAAGTAGGGGTAGTGACGACGAAAACAGTACCGGCAATGGATGGCGCACGCCCCGGTGGTGATCAACAAGACGCGCCCCCGATATTTCTGCAATACCCCGGGAGACAATGTTGCTGCGGCATCTCCGACCGGATCGACGGAAAAGCCCGATTCGCGCTCCCGTTCGGCGCTGATCGGCAGTACCTGGCGCAACAACGGGTCCGCGGGGTTGCCTTTCTCCATCCGGGCGGCAAATCCTCTCGGCACCAGCATACGAAACTCGTCGGCCGCTTCCCGGGAGACCGGGAGCAACGACGATTCGATGCCCAGATACCGCAGCAATTGGCCCGGATCGGTGAAAGAGTCCGCCAGGAGCTGCTGCCACGGCTGACCGGTTCGGGGTATGATATGCACCTTTAGTTGGTTGTTTCCTGAGGACGACATGGCGAGTTACAGCACAAGTGAGTTTAAGGGTGGCCTGAAGATCATGCTGGATGGTGATCCTTGCTCGATTATTGAAAACGAATTTGTAAAGCCGGGGAAGGGGCAAGCCTTCAGCCGGGTGAAGATCCGCAATCTTAAAACCGGACGGGTAATCGAACGCACCTTCAAATCCGGTGATTCGGTAGAAGCGGCCGATGTCATGGAGTTGAATCTACAGTATCTGTACACGGACGGAGAGTTCTGGCATTTCATGAATCCGGAAAGCTTTGAACAGTATAGCGCCGATGCCAACGCAGTCGCCGATACGCTGAAGTGGCTGAAGGAGCAGGATATCTGTACCGTCACCCTCTGGAACGGAAGTCCCCTGATCGTGGAGGCCCCCAATTTCGTGGTCCTGACGGTTACCGAGACCGACCCCGGCCTGAAGGGAGACACCTCGGGCAGTGGCGGCAAACCGGCGACCCTGGAGACCGGAGCGGTGGTAAAGGTTCCGCTGTTTGTCCAGATCGGGGACGCCATTAAGGTGGATACCCGCTCCGGGGAGTATGTCTCCCGCGCCTGAAGAGGCGACGCCACCAACCGGAACCTCATTACTTATGTCTTGGCGCCCGTCCGCAAACCGTCCGATGCTCGCGGCGCGGGCGGAACTGTTGGCGGGCATACGCCGATTCTTCTCCCGGGCCGGCGTCCTGGAGGTGGAGACGCCGGTTTGCTCGGCGCGGGCCACAACCGACCCGGCGCTCAAGAGCCTGGAAACCGATTTCAGCGGCCCGGGCGCGCCCGCCGGGAAGAGGCTGTATCTCCATACCTCTCCCGAGTTTCCGATGAAACGGCTACTGGCAGCCGGGAGCGGGCCGATCTACCAGGTCTGTAGGGTATTCCGGGATGGCGAGTCGGGGCGGCTCCATAACCCGGAATTCACCCTGCTGGAGTGGTACCGCCCCGGGTATGATCTGGATGCCATGATGCGGGAGACCGCCGAGCTGGTGAATTCACTGCTGCCGCAACCCCGGGCGGTAGAACGACTCAGCTATGGCGAGGCATTCCGGCGCCATCTGGGTATCGACCCGCATTCCGGTACGGCCGATGATCTGCGGGCAGAGGCGATGCGGGCGGGCATTGCGGGTTCGGATGCCCTGATGCTTCCGGATCGCGACGCCTGGCTGGATCTGCTCCTGACCCATGCGGTGGAGCCGTACCTGGGCCGGGGAAACCTCACTCTCCTTTACGACTACCCCGCCACCCAGGCCGCCCTGGCGCGCGTGCGGCCGGGAGATCCACCGGTGGCGGAGCGGTTCGAGCTTTATGCCGAGGGTATGGAACTGGCCAACGGCTTTCAGGAATTGGCGGATGCAAAAGAGCAACGCCGCAGGTTCGAGGCGGATCTGGAAAAACGGCAAAGGGAGGGAAAAGAGTCGATTCCCATGGATGAGAATCTGCTGGCGGCCCTGGAGTCGGGGTTGCCGGACTGTTGCGGTGTGGCGCTGGGGGTGGATCGCCTGTTGCTGCTGATCACCGGGGCGGGGCGTATTGATGAGGTCCTGGCGTTCCCGCTTGAACGCGCCTGACTCCAATTATCGGGAGGCCAGGGATGGGCGAAGCGACCACGCAGGAGCGGCGATGTACAGGATGTGCGGTTATTGTTCTAGCAAAACGAGAAAAGCATGATCGAACACCGGAAAGAGGAGCCTGCCGAACGTCAGGTAGTGGTGTTGGGAGCGAGTCCCAATCCCGGCCGTTACTCCAATCAGGCGGTACGGCTGCTTGCGGAGAAAGGTTTTCGGGTAACCCCGGTGCGCCCGGACGAATCCGAGATCGAAGGGCTGCAAGCGGTCTCCGATTTGGCGCAGGTTACCGGACCGGTAGATACCCTGACCCTGTATGTTAACCCCCGGCGGTCGGAATTGCTGGCGGACCAAATCGTGGCGTTGATGCCGGGGCGCGTGATCTTCAATCCCGGCAGCGAGTCGCCGGAGCTGGAGGGTCGTCTGGATGCCGCAGGCATACGACGGTTGCGTGCCTGCACCCTGGTGCTGTTGCGTAGCGGGGAATTCTGATCGCAGGGGGCGGTAGCGGTCGTTCTCCCACGGTCGGCGCAAACGACAACGCCCCGCAGCTACGGGGCGTTGCCTTCACTCATCGAAATACAGCCGCTATTTCACGCCGGATACGCAACAGTTGTTGGGTTGGGCTACAGGGACGTGATGTTTCAGCCAACAACGTGGGTGTGGTCCCTGGTATCCCGGTTTCACATAGGTCCAGGCTTTGCAGGATGGATTGGCATTGCACTGGTTTCTGCAGAGCAACGGGTTGGCGGAAGGAAGGTTGAAGTTACTCAAGTCCATACCGGGGCGATCGGTATTCGGCTGTATGCCGCCGCCACCGCCGCCGCCCTTCACACCGGAGACACAGCAGGTGTTGTAGTGGGACGCAGGGACGCTATGTTTCAGCCAACAGCGGGGATGAGGTCCCTGGACCCCGGGTTTTACATAGGTCCAAGCCTGGCAGGAGGGGTTGGAGTTGCATTGGTTTCTGCAGAGTGCCGGGTTGGCGGCGGGAAGATTGAAGTTGCTGATGTCCATTCCCGGGCGATCGGTGTTCCACTCCATACCACTGCCGGGTCCTCCGCCACCGCCCCCGCCGCCCGGCGGCGGGACGCAGCCGCTGAGCACGGTTAATAGATAGACTCCCATGATTGCGGCGCCGGCGGCGAGAAATCTCTTGAGCTTGGCCATGCTGAATCTCCTCTTTTCTGATCCTTAATCCATTACTGCTCGTATGAATAGTAGCTCATCCATTCATGATTGCCGTTCCGGCAGGCACTGTTCGGTCTCTTAACTTCGGTATATTGTGGGATCCGTCAGAGTTCAGTTCTCTTTTAACTGTTCGTCGTATTCGGCCTCGAAGTGGAGTTTATGGCCGGCCTCCTCCTGGGCCAGTACCAGGAAGGCGTCCCGGATTCCGGCGTCCGTCGCTCCCGCCGCGAGATCCATGTAGAGATCATGCGCGGCCTTCTCTCTCTGCATCGCCAGGGTCAGGATCTCCTGATAACTCATATCCGGCCGAATCTCTCCCGGCACCATGTATTCGGTGATCTTCAGGTCCAACGCTTCCACGCGTGAAGGGTGTAGTTCCACGCCGCTCTGTTTCAGCGCCAACAGCTTCTCCTTGTGCCGCTGCTCGACGCCGGCAAATCTGAGCAACGTCTCCCGGAGGGCGGGTTCCTCCATTTGCCCGGCCAGATCGGTATAGAGTTGCGCCGCTTCCTCCTCTTGTCCGATGGCAAAATCCAATACCTCTTCTACGGAACCCCAAGATTTCATTCCAACCTCCTTCACGGTGACGAACGACAGTGTGCTGATTATTTGTGAGTATATCCAGTTTGGACAGATGGGCGAAAATCCGCACTTTGACCGATTGCGCAGATCACATAGGGTGTCGCTATACGATGGCATTTACTCCATCCAGGTTACGAATTCTTCAGTGGGCGCCCGGTCGGTACGGGCTTGGTTGACCGGGGAGTCCCAGTCCGGATAGCCGATGGAGATCCCCAGCACCAGACGTTTGCTCTCCGGGATGGAGAGAAACCGCTTGATCTCCCGGGCGTAATCGGTGGCGAAGGCTTGCGGCACCGTGCCGAGCCCTTTGGCGTGGGCGGCCAGCATCAGGCTCTGTGCGAACAGCCCCAGGTCGAACAGCGACCACTCGGTGAGCTCCGCCTCCTGCAGCAGGTAGATGCCATGGGGTGCGCCGTAGAAGTGAAAGTTGGCGATTTTGGATTTACGGACATTGTCCGGGGCGTTCAGGTCGATACCGGTGAGCCGTTGACGCGACTGGATCAGTTGGCCGATGCGGGCCTTCTGGGTCGGCGGCCAGGAGGTGGGAGTGGGCAGATCGGGGGTGGTGGGTTCC
Source organism: Sedimenticolaceae bacterium (assembly GCA_050287725.1). GTDB lineage: Bacteria > Pseudomonadota > Gammaproteobacteria > Chromatiales > Chromatiaceae > CBFDBF01. The sequence goes on from JBNKCL010000091.1 coordinate 63,342, forward strand.
CCGCGCTCCAGCATTGCGGTCAGCATTTCCGAGAGCGCCTGTTTTTTCGCCCCGGAGAGGATGGCCACCTCCCATGGCTGGCTGTCTTTGTAGGAGGGGCTCCACTTGGCGATATCGATCAGCTCCAGCAGCAGTTCCTGCGGTACCGGGTCGGGTTTGAACTTCCGGATGCTCTTGCGGCCTCGAATGCACTCGATGGTATCCATGGTTTCGCCTTTTTTTACTGATTACGTGGGTGGAAGCGGCGAGGACGGCGCCCCGAAGCCGCTTACTGCGAGATGACGGTTGCGATCTGTTCCCCCATACGGACCCGGGTCTCCGGCTGCAGGGATTCGGCCCAACTTACGGCATCCTTTGCGAACAACAGAATCACGGTGGAGCCCATATTGAAGCGCCCCAGCTCGGCGCCGCGCGCCAGTTTTACGGCGGCGGCAGAGTGCCGGCCGTAGTCCCAACGCCGGATACGGCGCCAGCCGGGGGTGACGGTCCCGGCCCAGACGGTATCCATGCTGGCGACGAAGATGGCGCCTACCATGATCACCGCCATCGGCCCTGCCTCGGTCTCGAACAGGTTGACCACCCGCTCGTTGCGGCTGAACAGGCGCGGGATGGAGCGGGTGGTGACAGGACTGACGCTGAACAGCCGTCCGGGGACATGCAGCATGTTCTTCAGGGCGCCAGCCAGCGGCATATGGATCCGGTGGTAATCGCGCGGGGAGAGATAAAGCGTGGCAAAGCTGCCCCCCTCGAAGGCGGCGGTCCATTTAGGATCGCCCCCCAGCAGTTCCAGTAGCGTGAAGTCATGCCCCTTGGCCTGGAAGATGCGGCCGTTCTCGATCCGGCCCGCCTGGCTGACGGCGGCGTCCACCGGCGAGGCCACGGCGTTTTTCTGCTTCGGCAACGGGCGGGCGTCGGGACGTAGGGCGCGGGTGAAGAAATCGTTGAAACTGCGGTAGCCGGCGGGATCGGGATCGGCGGCGGTGTCCAGGTCGATGCGGTAGAGACGGATTGCGGAACGGATCAGGAGATCCTTGAGCCAGCGCCATTCACTGCGGGCGATCCAATGCATCAACTGCGACAGCAGGTGGTGCGGCAGCAGGTACTGGAGCAGTATGAACAGTTGCCCGCCGATTCGTTTCAGAAAGTTGATAACGTCATGCCATTTCATGGTCGGACCATCCGGTTGATCGGTTCTCGAAACAGAACCGCGTTTATGTCTGCGATAACAGTGATGGTAGCCGGAACCCGTGAACCGGTAAACCGACGTCCGGAGACTACGCCACCGGCGTATCTGTTCGATTACCCCAATCCGACCAGGAACCCGGATACCCCTTGATCCGCGGGAAACCGAGATGCCTGAGCACCACGAAGGTGTGAGAGGAGCGGTGGTGAGTATGGCAGTAGACCACCACCTCTTTGTCGGGGGTGATTCCGCGTGCCGCCAAGGCTGCGCGCAGTTCGTCCGCCGGTTTGAGACGCAGATTGCGGTCTGGATCCAATGCCTCGGTCCACTCCCAGTGGACGGCGCCCGGGATGTGTCCTCCCCGTTCGGAGAACCGTTTTTCACCGCTGAACTCCTGAGGTGTGCGGACGTCCAGCAGGACCTGATCCGGGTTTTGCAGATTGTCCAGGATCTCCGCGGCATCGGTGATCAGGTCCAGATTGAGATGGGGGGTAAAAGAGGTGGGGGTCGGCGCGGCCGCCGCCTGGTGTTCCATCCGGCGCCCTTCGTTGACCCAGGCGTGAAGACCGCCGTCGAGCAGGGAAAAACGGTGATGACCCAATAGCGCCAGGGTCCAGAGCAGGCGTCCTGCCTTGCCGCCCCCTTCGTCATCGTATGCCGTCACATGGGTTTCAGAATCGATGCCGAGTGCCGAAAACAGATGGGTCAGTTCGGAGATCTCCGGCAACAGTCCGTGCACCGGTTTGCAACTTGCCACGATGTGAGAGTAGTTGAGATGAATCGCACCCGGGAGATGGGCCTGCCGGTAGAGACTTTCTTTGGAAAGGTCCACCAGCAGCAGCCGGTTATCAGCGCGCACGGTTTCCAGTTGCTCGGGAGCGAGAATCAGGGGCAGGTTGCTGTCTGACATGGGAACTTGCGGCTCGGGTTCGGTGTGTAGTCGATCAGGAAGGGGGAGTATAAAGAGCAAACGCCACCCGATTCAAGGTTATTCCATTGATATTACTAATGTTTTTTATATGCTACGGTCACCTTATGTTCATTTGTCTTTTGTAAACTGCGTTCACGCAAAGGTTTTGCCGGTATGAAAAATCTCGATACCGGGATAGGTTCTATACTTTCTCGGAGATCGGCATATCCGCCGAAGAGCGCGCAGCGTCTGGGACATTTCAAGACCATTCGGGGTTTCGCTGTCGCCAATCAGGAAGGAGTCGTATGACGGAGACAACGCTGGGCACCCGGGTCGATGAGTTGTTGGATCGTTGGGACCGCAGGCACGAGAATTTGCTGCAGATCCTGATCGGGCTGCAGCAGTCGTTTCTGCGTATCCCGCCTGAGGCCGTAACGAGGGTGGCGTCGGAGTTGGGTTGTTCGCGGGCGCAGGTGGAGGGGGTGATCGAGTTCTACTCCTTTCTGCATATCGACTCCCGGGGTCGCTACCAGCTCCGGTTCGCCGACAACATCATCGAGCAGATGTCCGGCAGCCGGGCGTTGATGGAACGGCTGGCGGCCCGCGTGGGGGTGGCGCCGGGTGAGATCGGGGACGCCCGCGCGAGTCTGGCGTACACCTCCTGTATCGGTCTTGGGGATCAAGGCCCAGCCGCCTTGGTGAACGGCCGTCCGCTGACCCGGCTCACACCGGAACGGATCGACCGCATCGCCGACCTGATCATCGCCGAGATTCCGTTGGAACAGTGGCCGCCGGAGCTGTTCCGGGTGGAGGAGAACGTCCGGCGGCAGGATCTGCTGCTGGCGGCGGAGCCGCTGGAGGGGGAGGCCATCACGCGGGCCTTGGCGCTGGGGCCTGAGAATATGCTGGCGGAGCTGCAGGCCTCCGGCCTGCGGGGACGCGGCGGGGCAGGTTTCAAGACGGCCTTGAAGTGGCGTCTCTGTCATGAGGCGCCCGGCCATGAACGGGTGGTGGTCTGCAATGCGGACGAGGGCGAGCCCGGTACCTTCAAGGATCGGGTTTTGCTGCAACGCCGCGCCGGAGAGGTGTTCGAAGGGATGACGGTGTGTGCCGCCACGGTGGGGGCCAATCGCGGTTTTCTCTATCTGCGCGGTGAATATCTCTATCTGTTGCAGGGGCTGGAAGCGGAACTGCAACGCCGCCGGGAGGCGGGACTGCTGGGTCGGGATATCGGCGGCCGGGCGGGTTTCCATTTCGACATCGAGATTCACCTGGGGGCCGGCGCTTACATCTGCGGCGAGGAGTCGGCACTGCTGGAGTCACTGGAGGGAAAGCGGGGCTCTCCGCGCATCCGGCCGCCGTTTCCGGTTACCAGCGGTTATCTGGGGCGACCCACGGTGGTGAACAATGTGGAGACCCTGGTGGCCGCCGCCGGGATCGCCGCCCACGGCGCGGAGTGGTTCCGGTCGCGTGGCACCGAGGAGTCCGCCGGTACCAAGCTGCTCAGTGTCTCCGGTGACTGTAAGCATCCGGGGGTCTACGAGGTGCCGTTCGGGGTGACGGTGGAGTCGGTGCTGGCGGAGTGCGGGGCCGATGATGTGCAGGCGGTGCAGCTGGCGGGGGCTGCCGGGCGTTGCCTGCCGCCCTCCGAGTTCGGGAGAAGTATCGCCTTCGAGGATCTGGCCACCGGCGGTTCCTTCATGATCTTTAACCAGACGCGGGATCTGCTGCGCATGGTGGAGAACTTCGCCGCCTTCTTCCGGCACGAGAGTTGCGGTTTCTGTACCCCCTGTCGGGTAGGCACTTCGCAACTGGAGCTTCAGTTGCAGAAAGTGATCGTGGGGCATGCCACGCGCCGGGATATCGAACGCATGTACGCCATCGGCAGCCTGATGCGCAAGGCCAGTCACTGCGGCCTGGGACAGACCGCCCCCAACGCGATCCTGGATACCATCGAGAAGTTTCCCAAGATCTACGCCTCGCAGCTACGTTCCACCGGGTTTGAACCGGCCTTCGATCTGGACGCCTCGCTGCAGGAGGCGCGGGAGCTCACCGGCCGGGACGATCCCGGCGCGCATCTGACGGGGGGCGGCGTATGAGCGGACAGTTCACGATCGACGGTTTGCAGATTCCGTTCGAGCGGGGCCAGACGGTCATGGATGCGGCGTTGAGTGCGGGGGTTTATATCCCGCATCTTTGCCACAATCCCGATCTGCCGCCTTCCGGAAGCTGCAAACTCTGCACCGTCAAGGTTAACGGCCGCGCCGTCTCCGCCTGCACCACCCCGGCGGCTGATGGGATGATGGTGGAGAACAACACCAAGGAGTTGATGCACGACCGCCGGCTGCTGCTCAAGCTGCTGTTCGTGGAAGGGAATCACCTGTGTCCCGGTTGTGCCAAAAGTGGCCGTTGTCAGTTGCAGGCAGTGGCCTACTATTGCAACATGCTGGCGCCGGAGTTCACCTATTTCTATCCCTTGCGGAAGGTGGACGCCTCCCATCCGGAGGTGCTGATCGATTTCAATCGCTGCATCCTCTGTCGTCTCTGTGTACGGGCCAGTCGGGAACTGGATGGTAAAAACGTGTTTGCCATCGGCGGCCGTGGGATGGGCTCGCATCTGCTGATCAATTCTCCCAGCGGCAAGCTCGGGGACAGCGCATTCACGGCGGACGACCATGCGGCCCGGGTCTGTCCGGTGGGGGCGATCCTGCCCAAGCACCGGGGTTTCGACGTGCCCATCGGGCAACGGTTATACGATCTGGAACCGGTAAGCGTGGTGGGCGACGTGGCGAAGCACGAGGAGCGTTGATATGGCCGGCAAGGTTCGTATCGCCACCGCATCACTGGCCGGCTGTTTCGGGTGCCACATGTCGTTTCTCGATATCGACGAGCGGCTGCTGGAACTGGCGGAGCTGGTGGAGTTCGATCGCACCCCGCTGACCGATATCAAGGAGATCGGTGAATGCGATATCGGTATCATCGAAGGAGGGGTCTGCAATGCGGAAAATGTCGAGGTGCTGCGGCAGTTCCGGCGCAACTGCAAGACCCTGATTGCGATCGGTGCCTGCGCCATTAACGGCGGGGTGCCGTCGTTGCGTAACCAATATACCCTCCGGGAGTGTCTGGACGAGTCTTACCTGCACGGTGTCGGCGTCGCCAATCCGCAGTTTCCCAACGACCCGGAGCTGCCGTTGCTGCTGAACAAGATTCATCCCATCCACGACGTGGTGTGGGTGGACTACTTCCTGCCCGGCTGTCCGCCGCCGGCGGACACCATCTGGACCTTCCTGCAGGAGCTGCTTTCCGGCAAGCCCATCGAATTCGCCTATCGGCAGATCCATTATGATTGATGGGTTTCACCGCAGAGGACACGAGGTGAAGGATCTGAATGAGTGGTTCGTGTTGGATACAGGAACTTTAATACTCTCGCCAAGACGCGAAGAACGCCAAGGGAATGAGAATGCTGAATGAATATGGGATTGGAAATCAGCTCGTTGGCATTGCCGTGCCTGTTCATCAAGAGGCTTTTAGATGCGAACGATTGAATTCTTGGCGCGCTTGGCGTCTTGGCGAGAAAATATTTTTTCCTGTACCCGCTGTTTTACTGCGGAGCCTAGGAAAAAACACGGGGTACTCTGTGCCTTGGTGATCAATATCTGATAGAAGCATGTGAATATGTCGAAGCAAGACGAAAGAGACAGCGACGCGCTGGAGACCGCGCCGAACCCGGAAGGGTTGAAGCGGGTGGTGATCGAACCGCTCACCCGGGTGGAGGGACACGGTAAAGTTTCTTTACTGTTGGATGATCAGAACCGGGTGCGTCAGGCGCGGCTGCATATCGTGGAGTTTCGCGGTTTCGAGAAGTTCATCCAGGGTCGTCCTTACTGGGAGGCGCCGGTGCTGGTGCAGCGGTTGTGCGGCATCTGTCCGGTGAGCCACCATCTGGCGGCCGCCAAGGCGATGGACCAGCTGGTAGGGGTGGATCAACTGAGTCCCACGGCGGAGAAGGTGCGGCGCTTGATGCACCTGGGGCAGGTGCTGCAGTCCCACGCCTTGCACTTTTTCCATCTCGCCTCGCCCGATCTGCTGTTCGGGTACGACGATCCGGTGGTGCATCGCAACGTGCTCGGGGTGTTGGCGGAGTATCCGGAGCTCGCCCGCCAGGGGGTTTTGCTGCGCAAGTTCGGTCAGGAGGTGATCCGGGTCACCGCAGGCAAGCGGGTGCACGGTACCGGCGCGGTTCCCGGCGGTGTCAACAAGGCGCTCAGTCCCGAAGAGCGCGACGCCCTGGCAGCGGAGATCGACCGGATCGTCGCCTGGAGCGGCGAGGCGCTGGCGTTGATAAAGCGGATCTTCTTCGAAGATCTGGAGACCAACCGCAGCTTCGCCGGTATTACTACCAATATGTTGAGTCTGTGCGGTGCCGACGGCACGCTGGATCTCTATCACGGCGGACTGCGGGCCAAGGCGCCGGACGGTAGTTTTATCTTCGACGGAGTGGATTACCGGGAGTACAACCGCTATCTGTTGGAAGAGGTGAAGCCCTGGAGTTACATGAAGTTCCCCTACATCCGTTCGCTCGGGTCGAAAGAGGGCTCCTACCGGGTCGGGCCGCTCGCCCGCATCAATAATTGCGATCGCATCGCTACCGAGCAGGCGGAGGCGGCGCGCGCGGAGTTCCGCGCCTTTGCCGACGGCGGGCTGGTGCAATCCACCCTGGGTTATCACTGGGCGCGCATGATCGAACTGCTCTATTGCGCCGAGGGGATTCGTGAACTGTTGTCGGATCCCGATCTCACCGGCGACGACCTCCTGTGCCGCGGTGAGTTGCGACACAAGGGGGTCGGCGTGATCGAAGCCCCGCGCGGCACCCTGTTCCATCACTACGAGATCGATGGTGACGGCCTGATCACCAAGGCCAATCTGATCGTTTCCACCACCAACAACAACCGCGCGATGAACCGCTCCATTCGCCGGGTGGCGGCCGACAACCTGGACGGCCGGGAGTTGACCGAACCGTTGCTGAACAAGATCGAGGTGGCGATCCGCGCCTACGATCCCTGTCTCTCCTGCGCCACCCATGCGCTCGGCAAGATGCCGCTGGAGTTGGAGTTGCTGGGACCGGATGGAGAAACGCTGGACCGGCTGCGCCGGGATGGAGACGGACAGACCCACTGCGGCTGCGGGGAATGAAGCCGGCACCGTTACTGATCTTGGCCTGTGGTAATCCCTCGCGGGGGGACGATGCCTTGGGGCCGCGGCTGCTGGAACGGCTGGAGGCGGACCGGGCCGAGGGCCGCATCCCAGACCGGTTCGAGACACTGACCGATTTCCAACTACAGATCGAACACGCCATGGACCTGGAGGGACGGTCGCTGGTGCTGTTCATAGACGCCGCGGTCTCCTGTTCCCCTCCCTTTGAGTTTACCCGGCTGCAACCACGGCAGGACCGGAGCTACAGCTCACATGCCCTCTCGCCGGCGGCGGTGCTGGCGGTATATGCGCAGATCACCGCAACCGCACCACCTCTTGCTTTTCAGTTGGCGATTTCCGGCAGTCGGTTTGAGTTAGGAGAAGAACTATCGGCTGTTGCGGAAGATTATCTGGATGAAGCGCGTGATTTCGTATCAGGGTTGTTGTCGCATCCGGACCCTGTGTATTGGAAGAAGATGGCGGAAGGAAACATAAGTCCGACAGATTGATGCGCAATATTTGTGTCAGGCAAAAGCCTCCGCATTTTTTAAGTAAAACCCCCGCTCACATAACTGCTGCGCACGACAGAGATTATTGTTGTGCTGCTCTGTCGAGAGATGCTTTTCCAAACTGGACTGTGACTGCGGACATATACGGCATATAACCTGCTTTTTGCGTCTTATGCCTCGTTGAGAAATCCCCCCTCTTTATTAGAAACAACAGCTTACCGTTGGCATGCATATTGCCATTCCTGACAAGTTTGCTTTGCCGGCATAACAAGACTCGATAAGTGAAGCAAGCAGGCTAAAGCTGGTCCGGTTAGGGGAGTTTAAGAATGAAAGAGAGTGAAGGGCGAGGATCGTTTCCTCGGGCGGGATTGTATGTGTTGCTGGTAATGATATTGATGTTTCCCGCAATCGGCATGACGCAAGAAAATAGCGAGGATGAAAAAGAAAGCAGCACCTCCACGACAGATGGGTTGAGCAAGATCGTAGTTACGGCAACAAGAACGGAGACAAAGCTCGAAGAGGTGCCTGCGAGTGTCAGCGTGATTGATGAGAAGGAGTTGGATACGGTCAAGTTCGTCGATTCGCGCCGGGAGCTGCTTAAGCGTATACCCGGTTACAGTATGATCCGAAATCTACGTATCCCGATCGGCGGCAAAAACTATACGATTAACTTGATTGACGGGCTGGCTACCAGTTCCGCTTTTGGCAGCGGTACCATCTCGTCGCCGGAGGATACCAATACCTCCGATATCGAGCGGGTCGAGGTGGTGAGGGGGCCGGCTTCGGCGTTATACGGAAGCAACGCGTTGGGCGGTGTGATCAATGTGATAACCCGCAAGCCGCCGCTGGAGCCGGAGTTCCGGGTGTGGGGCGAGGGCGGGATGTACGGTCGCGGCCGTGGCGGCGTGTCCGCGGCCGGCAGCGTGGATTCGTTCGGCTATTTTTTTGATGCCAACAAACTCGAGTATGACGGTTGGCAGGACCGCACGGTCAATAATCGGACTCAGGTGAGCGGCAAGGTGCTGTTCGATATCGGCGCCGATTCCACGCTTACCGTCAGGTCGGAATATCTCGACCGCTATCAGGAGAATTCGGGTTCGTTGAGCGAGGCGCAATACCATGAAGATTGGCAGCAGGCGGCGATTACGGATGCCTATAACGATGAGCAGTCAAAGTCCGCCAGCGCAAAATATGAGCTTGACCTGAGCAACCGTTCCAGCATGGAGCTCTCCTACGGGATTCGCAATGCCGTTTCCGAGGGGCCGCCGTCCTATAGTGCGACCGGGGGATTCGGCAGCAGCGATGTGACTAACCAGAATATGGTTGGGATGTACAGGCACAGCTTCGATTTTTACCGCTCGCAGTTGATCGCGGGCGTCGATTTGCAACATAGCGCATCGGATTCGACCACTTATGCCGGGCGTACAACCGACACCGCGATCGCGCAACAGTGGGACGTTGTCGCGAAAGTCGCATCACCATTCTTTCAGTACGAGATTTCACCGACCGAGAGAATACGTCTGTCGGTGGGGGCGCGTTACGACCACATCGGCTATTCCGCATCCGGCTACAAGGTATCCCATGGGGTGACGACAAACTACGATGAGGGCATAACTTTTGCCCATGTAAGTCCCAAGGCTGGAATTACCGTTGATCTTGGTCATGCTCAGAGTCTCTGGCTGAGCTATGGGCAGGGGTTTGTCGTGCCCAGCCGTACCTATCTGTTCGTCGGGAGTCGCGGTTACGACCCGAATCCGGATCTGAAGCCGGAGAAGGCGGAGGATTTCGAAATCGGATTGCGTGGCAAGTTGCTGGAGTCGCGGCTCGACTACGACATTACCGTTTACCGCACCAATATTACAGACATGTTGGTGGCGGATGACGTTCTCGAACTTTATGTGAATGCCGGTGAGGTACGGGTGCAGGGGGTTGAGACCACGATCGGTTACACTCTGAACAAGCATTGGCGTTTTGATATCACGCACACCTACGCGGACAACGAATATCTGGAATTCGTCAGCGGCACCACCGATTACAGCGGCAATACCATGAACGCATCTCCGAAACATCATCTGGATGCCCGTGCGACCTGGATGCCGATGCCTGGCTTGGCGGCGGAACTGGAGTGGAACCGCATCAGCAGTTATTACACCAGTGATACCAATGACGATCCGCAAGGGAGAGCGGAGCGCCCGGATCTGTTCAATCTGCGCGTGTCCTACACAGATGGCTCGTGGGCGATCTGGGGCCATGTGCTGAATATCATGGACAGCAAATATGCAGAGCGGGTCTCTTACGGGTCATCCGGGCGGTCATATGACGTCGGTGGCCCGAGAACGATCTATGCAGGTCTTTCTTATACGTTTTGAAGTTGCTGTAAACAAAGAATGGTCTGAGGTTGCACGGGTTTTATAACGCTTCAGGCCAAGTCCAGGTTTATTGCTTGGGGATAATAATATGTTAACGATACTGCGCCGGCTGGTTGTCGGTTTCCTGTTTGTTGCGTGTGCACCTGCCATCGCAGGTACTACTCTGTGGCTCACCGATGCCTCTCCGCATGGCGGGCATGGCGGTCGCCACTCGCATGGCGGTCCGATCGAGATTCGTCGCGGGGTTTACTACAAGAATCTATGGCTTCGCCTAGGTACCACCCCGCAGGATGACGGGTTTGTCACCATGGGCAGCCATTTTTCGCCTTTGATACTACTAGATGCCAAGGGGCAAGTCAGCGAGCAGGAGCTCGGCCGGGATAAGGCGCATGGGCTGCTGAACGTAAGTTTTCCCATGCCGGACGAGGGCTTTTATAACGCCTACGTCAGTCATCAGTGGGTCAATAATGGGCGACGCCGGTTTCAGATCGCCAAAGCGGAGGTGTTGAAGCACAGTTGTCGCGAGGGTCATGACCATGTGCAGGAGAAAATGCCTCCCAAATATAATTCGGAGATCCCGCTGGAGATCGTGCGGGAACGCCAACCGAAAGAGAACTTTCATACCCTCCTCGGTTACGGTGACACGGTAACCTTTACGGTGTTGCATAACGGCGAGCCGTTGCCTGGGGCCGAAGTCGCTCTCGCTACCGCGCAAGGATGGAGCAAGCAGGCGGTCAGCGACGGCGAAGGGCATGTCAGCTACACCATGATTCGCGATTACTATCCGCCCTGGTATAGTTTCGAGAAGCGACATGCTCAACCCTATCTGGTGGCGGCCGAGTACACGCTTCCGGAATCCGGTGAGCTGGACGGCAAGCGCTTTGAGAGTACGACCTATATCGCCAGTTATTCCGGCAACTACTATCCTTCGGCACGAGATTATGAATCCTATGCATATGGTCTGCTGATCGGAACCTTTGCATTGGTATTCAGCGGTCTCGCCATTTATCTTTATCGCCGCCGCCGCAACCGTCCTTATCGCGAGGTGCGCTTCGATGAGTAAGTTGCGTACGGCGGTAAACAACGTCAATCTGCGCAGGTTTCGCTTCTGGCTCCAGGTTGCTTTCTTTGTCCTTCTTGTTTATGGCGGCTATTTTGCCGTCAATTTGGGGAATAACCTGCCCACCTTCGCCTGCGGGTTTAATCAGGAAGGGCGCGGCGGGGTCTGCTTCCTGTTGCCGCTGCAACATCTGCTGTCGGGTAACTGGTCCACCCTGTTCGGCTATGCGGGAATCGGGGTGCTGACCGCCTTCCTGTTCTTCACCCTCTGGTTTGTTGTGCTCAATAAGGGGTGGTGCGGCTTCGCTTGTCCGTTAGGGACCATTCAGGACTGGATCACCACGCTCCGTACCCGTCTTGGTATTCGCTATTCCCGCTATAGCGAGGGACAGTTCCGGAGCCTGACTGTGATCAAGTACATATTGCTGGCATTGACCATCCTGATCCCGCTCGGCATCGGAGGTGCGTTGTTGCCGCATACCATGGGGACGCCGTTCTGCGAAATCTGTCCCGGGCGAATGATAATCCCGCTGTTCACCGGCGACGCCTCTCAGCTCACCATCGATTTCTCCAGTAAGACCACCATGGTGTTGACGGCGCTCGGGATGCTGATTACCGGGCTGTTCATTGTCGGAGCGTTCGTGAAAAAACGCTTTTTCTGCTTTTTCTGCCCCATGAGTGCGTTGCACTACCTGTTTTCGAAACCGGCGTTACTGAATCTGAAAAAGGACGGTGACAAATGCACTCGCTGCGGCGACTGCTACCGGGTTTGCGATATGGAGATCAAGGAGATTGCCGACGACGTCGAGCAGTCTCGCATCATGCAGGACGATTGCATTCTGTGTCTGAAGTGCGTTGCCGCCTGTCCGGAAGAGGGTGCATTAAAGGTGACCTTTGTCGGTATGCCGATCTTTGAATCGACCGAGGAGGGTTTTATGAAACGTATGAATCTCCATCAGGAACCGAAACGTGAACGAAACAACGACGCAAGCTGAGTCAATTGCCTTTAATCGCGGCCGGCTGGCGCGTGAGGCGGAAAACGTCCTCGATCATATTGTCGATCGTTTTGAGGATAATCCGCAGGCCATGGAGTATTTCTATGATCTATATCGCCGCATCTACTGCCAGGGTGAGGTGCAGTCGGTTACCGGTCCGCTGGTCGGGACGACCTGTATCCATGCGCCGGAGGAGTTGATCTATGCCGCGGGCGCGACCCCGGTGCGGCTGTGTAACGGCTCCTATCATTACGATCAGATCGGCGGTGATTTTATGCCGGCCAAGTCCTGCTCCCTGGTCAAGGCGACATTGGGTATGCTGCACTCGGAGAATCCCGTGCCACGCGTCGGGAAGCCCGATCTGGTGGTGAACCTTACAACCTGCGATCAGAAAAAGAAGGCCGGTGCGATGATCGCGGAGATGGGATACGACGTTCATGATCTTGAATTGCCGCCTTCCAAAGACAGCGAGGAGGCGCGCCTCTACTGGCAGCGCGCAGTACGCAATTTCGTTCTGCGTCTACGCAGGCTAACGGGGAAAAGGCTGACGCGGAAAAATCTTCGAACGGCCATGGCGAAGACCGCTCGCGCCCAGGCGGCCTTTCGCACTTTGCATAACCTGCGCAAAAGCAGTCCGGCGCTGTTTCTCGGTAAAGATGCGTTTCTTGTCACCAACGCCTACTTTTTCGATGACATCGATCGCTGGACCGAAGCGGTGGAGAAACTTAACCGGGAACTTGAGCAGCGCCAAACGGAGGATTTTCAGGCTGCTCAGCGCAAGGCGCCTCGGATTGTGTTCACCGGTTCTCCGCCGGTGTTTCCCAATCTGAAACTGCCGCTGTTGATCGAGGAAGCCGGAGGCGTGGTGGTGGCGGACGAAACCTGTTCCGCTAACCGCATGCTCTATGATATGACCGCTGTGGATGAGTGGTTGGTCGGCGACATGGTAGATAGCCTGGCGGATAGGTACCTGAAACCTTGCACTTGCCCCATCTTTACCAATAACAACGATCGTCAACGTCGATTGTTGGATCTGGCCGACAGTTTTAAGGCGGATGGTGTGGTCTATCAGGTATTCGCCGGTTGTCAGATCTATGAGATGGAACAACGCAGTATCGCGCAGGCCCTCAACGCCCACGGCATACCGATGCTCTACCTGGAGACCGATTACAGTCCGGATGATATGGGTCAGCTCTCAACCCGTGTCGAGGCGTTCCTTGAATCTATTAAAGCAAGAAAGAGAAAATCCGCGTGAAGTATTTTGCAGGACTCGATATCGGTTCCACCGCGATCAAGATCG
>JBNKCL010000092.1:0-8628 GCA_050287725.1 Sedimenticolaceae bacterium
ATACACGGAAGGTTCTGGAGAAGAGCCGGCCGGGTACGATTATCATGTGGCATGATTTCTCTCTTAGTCATGCCCGCTCCTTCGGGTGGATCGGGCAAGTGCTGGATGGTGTAGAGAAGTTGTATCGAAAACGACTAATCAAGGGAAGAATCCTGCACATGAGGGATTCCTGGGTCGGTCTTTATCGTGTTCCGGAGTGAAACGCGGGTCCAGTAAAGAAAGATCGTGAAGATCCTGTTTGCCTATTATGCGGACTCCGGCCAAAGCGAATCGGCCTATCATGAAATTGCAAGGTGTGCTCCCGCGGAGATCGAGGTTTCGTGCTTCAATCTATGGTTGCCATTGAGGAAATCCAAACTGGATTGGGAGCGTCTGGATCGTTTATGGAAGCACCGCGATCCGACTTTGATGGCGCTGTATCGGGAGTTAGAGGCGGCCGCGCAAAATTGTGATGCTTTGATTGTATATAACGGCAGAAATGTACATCCTGAATTTGCGGCATCACTCGATACATTTAACGTTTTCTCCTGTTTTGATGATCCGGAAAGCAGCTCAAAACTGAGTTATCCGGCGGCTCCTGCATTCGATGCGGTGTTTTACGGCAACATCGCGTCAGGATTTCAGTATGAAAGCTGGGGTTGTGAGAAACGGGCCTTTCTCCCGATTTTTACCGCACCGAGCGAAATTCCGAAAAAGGAGGAGGAAGAACAGGTACTTCATTCGCCGAGAACGGACGATATTGTTCTGGTGTGCGGAAGAAATGACAAGCGGCGTCGACGCATGGATATGTTGGTGCAGGCATTTCCACAAGCGGCAGTGTATGGAAAAAACTGGAACCGAGGATGGATCGACGATCAGGCGTTACATGAGCTTTATCTTCGTAGTAAGGTGGGATGGAATATCCATAATTCTACCGGCCCGATTAATAAAAGACTCTACGCGCTTGCGGCGTATGGCGTGCTGCCGATATGTGACAACAAGGTAGGGCTCGGAGAGATGTTTCAGTTGGGCGTGGAAGCCGTAGGTGCCGACACCATTCCTGAGATGATCGATCTTACCCGATACTATCTGGAGCATGATGAAGAGCGGGCGGAAATCGCTGCGGCCGCATATCGAAGATATTGGGCGGATTACCATGCGGAAGCGATATGGAACAGGATCCATGATCAGTTGAAGGTATGGGGCGCGCAGAATAAGAAGAAGTCTGCAACAACTACCAATATTCCCTCCGTCCGGCGTATGGAGATGCAGGCGGTTGCGGCACGGGTGAGGGGTAGAATTGCAAGCATGCGAAATGGGTTGAAAAACAGACTAAGCAGAATGCGCAACCGAAAATTTGATGATGTCTCTTCCTGGTATGATGAGCGGCGCTATTTGGGGGAGTCTGTATCGTTCGATGAGAATGCGAAAATCGCGCGTTATAGACGCCCGCTGCCACTTGGAGATCAGGCCGCAATTCAGTCGGAGGCTCATGCCGGCGCGCGAATGTGGGTTTTGGCATCATTGGTTTGTAGTGCGTGGAGAATTCTCTGCGAAGGTCATAACGCCGGGCGATTTTCCGAATTAGCCAGTGTGCGGGCCGGTCGGAGCGTAACTGTATCGCCAGACAAATATGAAGGCATGGAAATAGCGGATGATGAGGATAAATATGATGCGGTTGTAAGTACCGGCATTATTTCGAACGGCGAAGAGTTATTAAGAGCGATGTCCCGCTGGAGGAATGTGGCGTCAACCGCGATATGTTGTTATAAGACGAGCAGAGATGAAGGCGCTCATGCTAGAGGCCGTGAGTTAAAGAGTTTGTGCCGCTTGCTGAGGCAATCGTCAAAAAGTATTTGTTCTTACTACATGCCGGATATTTATGTGCCGTGGATTGAGCCGGTGACGAAAAATGCAAATGGAGAACTCATTATTTTTGTAATTCATTGGTAGTCACTATGGCCAGATAAGCATGGGGTGTAACATGAGAATACGGAAATTTATTAAGAACTCGATCAGATCGCCGCTGTGCTTTTTTCGGTATATAAGATATAAAATTATGTGTCGGAAATTCGGCGTGCCTGCGGGTAGTAATGTGGCATATGCATCAGGTCTGCGTATTATGCAAAAAATGCATAATGTTACAATTGGCGAGCGCTGTTCATTTGGAGGGAATGTGGTATTGCATGCGGACGATGTTATCGAAGTTGGCGATGATTGTCTGTTTGCGTATGGAGTGAATGTTATTACCGCGGGACACGATTATAACGCTCCATTGATGCGGAAAAAAATCGTTAGAAAACCGGTGCGGATAGGATCCAATGTCTGGATCGGCGTGAATGCGTTGATTCTACCGGGCGTGACAATAAATGACGGAGCAGTGGTCGGGGCGGGCGCGGTTGTCACGAAGGATGTATCTGAAAACGCAATTGTGATCGGATCGCCTGCGCGAGTAATCAAATATCGTGGGGCGGCATAGGTATTCCATTCGGATGAATCAAATTACAGTTGGATTTGATTGTATGCATAGCGTGGTGCGATGTCTTTCGTCATTGCAGATATTTAAATAGTCGAGTCGTGGAGCTGGGCGTTTAAGATTGGATGAACGTGGAAGATCATTACGCTACAACTATTCCAGATAGAGTTGCCCGCTGGTCCACCCGGTTAGTAATCGGATTGCTGCGTGTTGTCGCCTCGATGCCATATCGTGCGCAGCTTAGAATGGGCTCTCTTTTTGGGACGCTGATGTATTATCTGGCCCGCAAGCGTCGGCGATTTGCCTCCATCAACCTTGAATTGTGTTTTCCGGAGCTGGGAGAAGAAGAGCGGCGCAAACTGTTAAGGATGCATTTCAAGTCGCTTGGGATTGGCGTGTTGGAAAGCATCTGGTTATGGTGGGCGAGTGAGCCGCAACTTCGCGGCTTAGCGCATATCCGGGGTTTGGAACATCTGGAAGCGACCCGGGCGCAAGGTCGGGGAGTGATTGCGCTCTCTGCCCACTTTACCAGTCTTGAAATGGGAGCGACCATGTTATCGCTCTTTGTTCCTACCCGCTTCATGTATCGCCCTCATCGCAACCCCGTGCTGGATCGCTTTATTTACGAACGGAGGATGCGATGGACCGATAAATCGATGCGCCGGGATGATGCGCGGGGAATGATCCGGAGCCTGCGTGACGGTAAGGTGGTCTGGTATGCGCAGGATCAGAACACCTCCCGCAAGGAGGCGGTGTTCGTGAAATTCTTCGGCCAAACCGCTTCGACAAACTCTGCCACCGCCCGGTTGGCGGGGCTGACAGGCGCCGCGATAGTCCCCTATTGTACGGTGCGCCGGGAGGACGGCAGCGGCTATGATCTGATTCTGGAGCCGGCCCTGGAGAACTTCCCCAGCGGGGATATTGAAGCGGATACCCAGCGGATCAATGACCTCATTGAGCGTTGGGTGCGGCAGTATCCGGATCAGTATCTGTGGGTTCATCGCCGTTTCCGGACACGAACAAATCGGAGTGACCCGTCCCCCTACGCCTGATCAAGCTCCAACACATGTCATCTTTGATCGGCAGGGTGAAATCGGGATTTTTCGCGCCAAATCGGCTAGCATAACGGCCCGCGCGGGAAAGCCCCGCGGCCCGTACAGCTATTTTGGAGGTCACCTTGACCGAACAGTCGCCCAAACTGGAATTCTCTGAGAAGTACTCCCCGGAGCACGCCCGGACCTACCACGCCAAACACCAGGCGGGGCTGGCGCGGCGTTTCTCCAACTGGTGGGAGCATCGCATGGCGCGCCGGGCGCTGGCGTTGGCGGGAAATCCGAAATCGGTGCTGGATCTGCCCTGCGGGGCGGGGCGCTTCTGGGGAATGCTGGCGGAGGACCCGGAGCGGGAATTGTACGCAGCCGATAACAGCGAAAACATGGTGGCGGTGGCGGACCACAGTCATCCGCCGGAACTGCGTAGCCGGTTCAAGCTGTTTCAGACCTCCGCCTTCGCCATCGACCTGCCGGACGGCGCGGTGGAGAATATCTTTTGCATGCGCTTGTTGCACCACATCGCGGAGCCGGAACATCGCCTGCAGATCTACCGGGAGTTTCACCGTGTGGCGAGTGATTCAGTCTGCCTCTCCCTCTGGGTGGACGGTAACTTCAAGGCGTGGCGTCGCCAGCGTCTGGAGGCCCGGCGGCAAGGCAAGCCCTATCGCAATCGCCTGGTGCTGACCCGGGAGTTGGCGGAAGCGGAGTTTCGGCAGGCCGGTTTCGAGATTGTCGGGCATGTCGATTTTCTTCCCTACTACGCGATGTGGCGGACCTATGTGCTGAAACGGCGGGACTGAAGCAGTTCCGGTTCTGCCTATGATCACCCTTGCACGCATGGTTCAGGTGTTCCACGGATGGCGGTTCCGGGTGGAACCCGCCTGGCAGGAGCGGCTGGCAGCCATTGGTATCGCGGAAGGCAAGGACTGGACCAAGGTGGTGGGTGACCGGCTGATGTCCTCCTCCCCCGCCACCAAGTGTTATCGCACCTTTCTGCCGGACGGCGGGACGGTGTACTTCAAACGTTACGTCTACCCGAGAAAGTTCTGGCTGGAGTTCTGGATGCGGCCCGGCAAGGCGGCGGTGGAGACCTGGGCCTACCGGCGGCTGCACGCCCTCGGCATTCCGACCCTCGAAGTGGTGGCGTTCGGGGAGCGCCGCATCCTGGGGATGCTGATCGCCACCTTCCTGGTGACCCGGGAGGTGCCCGATACCCAAACCTTGGTTACCTTCGCCACCGGGGCGTGGAGCGGGATGCCGGCGCCGGAGCAGCGCCGGATCTATCGTGAGATCGCGGGGCAACTGGTGGCACAGTTGCGGGCCGCCCATCGGGGCCGTTTTTTTCATCACGATCTCAAGTGGCGCAATATCCTGGTGCGGCGGGAAGGGGAGCACTATACCCCGGTCTGGATCGATGCGCCGCGCGCCTCCCGCATGCCGTTCCGGCGCGCACGCGGGGTGATGGTGGATCTCTCGGGGCTGGCGCGTCCGGCGATCTTCCTGCTCAGCAAATATGACCGCATGCGGTTTATCTGGCGCTACCTGGAAGGAGAGCGGCGTCCGGGGGATGCGAAACGGCTTTATCGCAAGGTGGCGAGGCACCTGGACCGGCGTCCGCCGCCGCCGCCGCGGGCCGCCCCACAGGAGGTTGCGGATGACCGGTAATCCCTGGTGGATGTCGGAGCGGGAGTATCGGGAGCTGACCGCGGACGCCGAGGAGCTGGAGCGCGACCGGTTCGGGGTCAAGGTGCTGCTGACGCCGGACGATCGGATCATCAAGCTGTTTCGAATCAAACGGCTCTGGTCGCTGGCGGCGATCTACCCCTACTCACTACGCTTTCGTGGCAATGCGGAGCGGTTGCGTCAAACAGGAATCCAGACGGTGCGGGTGGAGCGGCTGTTCTACTGCCACGCCATCCGCCGGCACGGGGTGATCTATCCGCGCCTGGCGGGGGAGACGCTGGCGGAGCTGTTGCGGCAGGAAGTTCCACCGGAAGGGTTGTTGGAGCAGCTGGCAGTATTTATCGCCCAGCTGCATCTTTGCGGCATCTACTTCCGTTCCCTGCACCTCGGCAACGTGCTGCGATTGCCGACGGGTGAGCTGGGGTTGATCGACGTGGCGGATCTCCGGTTCCGGTATGGTGCGCTCACGCCCGGGCAGCGGGCACGCAACTTCCGGCACCTGTTGCGGCGTCGGGATCAACGAGCGGTGTTCGAGCGGTTCGGGATCGAACGGTTTCTCGCCCTCTATCTGCAGGCGGCGGAGTTGCCGGGGCCGCAGGCGGAGAAGATCCGCGCGCAGGTTTCGGCGCAGGACGGGAGCTGACGAAAGCGGCACGAACATGTCCGAAACCCCCGGCGTTTCAGCCGCCTGTGGTACCATTTCGCTTTCTTTGGCCTGGCAATTCTCACAATGAAAAAGCTGCCCGATTTCAAAGATGTCCGAGTCCTGGTGGTCGGCGATGTCATGCTCGATCGGTACTGGCACGGGGGCACCAATCGTATCTCTCCCGAGGCGCCGGTTCCGGTGGTGCGGGTGGAAGAGGTGGAAAGCCGCCCGGGCGGCGCCGGTAACGTCGCCCTCAATATCACCGCGCTGGGCGGTTCCGCGATTCTGCTCGGTCTCACCGGCGATGACGAGATGGCGCGCTCTCTGGAACGGATCCTGAAGGAACAAAAGGTGGACTGCCGGTTCGAACGGCTGGAGTCGCTGCCTACCATCACCAAGATGCGGATCATCAGTCGCCATCAGCAGTTGATCCGGCTCGATTTCGAGGACGGCTTTCCCAGCCTCAACGATACCGAACTGCTGAGCCAGTTCGGTAACCTGCTGCCGACATCCGATCTGGTTTTGCTCTCCGATTACGGCAAGGGGACGCTGCGGGATGCGCAGGTGTTTATCCAACAGGCACGGGCCGCCGGCAAGCGGGTGCTGGTGGATCCGAAAGGGACCGATTTCGGGAACTACCGGGGCGCCACCCTGATCACCCCCAACCTTTCCGAGTTCGAAGCGGTGGTGGGAAGGTGTGAGGATGAAAAGGTGCTGGTGGAACGTGGTCTGGCGCTGATGAAGGAACACGCCTTCGAGGCGCTCCTGATCACCCGCGGGGAGCAGGGGATGACCCTGCTGGAGAGCGGCAAGGAGCCGCGTCATCTGCCCACTCACGCCCGGGAGGTGTTCGATGTGACCGGCGCCGGCGATACCGTGATCTCGGTGCTGGCCGCGGGGCTGGCTGCCGGGATGCCGCTGGAGGCGGCCACCCAGCTCTCGAACGTGGCCGCCGGCATCGTGGTGGGGAAACTGGGCACCGCCAGCGCCTCGCTGGACGAGATCCGCGCCGCCCTGGCGGAGCAGGAGGTGGTGCATCGTGGCGTGGTGACGGAGGAAGATCTGGTCACCGCCGTCGAGGCCGCCCGCAGCCGGGGCGAGTCGGTGGTGTTCACCAACGGCTGTTTCGACATTCTGCACGCCGGGCATGTCACCTATCTGGAGCAGGCCAGCCGCTTGGGCGATCGGCTGGTGGTGGCGGTGAATACCGACGAGACGGTGCGGCAGTTGAAGGGTCCGGAGCGTCCGGTCAACACCCTGGAACTGCGGGCGTTGGTGTTGGCCGCCCTCGGCTGCGTGGACTGGGTGGTCCCGTTCTCCGAAGAGACCCCGGAGCGGTTGATCTGTCGGGTGCGGCCCGATTTTCTGGTGAAGGGCGGGGACAACGATCCGGATAAGATCCCCGGGGCCCGTTGCGTGCGGGAGGCCGGCGGCGAGGTGCGAATCATGGAATATGTGGAGGGTTGCTCCACCTCCGGTCTGATCTCCGGGATTCGTACCCGGGAGGCCCCCAAGAAGAAGTAAAAACCGTAATCCACAGCGCTTATCATGTAGCGGGCGCAGAGTGTTCGGTCGGCACGCCCATGCGGGCGCGTGACCCAAAAGGTGATGATTCGATGAAAGTAACGATATTCGGTTCCGGTTACGTGGGTCTGGTGACCGGCGCCTGTCTGGCCGATGTCGGCAACGAAGTGGTCTGTGTGGACATCGACCGGGAGAAGATCGCCCGGCTGGAGCGGGGCGAGATCCCCATCTTCGAACCGGGGCTGGAGCCCCTGATTCAGCGCAACACCGAGGCGGGACGCATCTCCTTCACCACCGACGTGGCCCGTGGGGTCGCGCACGGCCAGTTGCAGATGATCGCGGTCGGCACCCCGCCGGACGAGGACGGTTCCGCCGATCTCCAGCATGTGCTGGCGGTGGCCGCCAGCATCGGCGAGCACATGAGCGAGCACAAGGTGGTCATTACCAAATCCACGGTGCCGGTGGGGACCGCCGATCAGGTGCGCGCGGCGGTCCACGCCCGCCTGCGGGAACGGGGCTGCGGCGAGCTCGAGTTCGATGTGGTCTCCAATCCGGAGTTCCTCAAGGAGGGGGACGCCATCGACGACTTTATGAAACCGGATCGCATTATCGTGGGCACCGATCACGCCCGCGCCACCGAACTGCTGCGCGAACTCTACGCCCCCTTCAACCGGAACCGCGACCGGCTGATCGTAATGGATGTGCGTTCCGCGGAACTCACCAAATACGCCGCCAACGCCATGCTGGCCACCAAGATCACCTTCATGAACGAACTGGCCAATATCGCCGAGCGCATGGGGGCCGATATCGAGCAGGTGCGCAAGGGGATCGGCGCCGACCCCCGTATCGGCTATCACTTCATCTATCCCGGCATCGGTTACGGCGGCTCCTGTTTCCCGAAGGACGTAAAGGCGCTGGAGCACGCGGCGCGGCGGCATGACTACCAGGCGCGCGTGTTGCAGGCGGTGGAAGCGGTCAACGAGGACCAGAAGCAGGTGCTGTTTCACAAGATCCACCGCCACTACGGGGGCGCGCTCCAGGGCAAGCGCTTCGCGTTGTGGGGGCTCGCCTTCAAGCCCAATACCGACGACATGCGGGAGGCGCCGAGCCGGGTGTTGATGGAGGCCCTCTGGTCGGCGGGCGCCGTCGTCCAGGCCTATGACCCGGAGGCGCGGGATGAGGCGCGCCGGATCTACGGCGAGCGGGAGGATCTGAAGCTCTGCGCCACCCCGGAGGAGGCGCTGCAGGAGGCCGACGCCCTGGTGGTG